>NZ_JAFEUF010000231.1 GCF_016901035.1 Streptomyces durocortorensis
GACCATGATCGCCACAAACGGATCATGCCACCTGCCAGCAACGACGCCTCACCCGCTATCACGCACCAACTCGTAAGGGTCGCCGGTGGGAGAAGTCGCACGACAAGATGATGCATGCTCTCCGGCACCTGTACGCGTCCATGATGATCAACGGCGGGGTGGACGTGTACACGCTCGCGGACAGGCTCGGACACTCCGATCCGGCGTGTACTCTCCGTAAGTATGTCCACCGCGTCGCGGGCGCCGGGTCGAAGGTCCGCCAGGCGGTCAAGGGCATGTATTCGAAGGCTGCTTGACCTTGATCAACCCACCTTGTGCAACATTTGTGCAAGATGATCTTCAGGCGGTGCCGTCCATGCAGGTCAAGGTCATAGTGGTGGAGTTCCGGGACATCTGACCGCCTTCAGAAACAACACCGCCGATTCCCTCCTGACCTGCATGTATGCGAGCCAGGAGGGGATTCACCAGCGCCTGTGGGACTTGTCTGGGACTTTGGGCCTGGGCAGAGAGAGTGCCGGCCTCTGGGGCCTGGGGGCCAGCGTGGTCGGCGCTCCGCGTGGTGCCATCGGAGTCATGCCGGCCAGCCGCCCAATCGGGGAAGACCCGCTTCAACGGGCCGTCAGCGACTCAGGATGCGCAGCCGTGCGTCACGTGCACCGGCTCAGGTGTTCTAGGAACGCCCAGAGGGTGCCCCGCCCTGAGGCGACATTGCCGCGCCGTGAAGCATGTGCCGAGCCAGCGCGTCGATCTCGGCAAGCAACCCCGCCGACTGCTGGTCCAAGTCGATGGCGTGCTGGTGGAGGACGGTACCGGCATGTCGCACACGGTGACTGATGTGCGGAGTGTTGCCCTTCGCGTACACCAAATGCCCCTCGGGCAACCCTAGGGCCGTGCAATAAGCCAGCATTTGGTAGAAGTCCTCGTTCGGAAAGCCGCGGTTCCTGCGGGCCTTGTACTTGGCGTCGGCGACGATCGTCGGCACGCCGGAGTCTCCGTACCAGACGAAGTCGGGTCGCAGACGGATGGATTCCCCTTCGTCCATGTGGATGTTCCGCGCCTGTAGGGCACTCCTGCCGCCGTAGGTGCGCATTGCCTCCCGCAGTGCCTTGCAGATGAAGTCCTCATAGACGCCGTTCATGTCGAAGAGGAATCCGTCCATGCGCAGCCGTCCCGGCAGATGCTCCGTCGACGACCCCTGCAACACCGCCTCGGCAAGGTGGAGTGCCGAGTGATAGCGGGCGTTGAGCCGCGTCGGCTGCCAGCAGGGAGGTGCCTGCCCCGACACGAGCGGTGTGATGTCCGCCAGCCGGGACCGCTGGTGCATCAGGCGCGCGCGTACGGCCCCTGGGACACCGGGGAGGCGCAGGAGTCGATCTACGGCCGCGCAGAGGAGGCGGTTCTCGGCGATATCGGTGGTGAACTCGTCGAAAACCACCTCCACGGGCAGGGGCATTCCGAACCTGTGCCGGATCTGTTCGGCCTCACGAAGCCGGCCGCGCATGACATGGGAGGACTCCTCGGTGGTCCGATAGCCCTGGAGCAAGCCCTGCCGCAGTGCACGGTCGATCTGCCGCTCGACGGCGTGAGCGAGCGCCGGAAGGAGCTCGTCCTGGTCAGCCAGATCGACGCTGCCGTCCCGCCAGCCTCGCGGGTTGCTGCTGTAGCCGACCAGGAAGAGGAGACGAGCGACCGGCACCTTGGGGGTGATGTGCACCGTGATGCTTTCGGCGCCCGGAACGGCCAGCGCGACAGCCCCGACCTTGCTCCCCGCACGCAGCCGCCAGGCGCCTGGTTCATAAGGGTCCGGCCCGGCCTCTTCGAGAATCCTGGAGGCGACCAGTGCACGGCCCGCTGCATCCGGCAGGCGGAACGATCGTGCAGGCGCGTGCTCGACGAGTGTAACGACGGGCGTCACTCCGAGCCGGGCCCTTCACCCGGTTCCGGGGGTGAGGGACGCGATGCCAGCGCCTTGCGCAGCGCCGGCAGGCCGTAGCGACCCTCGCTGTCCACGCCTTCGCCGTAGTGGTGTTCCTCCAGCAACGGGAGAATCTTGGTCCGCCAGGTCCGTTCCAGTCCCCCCTCGCGGTAGACGCCAGGCTTCATCAGATACGACGGCCCGACCTGGAAGTCAGGGTCGTCGATGCGGGCGTTGAGGGCCTCCAGCAGGTCCGCGGGCTCAGAGTCCCTCTCCTTGGCCTTCAACCAGCAGCGCAGCAGTCCTCGGGTCGGCTCGATGCGTGGGGACAGCTCGACGAAGGCGAAACGCCGACGCATCGCCGCGTCGACGAGGGCGATCGAGCGGTCGGCCGTGTTCATGGTGCCGATGATGAAGAGGTTGCGTGGCAGGAAGAAGTCCTCGTCCGAATAGGTCAGCTGGATCGACCGGTCCCGGTACTCGAGGAGGAAATAGAGCTCGCCGAAAACCTTGGCGAGGTTGGCCCGGTTGATCTCATCGATGACCAGGAAGTGAGGAATGTGCCTGTTGCCCTCCCGGCGGGCCAGTTCGGCGAACTCCCGCAAGGGGCCGGCCGTGAGCCGGAAGGCGACCTGATGCGTCCCGGGGTCCTCACGAGGGCGGAAACCCTCGAAGAAGTCCTCGTAGGAGTACGAAGGATGGAACTGGACCAGCTCGACCTGCTCGCGTCCACCACCGAAGAACTCGGCGAGCTCCTGCGCGAGGAAGGTCTTGCCGGTACCTGGAGGCCCGTAAAAGATCAGCTGCTTCTCGTCGTCGAGCAGTTGCCGGACCTCCTGCAACCACTCCTGGGAGTGTACGTGGAGCTTCTCCCGCAGCACTTCGGTGGGCTCGGGCAGCTCCACCTCACGGCGAGCGATAACGGCCAGGGGCTCGACACTGGCCCCGGCACCATCGGCCTGCGCCTCCTCCACGAGCTCCTTGTCGGTGACCCCGAGGCCGTCGACGATTGCTTTGACCGTGGTGAGGTCGACCACGTCGTGACGCACCGACACTTTCTGCCGCAGTTCCTCGGGCAACTCCTTCAGAGGGAAGCCGTCGTCGCCGCCCCACTCCACGGGACGCCACAGAATGCGGCTTCCGTCCTCAGCGATGCGCTGCTCGACGTTGCCCGTGATCTCTCCGGCATAGAGTCGGCCGTCGGACACCGCGCAGACCGTGTCGCCCGGTCTCATCCTGGAGAAGAAGGCGTGCAACTCCTCTACGAGCTGCACCTTCTCGGTGTATAGCGCGGTCGACTCGTAGTCCTGCTCGACGAAAGTGCGTAGCTGATCCTTGCTGACGCCTTGGGCCACGTCCGGACGCAGTCGAACGGCGGCGAGAGACACTCTTCCGTCGGGAAGCCACGCTCGTCGGAACAGGTCAGGCCCGGAGGAGTGGGGGCTCCGCACCAGCCACGCGCGGCTGGGGCCCGACCAGACCTGGTCGAGAAAATCGGCGAGCGGGCGGCCGTCGGCGGTCTTCCACTCCAGCCACCCGTTGCAGCCGCGGCCCATGAGGATGTCGCCCGCGGCGGACGGCGAATTGCATTCCACGTCCTGCACCACTTCGAGCCACCCCGGCCGCGTGGCGGTCTCGCGTATCGCCCCGTCCGCGATCAGCCTCTCGCGCAATCTGTGCGAGGACGGCGTTCTCTCCGGGAACGACGGGACGACCTCTGGTCGCGCCGGGGAGCCTGCGAGCACCACCATCTTCTGGCTGCCGTTGGGCCCCGTCTCTGACAGCAGCCGGCCTCTCGCCGAGGGCCCGCCGTGCGGTAGGCGCAGCTGGAACTCCGGGTACGAATCGAGCATCGGTCTCCTAGGGTCGGGCAGTGCGGCGGGGCGGCGGTCTCAGCACCCTCGACAAGTGGGCACGGTCAGCCAGGAGTACGCCGTGGACGCGCACTTCGGCGATGGAGCTGCGGCAGCCATTCATCCGGCCCCGGCTGAGGAGGGACCAGATACGAGCGGCCCTCGGGTCGGGGGGCCCAGTTGCGTGGTGCCGGAAGAGCGAGCGCGGCGCGGGCGGCCTCGAGCATGCCCTCGGAAAGGTCGCGCTCCAGCGCATTGAGGACTAGAGGAAAGCCCTCCCGAGTCCACCGAGGGCTCCAGGTACGGGACACCACTTGGCAAGGTTCCCAAGCCTCGAAGATTACGCTCGTATACGCGCCACTGCCGTCGGCCGCGTCGGAGAGCCAGACGAGCCGGAACCCGGTATCGAAGCGTTCTCGGCCGTTGAGGGCTCCATTGGCAACGCGTTGTGTCCGGTCAAGGTACGGGACGGGGTCGTCGGTGCCGTCATGGTCTCCGTCGCTGAACCCGGCTACCCAGCCCGGCTGCCCGGCGCCGTAGATCTCCAGCTGATCGCCGTCCGAATGAGCCTGCCAGAGATCGAGGACCTCCCAGCCATTCCCGGAGAACGGCGCGGGCATCACCAGCACTGCGAAGACCTGCCCGGCGGCTAGCGACAGGGAGACCCGGTCTCCTCTCTTGACCAGGTGCCTCCTGCCCGTCTCCCAGGCCCCGATGCCGTTCACGGCCAGCACACACTCGCGCACCGTCTGCACGGCATCGTCGATCGAGACCGTGAAGAACTCCTTGCGGGAGACCCGCTGGTCCGCGAGATGTTGATGGACCAGCCGCTCGACTTCCCTCCACCGCATGGTGAGCCCCCTAAAGGCGACGTCGAAGGGAAGCGGCACTCCTGTCGGCCTGGAGAGCTCCTGCGCTCGGTCCTCGGGCAGCTGCGTCGTGAACCCGATCTTCACGAGGCCCTGCATTGCAGGGTTGCTCATGACGTAGACGAAGCCGGTCTCGTGGGTGGGCATGGAGGCATTGTGGGGCTCGCGTGATCCACTTCGATATCGCTTCGCACATTTCCAGCCAACCTCGGTACCTCAGCCGTCAGACATCCCGCCGCACGTTGCCCTGCCCGGCGGCCGACGTTCATGATCTACGGCAGGACACCGTCATAGCGCGGGGGGAAACGGTGGGCGCTGAAGCATCGAACGGACCGGCCAGGCAGCGGCACGCCGAGGACCTGCTCGCGGCGGTCTCCATGACGTCCTCGCAGTTCGCCCAGGCGATCGGCCGCTTCGACGGCGATACACCGGCCATGGTGACAGCCGCCATCCACACGGCCGGGCGCGCCTTCTCCGAGCTCGACGCCTGCAACGATGTCATCGACGACGCGTCGGAAACGGGCCGGGCCATCGCCGACCGGTTGTGTGCGCTGCTTTCGACGGGAGCCGTCGAGGACGTCGCCCTGGAGCTGGAGGCTCTGGAAGCCGTCTCCGCTCGCGTTCGCGGCACGGACCAGACTCGTCTGTTGCTCCATCGTGTCCTCGGACGGGAGGCGTCGGCCAAGCGGGCTCTACCGGGTGTCCGGCACCTGTCTGGGGCGGACCTGCCCTACCTCCCTTCCTCGTACCAGGACGAACAGGGTTTCGACGACCTCGTGGCCATGGCCGCCCGCGAGGACGAGCTGGCGCCACGGCTGCGTGAGGCCCACGCCGAACGTCTCGACAAGGTGGCCGCCCACCTGGTCCGCGTGGTGGAACAAGCCGCGGCCGTGGGCTTCGCCGACGAGGTGTTCGCCCAGGAGTCGGTCCGCGAGGCACGCCATGCCTACGAGTTGTGGGTGCAGTGCCTGAAGGAGCGTGGGCGAGACCTCGGCTAGGCCCTGTCCGGCAGTCTCCATCGCGGCGACGCGCCCACGTCCGGCTCGGAGCGGGCAGATTCTCCCTCTCCACCCATACAGGGCTGTGTCTCTCGGCGGATACCGTGTGCGGTACGGCCGAACACGTCAGCCCTGTCCCATACGTCCGAGCAGGAAGGCCCCTCGTGCACATCGCGCCCCTGAGCCCGCACGACCCCGCTGAGCTGGGCGGCTACGAGCTTCTCGGCCGTATTGGGCACGGTGGCATGGGACAGGTTTACCTGGGAGAGTCTCCCGGCGGGGAGCCCGCCGCCGTCAAGGTGATCAAGCCGTCGGTCGTGGACTGCGAGACCCGGCAGCGCTTCGCCCAGGAAGTGGAGATCCTCAAGACGATCTGGGGCGCGCGGATCGCGGCGCTCCTGGACGCCGATGCGGAGGCCGACCCGCCGTGGCTCGCGACGTAGTACATCGAGGGGCTCGACCTGAGCAGGCACGTGGCGCGTCACGGCCCACTCCCCTCGCTGCTCACGGCTTCCCTCGGGGCGACCCTCGCCGAAGCGCTCGCGACCGTGCACAAGCAGGGCATGCTGCACCGTGACCTCAAGCCCGCCAACGTGCTGCTCGGCCCCAACGGGCCGAAGGTCATCGACTTCGGGCTCGCGGTCTTCGCCGAGTCGAGCGTCTCCCTGACCGCGCCCAACACCGTGGTCGGCACCCCGTCGTGCATGCCGCCGGAGCAGGCGAGAGGCGACCGGCCGCTCACGCCCGCGGTCGACGTATACGCGCTCGGTGCCGTGATGTTGTTCGCCGCTTCCGGCCGCCTTCCGTACCAAGCGGCCAACATCCATGTCCTTTTCCATCAGGTCACCGATCCAGAGACGGCTCCCGACCTGTCGGGGGCGCCCAACGAGCTGGTGCCTCTGCTGACGGCGATGCTGGCGCACCAGGCCGAGGACCGGCCCGCTCTGAGCGACGTCGTGCAGCAGTGTCGGGGAGTGATCGAAGCGCAGGGCTTCAATGACCAGGCGGGTGGTGGTCTTGTCGTGGTAGCCGAGAGCCTTCGCGATGACGGGGGCCGAGGCCTGGAGGACGAGTTGGCGGATCGCGGAGGCCCTGCCGCGCTGCGGTGGGACGCCGATCTTCCGCAGGTGGACTTGGAGGCTGACCGGGTTCATCGGCTGTCCGGGCTGGCGGCCGGGGAAGAGCCACTGTGAGCTTCTGCTGCTGGCGTAGGGCAGGTGGTGGCAGTACAGGAGGTATGTCCGCATGAGGTCAGCGACGGGCTTCGGAAGTGGGGACGGCGGGTCTCCCAGCCGGTCGTCGATGACGTCGACAGCGAGACGGACGATGCGGGTGACGGGCTGCGCGTAGAGCAGAACGAGCGCGGCGGCGACCCGGGCTCGCACGTCGTTGAGGGTCCGCCGGAGCATGGCGAGTCGGCGGTGCTGTTGCAGCGGCACCTGGTCCTGGTTGATGACCTGGGGTGGCGGGGTGAGGCGGGGCATCCGGCTCGTCTTCATGCACCAGCGCAGGAACGTCTGAGCCGGGCGCCGGGTGGCCGGCTTCTCGGTGTGCCAGGCATCGAGCTCGGCCTGCTGGCAGTGATTCGACAGTGCGGCCTCGGTCTGCGAGCCAGGCGAGGAATGCGCCGGCCTGGGTGATCTCCTGCTTCGCCTGGCTGGTCCGGGAACGTCCCAGAGGCCACTTCTCCGCCTTGCTCCGCAGGCGCGCGCTGGTCGGGCAGGGTTCACACGGTTGGCCACGGACGTTCGCCCCGGAGCCAAAGCGCTTTGTTTTATGCTCACTTGCGAGCGAAGCAGGAGCATCTCTGTGTGGTCGATGCGCATATTTTTCAGGGATTCACCCGCCCGGAAGCGCGCACTACGGCATAGGATCATGCCGCGCGCCCCCGGGGCCACTTGAGCCCCACCAGCACCACACCCCCACCAGCACGTCATCACCGACACCCCCACAACCCGTTAACAGGTATCCGCGTGTCACCGATACTCAAGCCCGGTTCCGGCGACGGAGCCGCGCAGTGAAAATCAATCGTCGCCTCGTACTCCTCGTCAGCGCACCGCTCACCGTGGCCGTCGCCTTCTCGGTCCTGGCTCTCGCCCCTGCGACCAATCAGGCGCTCCAGGCCGAACGGCTGACCTCCATGGTCGAAGTCGCGGATGAAGCAAGTGAGTTGACCTACCGGCTACAACGTGAGCGGGCGGCGGCCACCGCCCTGGTCTCCGAGCAGGGAAGCGCGGAGGCGTTCCGGTTACGTGCGGAGGAGACCGACCGGAGCATCGCCGGCTTCCGCAGCCGGGCCGGGAGACTCTCCGCCGTACCCGGCAGCGCCAAGGGCGCGCTGGACCGAATCGAGCGGTTCGCCGAGGAAATGCCCGGGCTCCGCGCCCAGGTGCGCTCGGGAAGCAGCACCGTCTCCGCCCTCGCCTTCGGCTACCGGATCGTGATCGCCGACCTCATCGGCTACCGCGACGGCATCGCGCAGGCGGACGGCGTGGACGCCGACATCGCGGACCGGATCCGCGCCGCGGCCGCCCTGTCCGAGGCCGCCGAGCACACGGCCCAGCAGCAGGTCACGGTGGCCCGAGCTCAGGCCGCGGGCGGGTTCACCACCGCATCGCAGCGGACCTTCGACGCCGGCCGGCTGGGCTACACCGAGTCGACCGGCGCCATGTTCGACCTCGGGCCGGGCGCCTGGCGGACCTGGCTGGAGCGCACCCTCTCCGGGGCGAAGGCCCTGGAGGCCCGGCGCCTTGAGGACGAGATCGGGCGCACAAGCGCCGGCAAGGACATCACCGTCACGCCGCAGGCCTGGCAGAAGGCGGCCAACGACCGTCAGGGGCTGCTGCGTTCGGTGGAGAAGCGGGTCGACGCTGCCGTTCTCGCCCAGGTCGCCGACGTACGCACCACTCTCATCTGGACGGCCGGCGCTGAGGTCGCCCTGGTGGTGCTGACACTCGTCGGCGTCGTCGTCGTCGCGATCCGCCTGGGGCGCGTCATGATCCGGCGACTGCGCGAGCTGCGCAACGCCGCGCACGAGGTCGCCCACTCCGGGCTGCCCACCGTGATGAGCGAGCTGTCCCAGCCCGGCGCGCTGCGCGGTGCGACGCCCGAGGAGGTGGCCCGGCGGACCGGCGATCCGGTCCGGACCACGGGCGAGGACGAGATCGGCGAGGTCGGTGAGGCGTTCAACGCCGTTCACCACGAAGCCGTCCGCCTGGCCGCACAACAGGCTCAGACACACGAGCAGTTGGCCGAGACGCTGGTCGGTGTCGCACGCCGAGGAGCCCGGTTGACCGCGGTCATGGTGTCCGAGCTGGACACCGTGCAGCGCGACGAGGCCGACCCCGTACGGATGAAGACCCTCTTCGCTCTCGACCATCTCGCCGTCCGCATGGAGCGCAACACCAACAACCTCCTGGTGCTCGGTGGTTACGGAAACGCCCGGGTGCGCGCGGCCGATGTCGGGTGCTCCACCGTCATCGTGGCCGCCGCGCAGCAGATCGAGCGGTTCGACCGCGTCTCCCTCGGCGTGATCGAGTCGGGGATCGGCATCACCGCCCGCGCCGTCCACGACGTGGCGCACATCCTGGCGGAGCTCCTCGACAACGCCACCCGGTACTCGCCCCCGGACAAGCAGGTCGGGGTCGCCGTCTGGCGGCTGTGGGACCGGGCCGTCGTGCAGATCGTCGACGAGGGCGTCGGCATGACGGCCGAGCGCCGCGCGGTCCACAACGCCGCGCTGCTCGAACCGCAGGCGGGCATCGGCGACGTACGGTCCATGGGGCTGCATGTGGTGGCCCGGCTCGCCGCCCGCCACGGCATCGTCGTCGAGCTGCGCGACTCGTCGGGCCCCGGCACGATCGCCGAGGTCACGCTGCCCGCGAAGGTACTGGCCCTGGACTTCGCGGAAGACCGGGGGGCGCCGCAGCGCGAGCCTGGCAACGATGTCGGCTACGAGACGCCCCGGCCGGTCACACCCCCGGGGCCGCAGGGCCGCCGGCAGCCGGCCCGCGCGGAGGTGCGGCCCGACCGCCACGGCACACCGGTCGGCGCCCCGATCGGCACACCGGTCGGCACGGGCCTGGGCGTGAGCGCCGGTACGGGCACGGGTGCCGACATGGGAGTCGGTACGGGCGTAGCCGCCAGTACGGGTACGGGCCCCGCCGCCGGCACGGGCCCCACCACCTCGCCCGCCGCGGGCAGGCGGGACACCGCCGAACAGCGCCCGGGCTCCGGTGCGCCGCGGCCGTCGCCCCGCCGCCGGGACTCCCGGCAGGTCTCCGACGTGCTGGCGGCCTACGCCCAGGGGATCAACAGGAGCACGAACCACCGGGGGCGTTCCGCCCCGGACGACCACACCGAACGGACCGAGAAATGACCACCTCCTCCGACCTGAGCTGGATCCTGAGCGATTTCGCCGGGCGCCTCCCGGAAGTCACGCAGGCGATAGCCGTGTCCGTGGACGGGCTCGCGCTGGCGTACACCGGCGTGGAACGCGACGACGCCGAGCGGCTGGCCGCCATCGCGTCCGGCGTCGTCAACCTGCTGTCCGCTGCGGCCCAGTTGACCGCCACCGACCCGGTGGAGCACAGCCTCACCGCGATGGAGGGCGGCTACATGTTCTCGATGGCGGTCTCCAGCGGCGCCTCGCTGCTCGTCACCACCACCAGGGACGCGGACATCGGCGAGGTCAGCTACATGATGTCCGAACTGATCAACCAGGTCGGCGATTCACTGTCGCCGGAGGTCCGCGACCCGAGCCTGCCGCCCGCACGCTGAACGCCCCCTCCCGACCGCCCCTCCCCCCCC
>NZ_JAFEUF010000023.1:0-26857 GCF_016901035.1 Streptomyces durocortorensis
CCGCAGGGCCCCGCCGCCGCCCATCCCGCCGGGGCCCTGCGGGGAACGGAAACCGCGGACGTCCTGCTCGGCCAGGGCCATCGCCTGCCCGGCCAGCGCGTCCGCCTGCTGCGCCTCGGCCAGCGCCCCCTGCGCGTCCGTGGCCGACAGCTCCCGGGCCCGCTCCCACCGCCGCTGCGCCTCGGCCAGCCGGGTACGGGCCTGGCTGCCGACCGCACCCCGGTTGGTCGTGATGTAGTCGGCCGCCGCCCCGATCGCGGACCGGGCGGTGAGCATCGCCTGATCGAGGAGGGACCGGGCCTTCGCCTCGCCGCGCTCCTGGTCCCGGGCCCCCGCCAGCGCCTCGTCCAGGGCCGCGTCCGCCTCCTCCACCCGGCGCAGCGCGTCGATCGGGTCGTACGGTCCCGCCGCCATCGCGCCCCGGACGTCCGCGAGCACGGCCTCGGCGCGGGCGATCCGGCCGCGCAGATCGGCGGTCGACGCGCCCTCGGCGGTCCCTTCGAGCAGCCCGCCCGCGTCCGCGAGGTCGGTCTCCGTCTCGGTCAGCGCGGCGGGCAGCTTCCCCGCGGCCTCGCCCAGCTCCGCCGCCCGCCGGTCCACCGAGTCCAGCAGCGTGGCCGCCTGCCCCACCGCGCCCTCGGCCCCCCGGATGTACACCGCGGCCCTGGAGTTCTCGCCGCCCTCGACCGCCGTACGGGCCTGCTCCACGGCGGAGCCCGCGAAGACGAGCCGGTCCTCCGCCTGCTCGACGTCGGCCGCCACGGGGGCGGCCGCGCTTTCCCCGTACCGCTCGCGCAGCCCGGCCACACCCGACTCGGCCGCCGCGACCCGGCCGGTGAGGTCGCGGTGCGTGGCGTCCACGGTGGCCAGGGCTTCCGGAGCGGTACGTTCCAGCGCGCGCAGCCGGTCGAAGTCCTCGGAGACGGTGTCGAGCCCCTCGTTCGCGGTCGCGCACCGCCGCAGGATCTCCTCCAGCATCCGGCGGCGGGTCGCGTCGTCCTCGGGGAAGGCGTCGTCGAGCTGCTGGCGCAACCGGAACGACTGCGTCAGCTCGTCCTTCGCCCGCGCGACCGCCGCCGTGAACGGCTTCGCCGCCTCCTCGCCGAACTGGGCGGTGGCGAAACCGAGTTCCTCCTCGCTGGTACGCACCGCGTCGTCGGTGTCCACCAGCACCTCCTTGGCCTGCGCGTCCAGCTCCGGCAGCGGCGTCGGCGGCTCCGGCGCGCCGCCGGCCTCCGCAGTGCGCCCCCAGCCGGTGGCGGCCGGGGTGGTGCGGGTCGTCGTGCGCCGTTTGCGCCGGGCGTACGCGTAGACACCGACCGCGCCCACGCCCGCGACGACGGCCACCGGCAGGTTGAAGTCGCGGGCGCCGGTCGCGTCGGACCCGCCCGTTCCGGGGTCGGCGGGGCCCGGGGTGATCGCAGGGGCGGTCACGGGGCGTCCGGCCAGGGCGGAGGCGTAGCCGTCAGCCGCGCCGATCGCGGCCCCCGCCCAGTCGTTCTCCCGCAGCGCGGGCTCGATGGCGGTCCCCGCCACGTCCCGCAGCCGGTCGTCGGTGAGCCGCGCGTCCGCGTCGACGGAGTAGGCGTACTGCCGGTCGTGGGTGGCGACGGAGAGCAGCACGTCGTCCTGGCCCAGGCCGTTGCGGTCGGCGGTCTCGTCGCTCCAGGTCTGTCCGGACCGGCCGGAGAAGTCGCGTACGTACACCACGAAGAGCTGGACGCGCTGCTCGTCGTACAGCCGGTCGAGCGCGTCCTCCACCTGCCCCGCCCGGTCGCCCAGCGCCCCGACCCGGTCGGTGATCTGCCCGTCCCGGGACAGCTCGACGGGGTCGTCGGCGCGGGCGGTCACGGCGGCGGGGAACACCAGCCAGCCCACGGCGAGCAGCACGGAGGCGAGGGTGGCGAGCAGCACGGAGGCCGGGGTGGCGAGCGGCCTCGTGGGCAGCGCGGCGAGCGGCACGCCGGACGCCCTGGTGGGCAACGCGGCGGACGGCTCGGCGGGGCGGCCGGTGGTCCCTGGCGGTCGAGGAGACGTCACGTTTGCGAGGCTATGTCCGCCTTTTCGCCCTCGCGACCCGGCGATCCACCGAACCGCATCCGCCGTCCGCCTGAGCGGTTGTGCCGGTCCGCCTCCGCTGTTCGCATGAAAGGGCGGCGGAAAGCGGTCCGCCCGCGCGTGTACGGAGAGACGGAGGCCGCCGCCCGTCGTCAGATGGGGCGGACGTGGCGCGACCCGGACCCCGGCGCCGGGGCCCGACGGCGCAGGCGCCGGTCAAGGGCCCGGCCCCACGAGAGGCCCGAAGTCCGGAGGTGGCGAGTGACTGGCCTTCAGCTGTCGGTCGTCGTGCCGTGTTTCGACGAGGCCGAGGTGATCGAGTCCTTCCACGCCGCCCTGGTCGGCGTTCTGGACCCGCTCGGGGACAGCTTCGAGATCTGTTACGTGGACGACGGCAGCCGGGACCGCACCCGCTCCCTGCTCAACGCCATCGCCGCCCGTGACCCGCGCGTCCACTACACCGCCTTCAGCCGCAACTTCGGCAAGGAGGCCGCCATGCTCGCCGGACTCCGTATGTCGAGCGGGGCGGCCGTGGTGATCATGGACGCCGACCTCCAGCACCCGCCCGAGCTGATCCCCCGCATGCTGGAGCTGCACCGGCACGGCTACGACCAGGTCATCCCGCGCCGCGACCGCACGGGCGAGGGCCTGCTCCGCAGCACCCTCAGCCACACCTACTACGCGCTCGTCCGCCGCTGCATGGACGTGGAGCTCATCGACGGCTCGGGGGACTTCCGGCTGCTGTCACGGCGGGCGGTGGAGAGCGTCCTGTCCCTCCCCGAGAGCAACCGCTTCTCCAAGGGGATCTTCTCCTGGATCGGCTTCGACACGGTCACCTTCCGCTACCGCAACAGCGAGCGGGTGGCGGGCCGGTCGAAGTGGGGCAGCAGACGGCTGCTGAACTACGGCATCGACGGGTTGCTCTCCTTCAACAACCGGCCGCTCCGCCTGGCGATCTACACCGGCTTCTGGGTCTTCGTCTCGGCCCTCATCTACGCACTGTGGACCGTCGTGCGGGTCGTCCTGCACGGCGTGGACACCCCCGGTTACGCCACCCTCCTCATCGCCGTCGTCGCCCTCAGCGGCATCCAGCTGGTGACGCTCGGAGTCATCGGGGAGTACGTGGGCCGCATCTACCACGAGGCGAAACACCGCCCGCCGTACGTCGTACGGGAGACGGACGCGACCTGCCGGGCGGCGCTGCCGGAGAGTCCGCCGCCGCGTGCGCAGCTCACCGGGGACGCGCAGCCGACCGCGGACGCGCAGCTCACCAGGGACGCGCAGCCGACCGCGGACGCGAACCCGGGCAAGGACCCCGCGCTCGCCGCGCGCCGGTCCCGTACCGTCCGCCAGTTCGGCAGTTTCGTCCTCATCGGTTGCGTGAACACCGCCGTCTACCTCGGGGTCTACGCCTCGCTGAACCGCTGGATCCCCTACCTGACCGCCCATGTCATCGGTTACGTGGTGAGCATCGTCTGCTCGTTCCTGCTCAACTCCTACGTCACCATCCGGACGCGTCCGACCTGGCACGCCTTCGTCCGCTATCCCCTCTCCAGCCTGGTCAACCTGGTGGCGTCCGGGGCGCTGCTCTACGGAGCGGTGAGCGGCCTCGGGATGGACAAGAACCTCGCCGCGCTGGCGGCCGGCGTCCTCGTCACGCCCGTCTCGTTCCTGCTGGCGCGGTGGGCGATCACCTCGGGCCAGAGCAAGGCGGCCGCTGCCGTACCGGACGGCGAGGGCGGATCGACGAGCCCGGCCGAACCGCTGCGGGGCCGCCCGGCGCCCGCACCGCTGCCCACCCGCTCGCCCCAGGACCGGTGAAGGCTGCGATGTCCGACGAGGTTCCCGTAACCGCCGCCCCGGAAGGCGGGCGGAACCCGACCGTGACGGACCGGACCGGGCCGGACCGGGCCGAGTCCCCCTCCGACCGCCCCTGGACGGCTCTCTGGGTGACCGCCCTCGCCCTCCCGCCGCTCGCCCTGCTCGCCGCCGCGTCCTGGTTCGGGCGGTGGGTGCGGCCCGGCGCGGACGACTGGTGCTTCCTGCCGCGCGTGCGGGACGACGGCATCAGCGGCCTCGTCGGGCAGTTCTACTTCGACGACAACGGGCGGGTCGCCAACGCGCTCCTGGTCGGCGCGTACGCGAAGTTCCAGGTCGCGGGACACCAGTGGTTCCCCCTGGTCAGCGGGGTCCTCGTGCTCGCGGTCCTGTGGACGGTGGCCGTGCTGGCGCTGCGCCGGGCCGGGCTGCGCACCCCGCGCGGGCTGCCCCTGCTGCTCGCGGCCATGTCCACGGCACTGCTCCTGTTCGTCACGCCGAACACGTACAAGACGTTCTACTGGCCCGCCGCGTCCGTCTCGCACACGCTGCCGCCCGTCCTGGCCTGCGCCGCCCTGGTACCGCTCCTGCTCGCCCGGACCCGCCGGGGACGGGTCCTCGCGGTCGCCGTCGCGCTGCTGATGGCGGCCTTCCTCGCCACGCTGTCCGAGGAGACGGCGATCGTCGTGGTGATGGTGCTGCTGGCCGCGCTCCTGGTGTCCGGCCGGGTCGTTCCCGCCGCCGACCGGGGGTTCGTGCGCCTGTGGTGCGCCGGGGGCATCGTGGGGACGGCGGCCGGGGCGCTGGTCCTCATCACCTCGCCCGGCTCCACGAACCGCAGGGAACGCTTCGGGGCGGAGACCACCTCCCTGCTCGCCCCCGACTCCCTCGCCGCGTCGCTGCGCGCGTTCGCCGAGATCACCGTCACCGTGGTCACCACCTGGCAGTACGTGGGCGGGGTCGCGGTGGGCGTCCTGCTCGGGCTGCTGTGCCGGAGGGCGGACGGGACGACGCCCCGCCCGCCCGCGCACTGGCCGCTGCTGACCGCCGCCGGGCTGGTCACGCTCCTGGTCTCCGGCTACCTCTGCACGGTCATCGCCTACCCCGTCGTCGGCGACCGGGTGAGCGACCCGAGCGCCAACCGGCTGTGGAACGACTACCTCCTGCTGTACGTGCTTCTCCTCGTCGGCGTCGGAGCCCTGCTCGGCCTGGCCGTCCGCCGCCGCACCCGCCGCACCGCCCCGGCGAAGGCCGTGTGCGCCGCGCTCTGCGTCCTGGTCTGCGTCGGCCCGGCCATCGCCCTGAGCAACCTGGACACCGCGATGCGGGACCGGGCCGAGAAATGGGACGCCCAGGACCGCCGGCTGCGCGAGGGCGCGGCGGCTGGGGAGCGGGTCCTACCGTACGAGCGCCTGGTGATCAGTCAGATGCTTGAGCCGTTCAGCGAGGGTGGTGAGCGGTACTGGCCCGGCGGCTGCGTGGCCGACCTGTACCGCCTGGACCGGGTCACGGACGGGGTGAGGGGGCGGTGACGGCGGTCAGCCGAAGTCGTCGGGCACGATCCGCATCTTCTCCGCGATACGGACGAGCGCCTTCTGGTCTGCCGTGTTGAGGGAGTCGAGGACGAGGCCGCGCACGGTGCGCAGGTGGGTGGGGGCCGCCCGGTCCACGATGTCGAAGCCCGCCTCGGTGAGTTCGGCGAGGGTGTAACGCCCGTCGGCCGGGTCGGGGGTCCGGACGACCCAGCCGCGCTGCTCGCACCGTTTGATGACGTTGGAGAGCCGGGAGAGGGATCCGCTGGCGAGGAAGGCGAGCTCGCCCATCCGCAGTTTCCGCCCCGGGGCCTCGGAGAGATGGCTGAGTACGAGGTACTCGAACAGGGTGATGCCGTGCTCCTGCCGCAGCGGCGACTCCAGCTTGCCCGGCAGCAGCAGGACCAGGGAGATCAGTCCTGTCCACGCCGCCTTCTCCTGCTCGTCGAGCCAGCGCGGCTGTTCGTCGTCCGCGTGCGCGCTCGTGCGCTCCTCCTCCCGCCCGTCCGTCTCGCTCATGGGCCTTTCGGTGCCGCTCATCGGTCTTCCCGTCCCCTCGGTGCGCTCCCCGATGACTTTGCGCTTGAAGTCATCGCTTGCTACAGTAACTTTACGCGTGAAGTCATGGAAGCGAAAGCGCACCCCTCGGGTGCGAGGAGAGGAAGCATCATGAGCACCGTCACCTTCGGCGTCGTACCGGGCTACGGCGAGAAGCTTCACGAAGCCCTCGGTTACAGCAGCGCCGTCCGCGTCGGGGACCGGGTCGAGATCTCCGGTCAGGCCGGGGTCGACGATGATCTGGTCATCCCCGACTCGCTGGAGGACGAGATCGTCCGGGTCTTCGACAACGTGGAGCGCGCGCTCGCCACGGTCGGCGCGACCTGGAAGGACGTCATCCATGTGAACTCGTACCACAAGGTCGCGCCGGGGGACGACGTCATCGGCGAAGACCACAACCGGGTCATGGCCGAGCAGTTCCGCCTTCGTCTGGGCGGTCGTGCGCCGATCTGGACCGAGACCGGCGTCACTGTCCTCGGCCTCGCCGCCATGAGGGTGGAGATCCGCGTCACCGCCATCGCAGGCTCCGGGGCCTGATGCTCCTCCGCGCCCGGCGACTGCCGCCGTCAGTCAGGACGGTGACAGCGGGGCGCGGCGCTGTCAATGATTCCGGCAACGCCTGCCCCATGCGCGGGAGTTCAGGTGGCGGGGTGGTGGACGCGCGGGATGCCCAGGTCCGGCAGGTCGAGGTGGAAGCCGCGCCCGCGACCGCTCATGGTGCCGTCGTAGGAGAGTTCGGCCAGGCCGACGCCGAGCTGCCGCAGCTCCTCGACGAGCATGCGGGCGGCCGTCGCGGCGTGCGCGGGATCGTCCATGGCGTCGGGGAACCGGCGTTGCCAGATCGAGCGGGAGAACTCCCAGCCGTTCTGCGCCATGCGGACGGGATCAGCCGCATCCGGCCGGTGCAGATGGCCGGTGGCCTCGACGACGAGGCTGAGGTCCTGGCTCCAGCACTGGACGAAACGCTGGGGATCGTCGGCGGATCCCAGGTGCAGGATGAACCTGCCGGGGAAGAACGGGGTGTCGTGGTCGAGGGACCGGAGGGTTTCGGACAGGCGCTTCTCCACCGCTTCCCAGGTGGTGCCGGACAGGTCCGGCGCGCCGGAGGCGGAGGCGGAGTCCCCGAAGGACGTGGCCGGCAGGTCGGCCGGCTCGGCGGCGCGCCAACGCCCCCGCGAGTAGCGGCCTGCGGCGGATTCGACGTCCGTTGCGGCAGGCAGGAGTTCGAGACTCACCTCGCCCTCGTCGTGCGAGTGCACGAGGATGCTGGTGCCGGGACGCCGCCACAGCATCCACGGCCCCGAGGCGCCGCCCCACATCGTCGGCGGGCCCAACTCCCCCTCCATGACCCACCAGGCGGCGCGGATGAAGCCGACGGCCGTGGCCAGGTCCTCGGCGGGCAGGTCGACGACGCGAACGTTCAGCTTGCGTATCCGCTCGGGCTCCGAGACATCGGCGATCAGGGTGCCGTATCCGGCCGAAGGGCCCTTCCGGGGAGCGAACCTGCGCCAGACCTGGCCCGCGACTTCCTTGGGCTCCCGAAGTTCCCACCCCAGCGCCGACGTTGCGCGCTCGACATCGGTCAGGCTCCAGGAGCCGAAGTCGAGCGGTGTGACCTCTCTCACGAACGTATGGAATATGTCGTCGTCGAGCCAGTTGCCGCGAGGGATCATGTTCTCCATGCGCCGGACAGTAGCGGTCCGGTACGACAGGGGCCGATGCCCCCGACGCGAGCGGCCGTCGACCGCCCGGGCGGAGCAGCGGCTCACTGCTCGCCGTGACCGTCGAACCAGGCGAGCCCGTCGCGCCACCGCCGGTCGCGCTCCCTCCCCGACTGCTCCCACCACGGGTCGCCCCGCTCGCCGAGCGCGACCTTGGCTCGCTGGACGCGGTCGCGCGCCCGGCGGAGCGCGGCATCGTCCGTCGAGCGCTTCGCTTCCCGTACCGCCCGCCGCGCCGCCATCAGGTGGGAGCGCAGGGCGGCGGCCGCGTCCTCGGGGACGGCCGGGTCGGTCGCCCGCCAGCGCCGCCCCTTGACGATCACGTAGCGCCCGTCGTCCGTACGGTCCGGGCCGCCGCTCTGCGATGGCATGCCCTCATGATGCGCCGGTTCCGCTCGGCCGGCCGGAGCCGCGAGGGCGATACCGGGCGGAGTCATGAGCGCGGTGGGAGGGGCGAGGTGTGCGCATCTGCCGGATGGGTACCCGAATGTCCGCCCGGTGGTCCTGCGGCCGTTTCCGTCTCGCACGGACCTCGTCCGGGAGCTGTCCACGGAAGGAAGTCATGAGTACGTACCGAGTCGTCAACCCTGCCACCGGTGAGACGGAACAGGAGTACCCCACCGCCACCGACGGCGAGCTGCAGGACGCGCTCGCCCTGGCCGACGACGCGCAGCGCGCCTGGGCCGCCCGGCCGGCGGCGGAGCGGGCCGAGGTGCTGCGGCGGGTCGCGGACCTCTACGAGGAGCGCAAGGACCAGCTCGCCGCCATCATCACCCGCGAGATGGGCAAGCCGGTCAAGCAGGCCCTCGGGGAGCTGCGCACCGTCGTGTCGATCTACCGCTACTACGCCGATCGGGGCGAGGGCTTCCTGGAGGCGGAGGAGCTGGACGTCGCCTCCGGCGGCCGGGCCGTCATCCGGAAGGAGGCGGTCGGCACCCTGCTGGGGATCATGCCGTGGAACTTCCCGTACTACCAGGTCGCCCGGTTCGCCGCACCGAACCTGATGCTGGGCAACGCGGTCCTGCTCAAGCACGCCCCGCAGTGCCCGGAGTCGGCGCTGGCGATGGAGCGGCTGTTCCTGGACGCGGGCCTGCCGAAGGGGGCGTACGTCAACATCTTCGCCACCAACGAGCAGATCGAGACGCTGATCGGGGACGACCGGATCCACGGGGTCTCGCTGACGGGTTCGGAACGGGCGGGCGCGGCCGTCGCGGAGATCGCGGGCCGCAACCTGAAGAAGGTCGTGCTGGAGCTGGGCGGCTCCGACCCGTATCTGATCCTCGGCGCGTCGAACATGGAGCAGGTGGTGAAGAACGCGCTGATCGGCCGCATGGGCAACGCGGGCCAGGCCTGCAACGCCGCCAAGCGCATCATCGCCCTGGACGAGCACTACGACGGCTTCTCGACCGCCTTCACCGAGGCTGTCCGGGGGATCACCGTAGGCGACCCCACCGACCCCGGGACCTTCATGGGGCCCCTCTCCTCGGAGAAGGCGGTCGAGACCCTGGACGAGCAGGTGCAGGACGCGATCTCCAAGGGCGCCACGGTGCTGGCCGGCGGCAAGCGCATCGACCGCCCCGGCGCCTGGTACGAGCCCACCGTGTTGGCGGGCATCACCCCCGACATGCGGGCCTACAAGGAGGAGCTGTTCGGACCGGTGGCCCTGCTGTTCAAGGTGGGCTCCGAGGAGGAGGCCGTCGACTTCGCCAACAACTCGCCGTACGGCCTCAGCGCCTCGATCCAGACCGACGACGACGCCCAGGCCGAGCGGGTGGCCCAGCGCCTCCAGACCGGCATGGTGTTCGTCGGCGCCCCGTCCGGAACCGCGGCGGAACTGCCGTTCGGCGGGGTCAAGCGGTCCGGTTTCGGCCGGGAGCTGGGCCGTTTCGGCATGGAGGAGTTCGCCAACCACAAGCTGGTCCGGCTGGTGCGCTGACTCCCCCTCGGGCGTTCTGCAGCCGCTCCCCCCGCTCCGGGGAGCGGCTCAAGGCGTCCCCGGCCCGATCACGGCCGTCGTCCGGCTCACCGAGTCGTAGGACCGGGCTTCGGCCCACCGACCCGGCAGGACACCCGGCCCGGTGGCTTCCTCGGGGAGCCACCGCCCGTCGGGGCCTGGCCATACCGCGCCCCGGCCCCGGCCGAGCGTGATGTGCGGGATCCAACGGGCGGGGGAGTGAAGCGGGTTGGAGCCGTCGTGGCTCCCGGGGGTGTCCCGCAGGATCCGCCACACCGTCTCGTGCAGCTCCAGAAGGGCGGCGTCGGGCCGGACCGCCCAGGCCAGCACGTCGACCCGGCCGGAGAAGCGCAGCAGCCCGGTCAGGTGGAGGGGGAGGGGCAGCGCGGCGAGGGCTTCCGCGAGGGCGGTACGGGCTTTAGCGGGGAGCGTGTCGGCCGTGGCGAGCGTGAGGTGCGGCCGGTTGGTCGGGTGGTGGTGCGCGCTCTGGCTGGGCAGGCCCTCGTCCGCGAGGGACTGCCACACGCCCCGTACGGCTCGGTCGGTCGCCTCGTCCGGTAGCAGTTCGATGCTGTGCACGGGGGGCAGCGTAGGGCCCGCCGCACCGCGCGGTGGCTGCCGCGGACCGTGCGTCCTCCAAAGCCCTCTGTCAGAGGCGGATGTCAGACGTGAGGTGTCTTCTCCCTTTCTGTCACCCGCCGAGTGGGATGGCGGGGAGGAGATGGAGCCGGAGGAAGAGGACGGCTACGAGCCCGCCGGTTTCGCGTTGGAGACGCGGACCGACCCACCCCGCTACACCCCGCCGGCCCGCGCGCTGTCTGTCCTCGTCCAGGAGACCGATCTTCTCGTACGCCACCCCGGAGCAGGTGATGGCCCAGGTCCGCCCGGGCGCGGATCCGGAAGCGATGATCTCCGACGTGGTGCTGATCGCCGATACCGCCACCATGCGTGAGCCCGGACATTCCGTCCGCGTGGTCCCCCTGGAGGACGAGGTCGGGCACTCCTTCCGGGTGGACGCCGAGGTCGCCGGGATCATGGTGGTCAACCTGGCGCTTGGGCAACATGGACCTCGACGTCTGGCGGGAGGACGACGTGGAGGCCTAAGGGTCTGTGCGACCGGAGATGTACCCCTAAATGCCCCATAGGTTGATGTTTCAGATGCGTGGGGCGTCGAAGATTGAGGTGAACAGAAGAGATCTGCTCGTAGTCGCAACAGGCATCAGGAGTGAGAGCATGCGTGGCGTTCTGATAGGCGTCGTCGGCGCCGTGGCGGTCCTCGGAGTCGCGGCCGCCGTGGCCGTACCCGAGGCCAGGGAGTGGTACGACGGACGGCACGAGCAGACCTCGTCCTACGCCACGGGCAAGGAGGCCAAGGGGGAACGCGAGTCCGTTCCCCGCTGGCTGCCGGACGGCGCCTCGTCCGTCGAGTACGCCATGCGGACCACCGGCGGCGAGCGCATCCTCAGGGCGACGCTTCACGACGGCCGTCTCCCCGCGCAGTGCGAGCCGCTGGACGGCGAGAGCGCCCCGGACCCCGAGATCAGCGCGTCCTGGTTCCCCTCGGGGGTCGCGGACAGCGCGAAGGGCCGCTGCGGCTCCTATTACGTATCGATCGAGGACCACACGCTGTACGCCTGGCAGACGAACGACGACTGGGTTGCGGAGAACCGCGACTCCGGGCAGTAACCCCCGCACTCCTGCGGATAGCGGATAGCGGATGGCAGATGGCAGATATGCGGGCGGCGGTTCGCCGCCGCAGCCGCTTCGCCGCAGCCGCCTCGCCCCAGACGTACCGACGAACCCGAGGTCCCCGTGATCGCCTTTGCCCCGACGGCCGTGTTCCTGCTCTGGTTCTGCTGGGGCGTACGGCAGGACCGCCGCCAGTTCCGTAACGCGGTGCTGCTCGGCCTGACCGTGCTGAGTCTGTCGTTCGCCCTGCTGACGCAGGTGGACCGGCTGCCGGACAACCTGGCCGTGCTCGTGTACGCGCTGGTCTTCCTGGTGCCCGTGCTCGCGATCGTGGTCCTCGGCGGCTTCCTCGTGGTCAACGGCCTCACCATGGTCCGCAAGGAGGGCCGCCGCCCGGCCAACCTGCTCTCCGGCCTGGCCGGGATCGGCATCTTCGCCGTCCTGGCCCTGGTGGTCACCGCCGACTACCTCGGCGGCTCGAAGGCGTACCGCTCCTTCATCCTGGCCGTCGTGCTGATCACCGGCTATGTCGCCTTCCTCTTCCTCTGCTTCCTCGCGTACGCCTTCCTGTACGGCCGCATCCGGGTGCGGGGCGACGTGGACTTCGTGGTGATGCTGGGTTCGGGCCTCATCGGCGGGGAACGCGTGCCCCCGCTGCTCGCCTCGCGTCTGCGCTCCGGACTCCGTGTCCAGCAACGGCAGATCGCCCGGGGCGGACCGGCACCCGTCCTGCTGGTCTCCGGCGGCCAGGGCCCGGACGAGAAGCTGCCGGAGGCCGAGGCGATGGGCCGCTGGCTGGTGGCCGAGGGCGCCGACCCGGACCTCGTCCTGGAGGAGAGCCGCTCCCGTACGACGACGGAGAACCTGCGCTTCAGCCGAAGCCTGATGGAGGGGGCCGACGAGCGTTACGTCTGCGTCGTGGTGACCAACAACTTCCACGCGTTCCGGGCCGCGATGACCGCTCGCAAGGAGGGCGTGCGCGGCCAGGTGATCGGCTCGCCCACCGCCGCGTACTTCTGGCCGAGCGCGACGATCCGGGAGTTCGTCGCGGTGTTCTGGGAGCACCGGATCGTCAACGGCGCTCTGTGTGTGCTGCTGGCGGCGCTGGCCGTGGTGGTGGGGATGGGCTGGTAGCCCTCCTGGTACGAGTACGAGGGCCTCCGGTCCGCCGAGCGGAGGCCCCCGTACGTCAGGAGAGCGCCGCGGCGTCAGATGCCGCAGCTGGGCGCGGACCAGAAGCGGCCGCTGCCGCCGGCGACGTGGGTGTGGTCGTTGTGGCCCGGGTAGCCCGGGCCGAGGATCTCGGTGAAGCCGTGGTTGCGGGCCGCCTGGGCGAGGGCGCAGAAGCCCTGGGATCCCGCACCGAGGTCGGCCGCGTGGCCGTACATGTGGCGGCTGTTGGCCGCGCCGCCGACGGCGCTGTTGCAGGACACGCTGCGGAAGCCGCCGTTGACGGTCATGGGCCGGTCGCCCATCGCGTGCCGCATGGCCTGGAGCTTCCACATGGTCACGAGCGCGTTGGCGCGGGCGGTGGCGGCGCTGACCTTGCCCCCGGACCAGTCGGAGTTGCAGCGGTTCAGCTCGGCGTAGGTGAAGTTGACCGGGGTGCAGTCGTCGTCCTGCAGTTGGTAGATCTTGTTGAAGGTCGCGGGGCCCGCGATGCCGTCGGCGGCCAGCCCGTACGCGGACTGGAAGCGCGACACGGCCGCCTTCGTGGCCGGGCCGAACGCCCCGTCGATGGCGATCTGGTTTCCGGTGCCGGGGTAGCCCGCGACCCGGATCTGGAGCTGACGCACGGCTTCACCGCTGGAACCCTCCTGGAGGGTTCCGCTCCAGGTGTAACAGCCGTCGGCCGCACCGACGTCGCCGGACGGTACGGAACCGGGGGCCGGGGCCGGGGCCGGGCTTGCGGAGGCGGCGGTGGTGCCGCCGAACGCGAGAACCGCGCCTGCGAGGGTCGAGAGAAGAAGTCCGATGGGGCGTGATCGCATGGGTCTGCACCTCATTGTCGTCAGGCTGTCCCAGGAGGAATCCGAGCGTCCGGCGTGAGCCCTATGGGTGTCAAGTGCATGTCAACATGCTGCCAAGCGGTCCGGAACGGGGGTCAGGAGGACGGCGACCGCCGCCCTCCTGACCGTCAGCCGCCGCCCTCCTGGTCGTCAGCTGCTGAAGCCGAGGAGTGGCGGAGTGGCGCCGGTCCCGTCGGGGTTGACGAGGACCCAGTCGCCGTCGCGGCCGCGCACCAGCTGGGGGGCCTCGGCGACGTCGTCGATGCCCTCGCGGATCAGGGGCCCCTCGGCAAGATGCCCGGTGCGCGGGTCGAGGGAGCGGATCCGCCCGTCCGCGAGCACGGCGAGCCGGTTCCCGGGCAGTCGGGTGAGGGCCGTGACCGGACCGCCCGCCCCGGTGTGCCACAAGCGCTGCCCGTCGTCGAGCCCGTAGCCGGACAGGGCTTCGGGGATCATCTTGCCCGGCTTCGTCGCCGCGGTCACCAGAACGTCTCCGACGACCGCGGCGCGGAGCGCGGGCCGGGCGTCGAAGCTCCGGTCCGGGTAGGCGGTCATCCGGAGATCCTCCTCCCGCCCCGACACCTTCACCGTTGCGCGCAGCCGGTCCCGGTCGTCGAAGGCCAGTGCGGCGTCGGTGCCCCGGGCGTCCTTCTCCTTGAGCCAGAGCGTGAACGGCCGGGCGGAGACGACCACGGCCGCCACCCACTCGCTCTCCACCGGCAGGGCGGTACGGCGTACGGCCTTGCCGGTCGCGGTGTCGAGCGAGACCAGCTCCAGCGAGCCGAACTCGCCGTCGGGCAGGCACTGGACGACCACCCGGGTACGGCCCGCCGCGGCCGAGGCGACGACCGGCGAGCAGCCCGCGTCGAGGTCCAGTTCCCAGCGCGGATCGCCTGCTCGCAGGGCGAATCCCCGTACAGCGGTGTCCTCCAGGGCGACGGCGACGTCGCCGTCGGCAGCCACCCTGCCGTCGGTGGGCGACTCGGAACCGGTGCCGCCCGTGATCTTCCGTTCCCAGAGCTTGCGGCCGCTCGCGGTGTCCACGCCCCACACGGTGTCGCACGGCGCGTCCACACGACCGAAGACGATCACGCCGACGCCGTCCACCACGGAGTCGCTCATCGCGCACGCCGAACCGCGCTCGGGCGCGGCCAAGTTCCACAGCTCACGCCCGTCGCCGAGGCCGTAGCCGGTCAGCCCGTCCGTGCGTGCGCGGACGACGGCGTCGTCCAGTACCCAGTTGCCCGCGCCCGTGACGCTGTCCGGCCGGTCGATCGGCGTGTCCCAGGCCCGGTCGACGACGGGGCCGCGCAGCCATACGTACGCCTGCCGGCCCGGCCAGAGGGCGAGGATCATGCCCGTCACGACGAGCACGGCGGGCAGTGCCCTCCCGGGCCGGACCCTGGTCAGCTTCTCGATCCGCCAGGTGACCACGGCGATGCCCGCGAAGGTGCACAGGAATGCCAGCAGGATGGTGGGGGTGGTGCCTTCGGGGCAGGGTCGGAAGCTGCTGCCGCCGCACCGGTTGCCCGGGATCGAGGTCCAGCCGAACCAGTGGAAGGCCACGGCGAGTCCGGGGACCAGCCCGGCCACCACGACGAGCAGCGACCTCCCCCACGCGGATCCCCGTCCTCCGCGCGCAGGCCTGCTGTCCTCCACCACATCGCCCCCCAAGGCATCAACTCCCGTATCTCTCCCCAGAGATGCGAAGGGAGATCGTATCGCCTCGAACGGGTGAACGGCCTGAAGATCGCCGACGCGATCGTGAGCGACTTGGCAGCACTGGCCGGCAGCGCCCGCCGTCAGGGCCACGGCGTCTACGGCTGGACCACGTGGGAGTTTCATGTTCGGAACCTGGCGCCAACGGTTCACGTCGCGCCCGTGCGGCAGTTGACCGGCCCGGGGGTCACTGATTCAGGTCGATCTCCTCCGGTCTTTCTCCGAGCCCCTGCGCGGATGCGGCTCCTGATTGCAGAGTGGAAGGGGCAGCGGCGGAGCGAGGTCGTCCGCGCCTGCCCGGCCTCCGCGCCGGACCGGCGGCGGGTTGTGGGAGTCGGGGTGTGATGAACGGGAGCACGGTGGAACGGACCGGCCCGGGCGGTGCGGTGGCGGCGCAAGGTGTGCGGCGTCGGCGGAGGGTCGTGGCCGGTCTCGCCCTGCTGGCCGCACTCACGGGGTGCTCGGTTGGCGGTTCCGGGAGCGAGGGCTCTGCGCCAGGCCCCGCTCCCACCTCGACGCGCCTGAAGGCGGGGGACCTTCGGCCGCTGCTGCTGGAGGCCTCCGATCTGGGGAAGGGGGTACGGTCCCTGGACCCTGATCCGGACAAGGGATCCGGCGAGTCCCCGGTGACAGGGGGCGGTCCCAAGGACTGCGAGGCGCTGGAGCCTTACGGCCTCGACGGCCCGATCGACGAGCTGATCGGTACGGAGGACAGCTCGACGAGGGGATTCAGCCGGGATGGTGAGCTCCTGAGCCAGCGGCTCTACAGCCGTATGCCCGCTTCGATGTCGGACCGTATGAACAAGGCGTTCGCCGCGCTGACCGCCTGCCCCGAGTACAGCGAACTCCTTGTCCTCGGCGACCGGGGCACCGCCGAGTCGCTCGTGAAGACGCGCGCGATCGAGGTCAAGGGAGTGGAAGGCCCGACCTACGGTTACGAGCGGACCGTGATGGACAAAGAACTGCGCTCGCCCAGCCGCACGATGACGATCGCGGTCACGCGCGGCTGGACGACGGTCATGCTCACGGGCTCACCGGACTTGGTGAAGGAAGCTCTGGAGCCCGCGCTGCGGAAGGCGACGCAATGACCCACCCGCCGCCGTGCTCGGGCCGCCACCAGAACCGCTGATCTCCCTGGAGTATCAGCCGATCCGGCCCATCTCCCGCTCAAGGAGGGACCGGAAGGTGTGCGGGGGCCGGCCGGTGAGGCGGTGCACGGTGCCGGTGACGCGGTCCTCCGCCCCGTCGGCGATGGCGCGGTCCATCCCGGCCAGCATCGCGGCGAACTCCACCGGCACCTGCGTCGTGAGGCGATCGCGCAGCTCCTCGTAGGACAGGCGATGGTGCACCACGGGCCTTCCGGTGACCTCGGTGATGATCGTGGCGATGTCGTCGTGGCCGAGCGTCTCGGGTCCGGTGAGGACGAGATCGGTGTCGGGGGCCTGCTCGTCGGTCAGAGCGCGTACGGCGACGGCCGCGATGTCCTCCGCGTCGACGAAGCCGACCCGGCCGGCCCCGGTGGCGGTCCGGATGACGCCCTCGTCGCGGATGCTGAGCGCGTGGACGTGCGTACCGGTGAAGTTCTGCATGAACCACGAGGGACGCAGCACCGCCCACTGCTCGAAGAGACCGGGCAGAGCCTGGTGCACCTTTCCGACCGCCGGGCCGCCCTCCGGGATGGCCGAGGAGCTGAGCAGCACCGCGCGGCGCACGCCGGCGGCGCGGGCCCCTTGGAGGAACGGCAGCATCGTTGCCGCGGGGTCGGAGTCGCCCACGGGCGGTACGAGGTAGACGCGGTCCACGCCGTCGAGAGCGGCCGCATGCGTCGCGGGGTCGTACCAGTCGAAGGGGACGTGTTCGGCCCCGGCGACCGGCGTGGCCCGGCGGCTGGCGGCCCTGACGCGGTGCCCCGCGGCTGTCAGCTGCGCGGCGGTGCGGCTTCCGGTGGTGCCGGTCGCGCCGATGACCAGCGTGGTGGGTGCGGTGGTCATCGGCTGCTCCCGGTGAAGTCGGCGCCGGGTTCCTGGACGGCGAGGGGGTTCCAGTAGTCGCGGTAGGAGGTGAAGTGCCCGTCGCGCACGGTCACGACGGCGATGTACGTCATGTCGAAGGGGGCGTCGCTCTCCACCAGTCGGCCGACCCCGCGCATCTCGACCACGACGGTCTGTGGGTCGGTGGTCTGCAGGATCCGCAGCTCGGGGAAGTCGTGCAGGTCGATGTGGTCGGGGTAGTGGCGCATGTAGGCGGCGACGGCCTCTTTCCCCTCCAGACGCCGGGGCCAGCCGTCGGGAGCGAACGGGAACTCCATCACTCCGTCCTCGGCCCACAGGGCGACCCAGGCGGGAATGTCCTTGTCGAGCAGCAGTCGCAGGCTGTGGCGGAAAAGGTCCGCCGGGGAGGTCGGTGCGGGCATGGGTGTCCTCCAGTCGTAGAATCCGGACCCTGGGTCCATTTAAAGATATGGACCGTGGGTCCGTTTTGCAAACGGAGGGAGCGGCATGTCCGAACGCCAGTCGTCCCGCAAGGACGCCATCCGCAACCGGGAGGCCGTACTCGCGGCTGCCGATGCCCTCTTCAGCCGCCGCGCGAGTCCGGAGGACGTCACGATGGCCGACGTCGCGGCGGCGGCCGGAGTCGGCAAGGGCACGCTCTTTAGGGCCTTCGGCGACCGCGCCGGGCTGCTGCGCGCGCTGTACGAGGCGCGGTTGGAGCCGATCGGACGGGCCGTCGAGACCGGACCGCCACCCCTGGGGCCCGCGACCCCACCGCGGGATCGCGTACGCGCCCTGCTCGATGCCCTCTTGTGCTTCAAGCTCGACAACGGACGCCTCGCGCTGGCCCTGGAGGGGAGCGCCGGCGGCAGTAGCCCGTACCGGGCGGATCACTACGAGCGGTGGCACGGCCTGCTCCGAGCCGTACTGGAGCAGATTCCCGGCCTGGCCGACAGCGACTTCACCGCCCACGCCCTGCTCGCCGCCACTCGGGCCGACCTCGTCGAGCACTTGGCCGGCGAAGGAGGGATTCCGCGGGAGCGGTTGCGGGAACAGCTCGCGAGCTTCGTCGCCAAGGTCCTGGCTCCTGGCCCACGGCCGGACGGGCCCGTCGAGGAGTGAGTGGGAGGGGGGCCGCGCCCCCGGGAGCCTGGGGGGCTGCCGATCGGTCGACCGCCCCCACCTGGTCTCCAGCGACTGACACGGCTTCCCCCGGCCGTGCGAACGTTCACAGCGGGCCGCAGTTGAGACGATGATCAGCTCCGACTAGGGTCCGTGGCAGCCGTGTTCGGTGCTGACCACATCGTCGTCATGCGGCTCAACAGCAGGGGAAGTACACGGGGGAGTGAGGGTGCGCGCTGCGTGCCGTTTCCGGGGTGACACCCGGTAATTCGCCGATGAATCAGGCGAGTTCTTCCGTCATCAGTCACAGGAAGGACGTACTTTCGGCGTGACGTCACCATCGGGGTCGACCTCCTCGAACGGCGAGGTGAAGATGCTCCCGTTCGCAGTGGGGCTCGTCGTAGCGTTCGGCACGGGCTATGTGTGCGGGGAGTTCTTCGGCTTTCCGTGGTGGCAGCGCCTGATCACTGTCGTGGTCGTCGTCATGGCCCTGGAAGGCGCGAACCAGGCCGTGGGTCGCGCCCGCGCCAGAAAAAGGGCGCTGAGGGAACCCGGTCCAGAAGCGGATCAACGCTCGTCCCGCTCCTGACGCGGCGAAGCAAGCCACCCCTCGTCCTGGAACTCGGGCGGG
Source organism: Streptomyces durocortorensis (assembly GCF_016901035.1). GTDB lineage: Bacteria > Actinomycetota > Actinomycetes > Streptomycetales > Streptomycetaceae > Streptomyces > Streptomyces durocortorensis. Next base: position 18,803 of record NZ_JAFEUF010000023.1, read on the forward strand.
ATCGGGTCTTCCCATGGATCGATCCCGCGACGCTCCAGTTCATCGAACCAGCGGTCCCGCTGGGACTCGGGGAGGCGCTGTCCGCACCACGGGCAGAAGTCGATCCCAAGGGTCGATGCGCCGCCGTCATGGATGACCAACCCGTACTCCTGGAACCTCGCGCTGAAGCGGATCAGCGCGTCCGGACAGGTGGAGGGGGTGTCGTGCTGGTCGCAGTGCCAGTTCACCTGGGTCGTCATCACCGCGCAGCAGTGGTCGGTCATCGCCTCGGTTCCTCGCTGGTCAGCAGGACGACGTCGCCGGGCGGCCCAGGGTCCGCTGCATCAGCAGGGTGTCAACCCAGCGGTCGTGCTTGAAGCCGACGGCGGCCAGCCGGCCCGCGTCCGTGAAGCCGTAGCGGCGGTGCAGGGCGGCGGACGTGTCGGTGCCCGCGTCGGCGATGACGGCGATCATCTGGCGTACGTGCGTCCCGGTGCAGGCGGCCAGCAGGGCTTCCAGCAGCGCTCCGCCCAGACCTCGGCCCGTGCGGCCGGGGGCGAGGTAGATCGAGTTCTCCACGGTGTGCCGATAGGCGGGCTTGGGGCGCCAAGGGCCTGCGTAGGCGTAGCCGACGACCTCGCCGGACAACTCGGCGACCAGGAAGGGCAGGTTACGAGCGGCGAGGTCGTCGAGGCGCTGGTGCCAGGCTGCCACCGGTGGCGGGTTCTCCTCGAAGGTGATCACGGTGTGGCGGACGTAGTACGTGTAGATCTCGGCCACGGCGTCCAGGTCGGCCGGGACCGCCGGGCGGATCACCGGATTCGGCTTAGGCTCCGGTTCCACGGCTTTCACACCGGGAGTGTAGGCCGCGCTGGGCAGGTCAGGGGCGGCGGCGGGCCTCCGCCAGCTCCTCCTGGTACTCCAGCCTGGCCTGCGTCAAGCTCTGCCGGCCGTTGGGCCCGCCTCGCACGACGTGCGCGTCCGCGTCATCCTGGCCGTCGTCCTCCCACCCGCACTCGGGGCAGATCTCGAAGTTGGCCCGTTCCTCCAGGGTCTCCTCGAAGCAGCAGGGGCACGGGACGAGGCCGTCGACAGCGTTGCTCGACAGACCGGGGAACGATTCTTCGGAGGCCGTGGCCGGCATCATTCCACCCCCTTCTTTTTCGGTGATTCAGCGAACGACCCGGCCTGGGTGGGCCCGGGGCCTATGCCGGAGCGCGGGAAGCCCCACCATGCGAGCACGGTGGGGCGTAGCCGGGAGTGGTGGCAGGGGTGGCGGTCAGGCGGTGGTGCCGAAGCTCTCGGTCTTGACGCCTGCCACGAAGGAGGTGAACGCGTCAGCGGCGACGGCCAGGGCCGGGCCGCCCGGGTTCTTCGAGTCGCGTACGGGGACGATGCCGGTGGCGGACGCGGTGGCCGGGGCCCACTCGACGCACGAACCGCCGTTGTCGCTGTAGGAGGACTTGACCCACTGCTGGGTCGTGGATTCGCTCGTCACGGGGTGCCCTTTCGGTGCTGGTGGATCATGTCCACGGTATCTGTCTGCGACAGAGACACGGCCTGCAACTGATGGTAGGCCCTCACCATCGGGATGACGGAGCTGAGTTCGCGGTCCAGATGCCCCTGCGTCTCGGACTCGACGTAGGAGACCACGGACCGGTCCTGGAGTGTCAGCAGATTCACCAGCCGGTTGAAGGGCCGTTGCTCACCAACGCTGAACGGGGCGATCTGCAGCATGGTGTGGGACTGCGCGGCGAAGTCGACCAGATACTGCAGTTGAGCGTCCATCACGGCGGGGCTGCCGATCGGTCGGCGGATGCAGCTCTCGTCCAGTACTGCGATCAGCATGGGCGGCAGGGTGCGTAAGAGTGCGCCCTGGCGTTCCATGAGCAACGAGACGCGCTGATCGGCCTGTTCGGGTGTGATGACGCCTCGGTCCACCGCCCCGCGTGCCAGCGCCTCCGCGTACTCCCGGGTCTGCAACAGCCCCGGGATGACGCCCACCTCGAACAGCCGGATCTCCGCCGCCCGGCCCTCCAGCGCCACGTACTCCGGGAAGCCCTGCAACAGCACCCCGTGCTTGATCTTGCGCCACTCGCGCTCGAACGAATCAGCGGTTCCCGTGTAGTTCATCGCCACGTCAACGGCGATCGAGAACTTGCGAGTTGGGGACTTGTGACACAATTCCACGCCGGAAACGTGCCGCCCCGTGTAGCCGATACGGCCCCCGAGATCGTCCTGTTTCCAGCCCCGAGCCTCTCGCTCCCGCCGCAGACGCGCTCCGTAGGCCGCCTCAGGGCCCCCGTCCGGGTTCACTTCCTTGCGGTTGACCAACGTATCCCCCAGTTCCGAAACGTTGAAGACGTATCCACGCTAGGCCACGCTGAGTCGCCCCGGTAGTCGTTCGGCTACAGAGAGGAGCGATCGGTGTACGGCGAGAACGCCAGCACGAATACGGATCAGCCCCCAGGCGTCCCCGCCCCCGGGACTCTGCTCGCGGACACCAGTCGCGGTGACCGCGTGGGGGAGTTCCAGGGCGTCGCCGGCCCGTACTGGTCCCTCCGGCCGGTCGGCGGCGGGCGCGAGTGGGAGGTCGAACCCCGTTACGTACGCCCCGCGTTGCTCATGGAGCAGTTACGGGCCCGTACCGCGCGGCTCAACGCCCGCAGCCGGGGAGAAGTGCTGTGAGGGCGGATCGCGTGAGGGTGCTGGATTACGTCGCGGCTGTCACGGTGACGGCCGGCGGCCGGGCCCTCCCGCTCGGCGGGGTCGCCCTGCCGAACCGCCGGCTCGTCCTGCGCTGGCTGCGGCGGCAGGCGCTGAGGCTGGCGGACGGGCACGGGCGCAATCCGGGTCCGGCCCCCGCCGTCCCGTGGCTCGGGGTGAGGGACGTTCGGCCCGTCACGTTCCACGGCTCCGACGCTCCCGAGGCGCTGCGGGCGTGGGCGGGCGACCACGGCCGCCAGGACCACGCCATGGGCGCGCTGGAATCCGGGCGCCCCGCCCTGCTCACCGTGGTCGACCCCTTCGTGGGGCTGCGCGTCACCCTCGGCGCGTGGCCCGTGGACGTGTGGGGGTGGACGGCGCAAGCCTCGGCGGACCACTCGCCCCCGCCCCGTACGGAAGGAGTCTGACGCCCGTGCTGCAATGCACCGCCGTGACCCAAGTCCCGTACGCCGAGACGCTGCTGGCGCTCGCCACCATGGAGGGCGGGCCCGAGCACCCGCCCGATGTCGTGGAGCCGGAGGACTTCGTCCTGTGCGAGCTGGGCGACCACGACGAGTCGGCCGAGCACGCCGGGCACCTGTGGTCGGCGGACACCGCGGACGACCAGGACCTGTGGCTCCTCTGGTCGGGCCCCGGCGCCCACCGCGTCCACCGCCTCGACATGCTCCGCCTCTGCCCCGCCCTGCTCCGCGAGCTGGCGACCCGCACGGTGACGACCTGCGCGTTCTTCGACCATCACCCCGGGCCGCACTCCTTCTCCGTGACCGACCCGCTCGGCGACCTCATCGCCGTACACGTCCACAGCGAGGTCCGGCGACTCGTCTCCGAGGACGACGCCCCCGACGTACCCGACTGACGTACCCGACACCGACGCGCCCTGACGGCGACGACCGGAGGATTCCCACCCCATGGACCAGTGCACCGCTGTAACCCTGCTGCCGCCCCCGGCCTTCGTGCTCCGCCTCGCCGCCGCCGGCGGCGGCAGCCGCCCGGAAGCCGGACACCTCCTCTGCGAACTGGCCGCCGACCACGAAGGCGACCATGCGATGGCGTTATGGGACAACGACGCGAACCAGACCGCCGTCTGGGCCCGCTGGAGGGGTGAGCGGGCCACCCTGGCGGAGCTGGCCTGGTGCGGGGCGATGGACCCCCGGGGCGAGGACGCGTGCGGGCTGTTCACCGGTCACCCCTCCGCCCACGACTGGGACGTCACCGATCCGACGCGCGCGGCGGTGGACGCCGTACTCGCGGGGGAGTACCCGCACCTCGCGCCACGCGACGGCGTGTGATTCCCCGTCGCGGCGGCCCGGCGTCGGAATGATGGCGCGCATGTCAGAACACCCCGAAAGCGACATGAGCGGCAAGAGCGACAGGCCCGATGAATCCGGCCGGTCGCGGCGCAGGCTCATCCCGATGACCGGACGTGACCCCGAGGAGGACGGGCGGGTCTCCTCACCGCTGGAGCTGCTGTTCGACCTGACCTTCGTCGTCGCGGTCGGCACGGCGTCGTCCCAGTTCGCCGAGCTGCTGGCCGAGGGGCACCTGGGGCACGCGGTCATCGCGTTCGTCATGGCGATGTTCGCGATCAGCGTCGCCTGGATCAGCTTCAGCTGGTTCGCCTCGGCCTTCGCCACCGACGACTGGCTCTACCGGGTCCTGACGATGGTCCAGATGATCGGGGTCGTCGTCTTCTCGCTCGGCCTCCCGGCCATGTTCCACTCCGTCGACGAGGGCGGCCACCTCGAACTGCGGGCGATGGTTGCGGGATACGTCGTGATGCGGATCGCGATGGTGTTCCAGTGGGCCCGTGCCGCCCGGGAGGCCCCCGAGTTCCGGGGCGTCTGCCTGGCCAACATCCGCTGGACGGTGATCGCCCAGGTCGGGTGGGTCGTCCTGGCCTTCGTCGGGCTGCCGGTCTACGTTGTGTTCGCGGCGTTCGTCGTCCTCGGCGCGCTGGAACTGGCCCTGCCGGTCTTCGCCCAGGGCGCGGCGGGCGGCACGCCGTGGCATCCGCACCACATGGCCGAGCGGTACAGCCTGTTCGCGATCATCGTGCTGGGGGAGAGCGTGGTCGGGACGGTCGCCTCATCGGGCGAACTGCTCGGCGGGGCAGACGGCACGGCCTGGACCGGGAACGCCATCGCGGTCGTCGTCGCCGGGGTCGGCCTGACCTTCGGCATGTGGTGGGTCTACTTCACGACCCCGTTCGGCGAAGTCCTGGAGCGTCGTCGCAACCGTGGCTACTTGTTCGGCTACGGCCACATCCCCCTGTTCATCGGGGTCGCCGGAGCCGGGGCCGGGCTGCACGTCGCGGGCCTCTACCTGGAACACCACGCGGAGATCCCCGAGACGACCGTCGCCCTCGCCCTGGCCCTCCCGGTGGCCCTCTACCTCTTGGTCGTCTACCTGCTGCACACCCTGCTGCTCTCGGCGGCGGACCGCTTCCACCTGCTCCTGATCGGCCTGACCCTGGCGGTCCTGCTGGCGGCCTGTCTGCTGGCCGTGACGGACGCGCCCTTGGCCGTGTGCCTGATCGTCGTGATGCTCGCGCCCTTCGTGACCGTGATCGGCTACGAGACGATCGGACGCGAGCACCAGCGGCGCATGCTGGAGGGGGCCGGGGTGGGGTAGGGCCGCTGGGGTGCTGGGAGGACGGTCCGGCGCGTTACGCCGACTTCCTTCCGGACCTGTACATCAGCGCTCCGATGCCCAGGAAGACAACGGGGGCGGCCATCACCGGGACGAATTTCGCCCCGGTGGCCAGCATGACGGCAATGCATATCACCATGAAGACGGTAAGGGCGAGTATCAGGATACCGAAGACCTTACTTATCGTAGCCTTCTCGTTGGTCATGCCGTGATTCCCTTCGTGATCGTCTCGTCACGGATCGGTCTTCTGTCAAGCGCGCCCATGCTTCCCCCTCTGAATGAAAACGTAACCAACGGCAGAAATGCATCCGATGATCCCCAGCAGCGCCCACCCTCCGCTGTTACCGGAAGCGATCAGAAAAACAGAAAGGGCGATACCTGCGACAGCGAATGCGGCGGCGAACTGAACGTATCGCTTCACGGCTGCGCGCTGCTCCGGCGTCCATCCGACGTTCGGGTCTGACATCTCCATGTGCTTCGTGTGCCCCCAGCGGGAGGGGGGGAAGCCCTCCTGGGGGCCTCGTCGGCTGTTCGAGGGCGCTCCTCGCCATCAACCCCTGGAGATCTCACCCGCGACAGACGCGCCGGCCGCGATCAGCAGGTCGACTCCGACCGCAAGGCCGAAGCGTTCGGGCGGGGGCCTGTTCGTCGTGGCCAAAGCCTCGCCTCCGGGCTCTTGAAACTCGACTTGCCGGATCACGTAACCGTCAGTGTCGAGCTCGAAGTGGAACGAGATGGCTTCCTCGTCCCAAAAGCAGCGCACCCAGCGCATCACTGGTCCACCACGTCGAAGGGTTCGTCGTGCCAGCGCCGGCCGGCGGTGCCGTCGTCGCACCCCGCCTCCGGCACCCGCCTCCGGCACCCGCCTCCGGCACCCCGCCTCCGGCACCCCGCCTCCGGCACCCCGCCTCCGGTATGCCGACTTCCGGCGGTAACCGGGTCTGTCGGCTGCCGGGCGGCCGCCAGTGTGCGCACCCTCCGCCGGTCGCCGGGCGCGCCACCGCAGGGGCGGGTGGCCCGGTGTGACCGGCCACCCGCCCCTCCGCCTCAGATCGAGAACCGCTCCCGCTCCAGCAGCGGCCGCACCCGGGACCGGAAACCGCCCGCACGGAAGGGCCGTTGCAGCAGGCCCGGGCGTAGCTCCTGGGCCAGTGCCGCGACGACCATCCCCTGGTCCAGGGCCAGCATGAAGTCACTGACCCGGCCCGTCGACACGTTCACCGAGTCGCGGAAGCCGAGCCCCTCCTCGTACGCTCCGAAGTCCCGCTCCAGCACCCGCAGGTTGGCGACCGCCTCCCGGTGGGCGTACGGCAGGGCCAGGAAGGAGGCGTGCGGGGTGACGACTCCGTTGGTGAACGCCGAGGGGGGTGGGAGCGGTTCGCCGTCCTCGGTGTGCGTGCGGTCGGTGTTGGAGGCGTAGCCGTCGACCTGCATGCCGAGAGCGTCGACCCCGTACTCCTGGTACCCGTCCTCGGGGACGTTCGACGGGGAGAAGCCCCAGTAGCCGTACTCCGCCTCGCGCAGGCCGTGGTCGATCTGGCCGCGTACGTACCGCTGGTGGGTCACACCCCACGCGCGCGGCGACCACTCCGGCTCCGGCACGAACAGCGGCACCATCAGCGCCTCGAACATCGAGCCGCCCCAGGTGGGGACCACCTTGCGGCCCCGGTGCGTGTAGTGGCCGTTCCATACGCGGACGCCGTCGACCGTGACGTAACCGCCGCCCGGCTTCTGCTCCTGCTCGTGCTCCGGCAGCATCGTGCGCAGCAGGTGCCAGTAGTGATCCCCGGGGAGCGAGCCGTCCGCGATGCCCAGGTAACTCGCCATGCGCGGCTCGGTGTTGAGTGCGCCGTAGTGGTGCGGGGTCGGCTCGTCCGTGTCCGTCCAGACGCCGCCCCGGAGCTGGCCGGGGCCCGCCACCGGGTCGGCCGGGTCGTACGGCGTGTAGAAGTACGACCAGTCGGCGGTGGCCAGGATGCGGTCGATGCGCGGGCGCAGTGCCGGGGCCGCGTCGGCGGCGATCCGCAGGCCCGTCACCAGCCACGCGTTGTCCACCGAGGAGAGGAACGGGCGCACCGGGTCGCCGGTGCCGGGCCATTCGGTCAGCACCGAACCGTCGTGCGCGTCGTACCAGTTGAGCCAGAAGCCGTGGTGGCGCTCCAGCTTCTCCACCGCCGTGACCGTACGGGTCAGGGACCGGAGCATCGCTCCTTCGCCGATCACGCCCAGGCCCGCGGCGGCCACCGTCGACCACAGGCCGCAGCCGATGTTCGTCGGTGATGTCTGGGGGGATTGGGCGGGAGCCCCGGGACCGCTGAGGTCGATCTTGTCGGTGACCAGGCCCAGGTCGGTCGTCATCGCCTCGATCGAGCGGTACGTGTCGCGGAACCAGGTCCGAAGGAGGCGCGGGTCGGCGGGGGCGGTTGCTGCTGTGGCGGGGGCGGTCACGGCTCCGAGCGACAGGGCCGCGGCCCCGGTCCCTGCGGCGGTGAGAAACGTGCGACGGTCCATCGGTCCGGCTCCTGGTGGCAGAAGGGGGAGAGGGGAACAGTGCTCGTGCGGGCGGCGCGGGGGGGCGCGGGGGGGGGGGGGGGGGCCCCCCCCCCCCCCCCCCGGGGGGGGGGGGGGGGGGGGGCCCCCGCCCCCCCGGCCCCCCCCCCCCCCCCCCCCCGGGCCCCCCCCCCCCCCCCCGGCGGGGAA
>NZ_JAFEUF010000023.1:26867-40402 GCF_016901035.1 Streptomyces durocortorensis
GGAGCCGGCGGTCGTCAGGTTCCGCCGGCTCCCGGGCCGGAGGGAGCCGTCAGGTGGCTCCCCGTATCGGGGCGCGGGGACGGGCGGGAGAATCAGGCTGCGGTGCGCGGGAGTTCGCGGGCGCGGCCCAGCGAGCCCAGCCACTTCGCCGAGTCGCGCGGGGTGCGCTCGAAGGTCTCCCAGTCGATCGCGATCAGGCCGAAGGTGGCCTTGTACGTGCCCCACTCGTAGTTGTCGAGCGCGCTCCACGCCAGGTAGCCACGGATGTCGAGGCCGTCCGCGAGCGCCGAGGCGACCTCGTTCAGCGCGCCCGCGTAGTAGTCGATCCGGCGGCTGTCGTCGGCCGTCGCGATGCCGTTCTCCGTGACGATCAGCGGGACCTCCCCGACCACCTCGGCGGTGTGGCGCAGCGCCTCGCCGACCGCGCCCGGGTAGTACTCCCACGTCGTCAGCGTCCGCTCGACGTCGTCGGCCGCCGGGATCGGTCCGTCCGGGCCGATCCGCGTACGGGTGTAGGACTGCACGCCGATCCAGTCGTCGCCGCGTGCCGCCTCGATGAAGACGTCCTCGCGCGGGTGGCGGTAGGCGGCGGTGACGTCCTCCGCGCCGGGGAGTGCCTGGTAGACCTGGTTGGCGATGGTCCAGCCGACCTGGATGCCCGCGTCCAGGGCCCGGACCTCCTTCACCGCCGCGTGGTGCGCGGCGATGACGGCCTCGGTCGTCTCGTCGTCGGGGGTGGGCAGGCCGGCGGGCGGGAAGCTGTTGTCGCCGCGCTTGGCCTGGCCCGCCATCACGGCGATCATGTTCGGCTCGTTGATCGTGCAGACGTGGGAGACGCCCTCGGAGATCACCGGCGCGCAGGCCGCCACGTACCGGGCGAACAGCTCCACCGCCCCCTCGGCCGTCCAGCCGCCGCGCGCCTCGAACCACTGCGGGACCGTGAAGTGGTGCAGGGTCACCATCGGACGCAGGCCGCGCTCGATCGCACCCTCCACCATCCTTCGGTAGTGGGCCAGTTGGGCGCGCGAGAAGCGGCCCTCGACCGGCTCGATGCGGGCCCACTCGATGGAGAACCGGTAGTCGGTGAAACCGAGGGAGGCCAACAGGTCCATGTCCTCGGGCCAGCGGTGGTAGCTGTCGCAGGCGTCCAGGCTGGGCTCCGCGATGTGGGTGCCGGCGGCGTGCTCCTTGACCCACCAGTCGCAGTCGGTGTTGTTGCCCTCGATCTGGTGGGCGGCCGTGGACGCGCCCCAGAGGAAGCCCTCGGGGAACGGGACGGAGGCCGCCGTCGTCGTCGGCTGGTTCGGGGCAGGGGTGTTCGTCATCGCGACATGTCTTTCTGGTGGTGGTGTGGGGTGTGACCGCGCCACTTCGTTACGGGGTGGGGCCGCGGCCTCTGTTACGTGAAGTTCCTCGGCGGACGGGTTACTTCATGCCCGCCGTGGCGATGCCCTGTGTGAAGTGCCGTTGCAGCGCGATGAAGACGACCAGCACCGGCAGCACGATCAGGAAGGCCCCGGCCATCAGCATCCCGTTGGAGCCGCCCGCCTTGTTGGGGTCGGTGGCGAAGGTCGCCAGGGCGACCGGGAGCGTGTACTTCTCGGGGTCGTTGGTCGCGATCAGCGGCCAGACGAAGTTGTTCCAGGAGCCCAGGAACGTGAAGATCGACAGCGTCGCGAGCGCGGGCTTCACCAGCGGCATCACGATCCGCCAGAAGATGTACCACTCGCTCGCACCGTCCATCCGGGCCGCCTCCAGCAGCTCGTCCGGGATCGACTGCATGAACTGGCGCATCAGGAAGACCCCGAAGGCCCCGGCGGCGAACGGCAGCACCAGACCCGCGTAACTGTCGATCAGTTGCAGCTTGCTCATCAGCACGAACAGCGGCAGCAGCATCAGGTTGCCGGGCACCATCAGCGCACCGAGCACCAGGCCGAAGACCTTGTTGCGGCCGACGAAGTTCAGCTTCGCCAGGGCGTAGCCGAGCATCGAGCAGAACACCAGGTTCGAGACGGTCACCAGGACCGCCACGATCACCGAGTTCATGAAGTACAGCGGCAGGTCCAGCTTGTCGAGCAGCTGCCGGAAGTTGGTCAGCGTCCACTCGGTGGGGATCCACACCGGCGGGCTGGCCGACAGCTCGCTCTGGGTCTTGAAGGCGGAGATCCCCATCCAGAGGAAGGGCGCCGACATGACCAGCAGGCCGAGCGAGAGCAGGACGTAGGTCAGGGGGCGGGTGACGCTCCGGCCCTTCGTGGGCCGCTTCCCCGGCCGGGCAGGCGCGCTGCTGGTGGCGCTCATTTCGTGTTGTCCTTCAGCAGTCGGAGCTGGAGCACCGTGATGCCCATGATCACCACGAACAGGACGTACGCCATCGCGCTCGCGTAGCCCATGTGGAAGAAGTTGAACCCTTCGCGGTACATGTTCAGCGAGACCGTGAGGGTCGAGTCGGACGGGCCGCCCTGGGTCATCACGAACGGCTCCTCGAAGACGTTGAGGTAGCCGATCGTCGTGATCACCGTGGCGTACAGCACCGTCGGGCGCAGCAGTGGGATGGTGACGGACCGGAACTCCTGCCAGACGCTCGCACCGTCGAGCTTCGCCGCCTCCCGCACCTCGGTGGGGATCGCCTGGAGGCCCGCGATGAACAGCACCATCACCGTGCCGACGTTCCGCCAGACGGCCATGACGATCAGCGACGGCATCGCCAGCGCCTCCGAGCCGAGGAAGTCCGGTGCCGTCCAGCCCACTTCGGAGAAGAGGCCGGCGATCAGCCCGTCGCTCGGATCGAGCACGAACCGCCAGACCACGGCCACCGCGACGATGGTCGTGACCACCGGGGCGTAGAAGCCGACCCGGAAGAAGGTCCGCGCCCGGTCGATCCCGTTGTTCAGCAGGACCGCGACGACCAGCCCGATCCCGATCGTCAGCGGCACGCCGACGACCACGAAGTACCCCGTGTTGAAGAGGGACTTGAGGAACTTCTCGTCGCCGAACAGCTCGACGTAGTTCTCGAATCCGATGAACTCCGCCTCCCAGGGGCGCGTCACATTGCGCAGCCCGAAGTCGGTGAAGCTCATCGCCAGCGTGGCGAGGATCGGGAACGCCATGAAGACGGCGAACAGGACGAGGAACGGGGTGGAGAACAGCCAGCCCGCCGCGTTCTGCATGCCCAGCGTCCGCTTGCGGCGGCCGCCGCCCGGGGCGAGGGAGGGGGATGCGCCCGCCCCCGCCTTCGCGGGCCCCGCGGCCTTCTCGGTCGTGGTGGTCGAGGTGGTCGATGTGCCCATGGCTACTGCTTCACGAGGCCTTCGATCTCGGACTGCGCGGTCTTCAGCGCGTCCTCGGCGGAAGCCTTGCCCTGCGTCACCTTGGCGATGGCCTGGTCCACCTTGTCGGTGATCTCGGTCCAGTTGGCCAGGGACGGCGAGGACTTGGCGGTGTCCATCTGCTTCTTGAAGGTCTGCAGGTCGGCGTCGTCGGCGAGGACGCCGGACTCCCACGCGGAGGTGTTGGCGGGCAGGTCCTTCGTCCGCTCGTACCAGTCGGACTGGCCCTTCGTGTCGGTCAGGTACTGGATGAACTCGGTTGCCGCCGCCTTGTGTTCGCTGTCCTTGGAGACGACGAGCGAGGAGCCGCCGGCCATGGAGGTGGAGGAGGCGTCCGCGGGGACGGGGGCGATGGCCCACTTGCCCTTGATCTGCGGCTGGCCCTCGTTGAGCAGTGTCACGTGCCAGGGGCCGCCGAAGAACATGGGGACGCGGCCGTTGCCGAAGTCCTTCACCACGTCGTAGCCGGGCTGCACGGACTTGTTGGCGAGGCCCTTGTCGAAGTAACTGCCGTACTCCTTGAGCGCCTTGACGGCCGCCGGGCTGTCGATGACCGCCTCGCCCTTGTCGTCGACGATCTCGCCGCCCGCCGAGTAGAGGAAGGAGTAAAAGTTCTGCACGGTGTCCAGGCCGCTGGGCTGGATGGACAGGCCCCACTTCGTCCCGGCCTTCTTCTGGTACGCGCCCGCCAGGTCCTGGAGTTCCTTCCAGTTCGCCGGGGCCTTGCTCACGCCCGCCTTCTCGGCGAGGTCCGTGCGGTAGTAGAGGACGCGGGTGTCGACGTACCACGGCACGCCGTACGCGGTGCCCTCCACCTCGCCCTGCTCCCAGCCCGCCGGGAAGAAGTCCTTCTTCTCGAAGAGCTTGGTGTCCACCGGCTCCAGCACACCCAGCTCGGCGAACTCGCCCATATAACTGCCGCCCATCTGCGCCACGTCGGGCAGCGTGCCCGCCGCCGCGGCCGAGACGAGCTTCTGGTGGGCGACGTCCCAGCCGATCGGGGTCACCTTCACCGTAATGTTCGGGTTGGCCTTCTCGTAGACCTCGGCCACGTCCGCGAGCTTCTCGCCCTCGGCCCCCATGGCCCACACGGTGAGCGTCTGCTTCGCGTCGGCCGCGACGTCGCCGCCGGAGGAGCCGCAGGCGGAGAGGGTCACGGCGAGCGCGAGCGCTAGGCCGGCGGGAGCTGTTCTGGCGATGCGGGACATGGGAGGGCTCCTCCTTGAGCATTCCGGATGCTGCGCTCTGCGCTATGTATGCGCTGCCTGTAAGCGCATACATCACTCTGCGCCAGACGTTCGGGAATCCGCAAGAGGGTGCTGGGTCACACTCGTGCAACGTGCTCGGCATCCCGGTGACATGCCGTTGTGTCGAGGCTTGTCGTTGAACCGTAAACGCGCTGTTTGTGGAACAACAGGCGATGTGACCGATTCGTCTTGCCGGGGGCCGGCGTCCCGCCGATGAGCCGGCGTCTACCCTCGCGGCATGGCCTCATCCGTCGCGCTCTCCCACGGCTTCCCGTTCGACCCGGCCTACGGGTACGACGCGCCGGAGGCCCTCCTCGCCGTCCCCGCCCCGCCCGCCCCCGACGACTTCGACGCGTTCTGGCGGGGCCGGTACGCGCGGGCCCACGCGGTCGGCACCCGCCCGGTCCTCGGGCCGGTCGAGGAGGAGCGCGACGGCGTACGGATCCACGGGGTCACCTTCACGTCCGTGGGCGGCGTCCGGCTCGGCGGCTGGCTCGCCCTGCCCGCCGAGGGCCCTGTGCGGTACGGATTCGTCGTCGGGCACGGGTACGGGGGCCGTCAGCGGCCCGGCCGGGACCTTCCGGCTCCGCTGCCCGGGGCCGCCGCGATCCTGCCGTGCGTACGGGGCATGGGGGAGCGGAGCCGGATGCCGGGCATCCCGGACGTGGCCGACACGCACGTCCTGCACGGCATCGGCTCCCGCGAGACGTACGTCATCGGCGACTGCGCGGCCGACCTGTGGTGCGCCGCCTCCGCCCTGACGGAACTGGTGCCCGAGCTGGCCCGGGCCGGTCTCCCTGGCGGGCCCCGCCTCGGATACCTCGGCGAGAGCTTCGGCGGCGGGCTCGGGGCCCTCGCGCTGCCCTGGGACGACCGCTTCGGCGCGGCCCAGCTCACGGTCCCCACCTTCGGCAACCACCCGCTGCGGCTGACCCTGCCCTGCGCGGGCAGCGGCGAGGCGGTCCGGGCGCACCACCGCGAAGACCCCGAGGTCACCGGCGTACTCCGCTACTTCGACGCGGCGACGGCGGCCGGCCGGCTGACGCTGCCCACGCTGGTCGCGGCCGCGCTGTTCGACCCCTCCGTGCCGCCGCCGGGGCAGTTCGCCGTACACAACGCGCTGGCCGGGGAGCGCGAGCTCCAGGTGCTGACGGCGGGGCACTTCGCGTACCGGGGGATGGTGTCCGAGGCGGCGGAGCTGGACGCGCGGCGGACGCGGTTCTTCGGGGAGCGGCTGGCCCCGGCGGTCTGATGGCCCTGCGGCCTGAAGGCCCCGGCGGTCTGAGGGGCCCGGCAGTCTGATGGCCCCGGCTGCGTCTCGGGCCCGGGCTCAGGCGTCCGGTCGGCGGGGCCCGTACCAGTCCAGGCACAGGACCGTGGCGTCGTCCTTGGGCGGGCGGCCGCTGTACGCGTCGGCGACCGCGGTGACGAGCATGCGCACGACCTCACGCGGGTGCTCGGCGGCGGTTTGGAGCAGTATTCCGGGCAGGTCGACCGAGGCCGACTCCCGTTCCTGCACGCCGTCGGTGTACAGCAGGAGCCGGTCGCCGGGGCGCAGGTCCAGCTCCTGGACCGCGTACGGCCCCTGGGGCGGAAAGCCGAAGGGCATGTCGACCCGCGGGGCGATGACCTCGACCGAGCCGTCGCGCAGCCGGAGCGGCTCGGGGTGACCGGCGTTGACGAACTGGGCGCGGCTCCCGTCCAGGGCGATGCGGAGCAACTGGCCGGTGGCGAAGGTGCTCTTCCCGTGGTCGAGGAGGGCCTGGTGCATCTGGCGGGCCTGTTCGGCCAGTTCCGCGCCGGCGCGACGGGCGCCGCGTGAGGCGTTCACCACGAGGGTGGCGATCAGCGAGGCCTTGACGTCGTGGCCCATGGCGTCGGTGACCGACAGATGGAGGTCGCTGTTGTCGAGGCTGTAGTCGTAGGTGTCCCCGGCGATGTCGGCTGCCGGGACCAGAGCCCCGGCGAGGGCGAACTCCGCCGCGTCGCAGGAGGCCGCGGACGGGAGCAGCTGACGCTGGATCTCCGCCGCCAGGCTGACCGGCGTGGAGCGGTTGCCCCAGTGGTAGAGGTCGGTGAAGCGGCGGTCGGTGACGATGATGTACGCCAGCGCGAGTGCGGCGTCCTCGATCTGTGCCAGTACTTCTTCGGTGACGGCGTCGAGGAACAGTTCCAGCACGCCGATGGTGTCACCGCGGTTGGTCACCGGGGCGAGGATGCGCTGACCCCGCCCGTTCTGGTCCTCCTGCACCACCTTTTGAGAACGCAGCACCTTGTCGTAGATGCCGCTGCCCTCCAGCGGAACCCTCTCGGTCCGGTCCTCGCCACGGGAGGCGCCGGTCATGTCGTTGACCCGCAGCAGGCGGCTGCCGACCAGGTCCACGAAGAGGAACGACACGTACCGCGCGCCGAACCTGGTGCGCAGATCGCGCGCCACGACATCGACCGAATTCACCGGTGCGGCTTCCCGCGCAGCCGTCAGCACTGGGGTCAGTCCCGTTCTGTCGCTCACCACAGCCTCCTCAGGTAGGCAGTGCTTATGCCCTGCCAGCCCCGAGTCAGCGCCCTGTGTGAAAAACACGGCTTATATGTGCGTACAAAAGCACCCAGAGCGCCCGGGTCAGCCGCAGCCGCAGCTCGCCCTTCGTGTCACCGAGACCGGCAGCTCCAGCGAGACCGGAGCCCGGCCCGGGTCGGCCAGGCGCTGCACCAGCAGCTCCACCGCCTGCTCGCCCAGTTGCCGGATCGGCTGCCGGACGGTCGTCAGAGGCGGGCGGACCAGGCGGCTCAGCGGGATCCCGTCGAACCCGGTCACCGCGATGTCCTCGGGCACCCGCACCCCGCGCCGCTCCAGCGCCTGGAGCGCCCCGACCGCCATCTGGTCGTTCGCGAACAGCATCGCCTCCGGCCGCGCCACCCCCGTACCCTCCGACCTGTCCAGCAGGGCGTCCGCCGCCAGCGCGCCCTCGGCCTGCGTCATCATGCCGGCGCGCACCTCCGGCCGGGAGGGCACCGGAAGGCCCGCCTCCCGGCACGCCTCCTGGAAGCCCTGGAACCGGGCCTGGGCGTCCGGCGACTCCTCCTCGGCGCCGACGAACGCCAGCCGGCGCAGCCCGTGGCCCTCGATCAGATGGCGGGTCAGTTCGCGCTCGCCCTCGGTGTTGGCCACCACGATGTGGTCCAGGTGGTCGATCTCGCGGGGCCCGGCGAGCATCACCACGGGCAGCCGGCGCGATATCACCTCCAGGTCCGCGGTCGGCACGGTCCGGGCCAGCACGGCGAAGCCGTCGACCCGCCCCGCGACCTTCGCCACCAGGCTCTCCGGCCCGCCGTCCAGCGAGGCGGCGATCAGCAGGGCGTAGCCGTGCCGCCGGGCCGCCCGTTCCATGCCCCGGATGATCTGGTCGGAGTAGAGCATCACGGCCTGGTCGTCGTCCGCGTCGCTCGCCGCCGCCACGGACTCGGCGTCCGGGTCCGCGTAATCGGGGAAGCACAGGCCGAGCACGCCCGTCGTCCGGCTGGCCAGGCCCCGGGCGCTGCCGCTCGGCACGTATCCCAGCTCGCGGGCCGCCTCCATGACCTTCTCGCGGGTCTGGGCGCGTACGGAATCGGGGTTCCGGTAGACCCGGGAGACCGTGGCAATGGAGACGCCCGACCGCTCGGCGACGTCGTACACCGTGGGGGCGCTCACTCGACCCACCGTCCGTCCGCTTCTTCTTCCGCAGCTCCGCGTCCGGCGGCGCGGGTGCTGGTACCGGGCCGGCGGTCTGCGCGCCGGGCGATGCGATCACGAGGCTCGTGAAAGCGCATTCACCCTAGATCCTGGGCCGCACGAGGAGCAAGGTCGTCCGATCCGGCGTGCCGGGACTCACGTACGGGACGCGCCGCCGGGGCCCGGCGAACGGCGAAACGTTCCTCCGGGCGGGTGAGCTTGCGGCCCCCGCCCGCCGTGTCGGCGCCTCCTCGCGCGAGGAGGCGTTTTCAGTGGGCGGAAGGAATCAGTGTGATCAACTGCAAATGCCACCACATACGCACTATCCGGTCCATTCCGGTACGGGGTGGTCCGGGCCGGCCCCGGAGGTATCAGCCATGTCCCACGTCGGCGTCCCGCGCGGGACGGTTCGAAAGCGCCGATCGCTCGCGCTCCTCACGACGGGGGTGCTCACGATCCCCGTGCTGGCCGGGTGCAGCTCCGGCAGCGAGGAGACCTCCCGGGGCGTGCCCCAGGACATCGCGCCCGCCGCCCGCGAGGCGGTCGCCGACGGTTCGACGGTGACCTGGGCGGTCGACGCGCTGCCCGCCACCTTCAACGCCTTCCAGGCGGACGCGGACAGCGCCACCACCCGGATCACCGGAGCCCTGCTCCCGACGCTCTTCCCGATGGACAGGTCCGGGCAGCCGAAGCTCAACCCGGACTACCTGGAGTCCGCGAAGGTCATCGAGCGCGAGCCCAAGCAGGTGGTGCTCTACAAGCTCAACCAGCAGGCGGTGTGGAGCGACGGGCGGGAGATCGGGGCCCCCGACTTCGTTGCCCAGTGGCGGGCGCTGCGGGGCAAGGACTCCGCGTTCTGGACCGCCCGCAACTCCGGTTACGAGCGGATCGAGAAGATCGAGCGCGGCGCGGACGACCTCCAGGTGCGGGTCACGTTCGCCAAGCCGTACGCCGACTGGCGCTCGCTGTTCTCGCCGCTCTACCCGAAGGAGATCACCGGCTCGCCGGACGCCTTCAACGACGGCGCGCGCACCGCCCTGAAGAACACCGCCGGGCCCTTCGTCCTGAAGAGCATGAGCAAGTCCAAGGGCACCGTCACGCTGGCCCGCAACCCGCGCTGGTGGGGGGACAAGGCCAAGCTGGACACCCTCGTCTTCCGGGCGGTCGCCGTGAAGGACCGTACCCAGGCCCTCGCCGACGGCACGGTGGACGTCGCCGACATCGACGCGGGCACCGCCGACCGCATCACGCTCGCCCGCCGCGACCGGGGCAGCAACGGCCAGCCCCTCGCCCACGGTCCGGGCTCCGAGACCACGCCCGCCCAGGCGCTGCGCTCCTGGGCCCAGGCGCACGGCTCCGACGAGGAGGCGGCGGAGATCGCGCAGGCCGCCCGGGAGAAGAACCGCAAGGCCGTCGTCGCGTACGCCACGGAACAGAAGGCCCTGCGCGACTTCGCCGTCCGCAAGTCCCTGGAGCCCGCCTACACCCAGCTCGCGCTCAACGGCGAGTCCGGCCCGCTCGCCGACGACCGGGTCCGCCGGGCGGTGGCCCGCGCGCTGGACCGCCAGGAACTGGCCCAGACCGTGCTCGGGCCGCTGGGCCTTCCGGCGAAGCCGCTCGGCAGCCACCTCACCCTCGCCGGTCAGCCCGGCTACAAGGACGGCAGCGGGGCGCTCGGCGAGCAGAACACCAAGGAGGCCCAGGCCCTGCTGGCCGACGCCGGCTGGACCCGGGGCGGCGCGGCCGAGCCGCCGAAGGACACCAAGGCGGGCAGCGAGGCGGAGAAGAAGGGCGACGGCGGCAAGGACGACGCCGACGCGGAGAAGAAGACCGACGGGGACACGGAGAAGACCGCCGGGGACAGGGAGAAGGAGGAGGACCAGGAGGCCGAGGACAAGGACGCCACGAGCGAGAAGGCGGAGGGCGAGGACGAGAAGGCCGAGGACCCCGCCGCCGAGCGCAAGAAGGCCGACCAGGCCTCCGCCGACCGTGACTCCGAGGACAGCGCGGCCTCCCGCGACGAGGGCCTCTACATCGTCGGCGAGGACAACAAGCCCGGCGCCCCCGCTCCCGCCACCGTGGGCAGCGCCTCCGCCGTCCACGTCCCGGCCCCCGCGAAGGCCGCCTCCGCCCAGGGCACCGCCCTGCTCCGCCAGGCCGGCGCCCTCGGTGAGGACGGCGCCGTCGCCGCCACGGACAAGCAGCCCGGGGGAGCCGCCGGAGCGTACGCCCCCGTCGGCACCGCCGCCCCGGCGCCCGCGGCGGCCAAGGGACAGCTCGGCAAGGACGGCAAGACGCTGACCCTGCGCTTCGTGCTCCCCTCCGGACCCGGCTCCCAGTCGCTGCGCAGCGTCGGCGACAAGATCGCCGTGATGCTGGAGAAGATCGGCATCGGCACGGAGATCACCAAGGTCCCGGACGAGAGCTACTTCAAGGACCACGTCGCCTCCGGCGCGTACGACCTGGCGCTCTACTCCTGGCCCGCCACCGCCTACCCGGCCACCGACGGACGCCCGATCTACGCCAAGCCGGAGCCCGCCACCGACGGGTCGCTCCTCGTGGAGCAGAACTACACCCGGGTCGGCACCGACCACATCGACCAGCTCTTCGACAAGGCCGCCGGCGAGCTGGACGAGAAGGCCGCCCGGGAGCTGATGAAGCAGGCGGACGCCCGGATCTGGGCCGCCGCCGGATCGATTCCGCTCTTCCAGCGCCCGCAGCTCGTCGCGGTCGACAAGAAGCTCTCGAACGTCGGGGCGTTCGGTTTCGCGGCCCCCCGGTACCAGGACATCGGGTTCAAGAACCGGCAAGCAGCCGGTTCCCCCGCAGACCGCAAGAAGTAGCGGGCAAATACCACACCCTCCCGCCGCCAAGCTCAGATGCACCTCAAAACCCTTGCCCGCCGGTTCGCCCGGCGGGCAGTGTGGTTTCTGCCCTGACCCGGGCCGTTCGTCGCTTCACCTCTCCTCACCCCCCACAGCTCCACCGGCTCCACCGCGGTCCCACCGCAGCTTTGCCCGCATTCCGGCCACTCGATGGCCCGGCAGCTCCTTGACACCGGCTGAATATCGCCTGAATCACACGGGAAGACCGCCTCTGCCGATCGGCCCGGGAAGCCCGGCGGGCCCGAGGCCCGTACGATGGGACGAGCCGTGGCGTGCCGCCCGGCGGGCGTACGAGGACTCGAAGACCGACTGAGACGCCTGATCCCACGATCCGAGAGAAGCGCAAGCCACCCATGCCCACGCGCCACGACATCCGTAACGTAGCCATCGTCGCCCACGTCGACCACGGCAAGACCACGCTGGTCGACGCCATGCTCAAGCAGGCCGGCTCCTTCGCCGCGCACGCTGCCGAGTCGCTCGACGACCGCATGATGGACTCGAACGACCTGGAGCGTGAGAAGGGCATCACGATCCTCGCCAAGAACACGGCGGTGAAGTATCACCCCAAGGACGGCGGGGATCCGATCACGATCAACATCATCGACACCCCCGGTCACGCCGACTTCGGTGGCGAGGTCGAGCGTGGTCTGTCGATGGTGGACGCCGTCGTGCTGCTCGTCGACGCCTCCGAGGGCCCGCTGCCCCAGACCCGCTTCGTGCTGCGCAAGGCGCTGGCCGCGCGGATGCCGGTCATCCTCTGCATCAACAAGACGGACCGCCCCGACTCCCGGATCGCCGAGGTCGTCGACGAGACGTACGACCTGTTCCTGGACCTGGACGCGGACGAGGACCAGATCGAGTTCCCGATCGTCTACGCCTGCGCCCGTGACGGCGTCGCCTCGCTGACCAAGCCCGAGGACGGCACCGTTCCGCAGGACAGCGAGAATCTGGAGCCGTTCTTCAACACGATCCTGTCGCACGTCCCGGCCCCCGAGTTCGACGAGGCCGCGCCGCTCCAGGCCCACGTCACCAACCTGGACGCCGACAACTTCCTCGGCCGTATCGCGCTCTGCCGCGTCGAGCAGGGCGAGCTGCGCAAGGGCCAGACCGTCGCCTGGATCAAGCGTGACGGCACCATGTCCAACGTCCGCATCACCGAGCTGATGATGACCGAGGCGCTCACCCGCAAGCCGGCCGAGGTGGCGGGCCCGGGCGACATCTGCGCCGTCGCCGGATTCCCGGACATCATGATCGGCGAGACCCTGGCCGACCCCGAGAACCCGATCGCGCTCCCGCTGATCACGGTCGACGAGCCGGCCATCTCGATGACCATCGGCACCAACACCTCGCCGCTCGTCGGCAAGGGCGGCAAGGGCCACAAGGTCACCGCCCGTCAGGTGAAGGACCGCCTGGACCGCGAGCTGATCGGTAACGTCTCGCTCCGCGTCCTGGACACCGAGCGCCCCGACGCCTGGGAGGTCCAGGGCCGTGGTGAGCTCGCGCTCGCCATCCTGGTCGAGCAGATGCGCCGCGAGGGCTTCGAGCTGACCGTCGGCAAGCCCGAGGTCGTCACCAAGCAGATCGACGGCAAGACCCACGAGCCGATCGAGCGCATGACGATCGACTCGCCGGAGGAGCACCTCGGCGCCATCACGCAGCTCATGGCGACCCGCAAGGGCCGTATGGAGACCATGACGAACCACGGCTCCGGCTGGGTCCGCATGGAGTGGATCGTGCCGTCCCGCGGCCTCATCGGCTTCCGTACGGAGTTCCTGACGCAGACCCGCGGCACCGGTATCGCGCACTCGATCTTCGAGGGCCACGAGCCGTGGTTCGGCGACCTGCGCACCCGTCACAACGGCTCGCTGGTGGCGGACCGTTCGGGCTCCGTCACGCCGTTCGCGATGGTCAACCTCCAGGAGCGCGGTGTCATCTTCACCGAGGCCGGCACCGAGGTCTACGAGGGCATGATCGTCGGCGAGAACTCCCGCGCCGACGACATGGACGTGAACATCACCAAGGAGAAGAAGCTCACCAACATGCGTGCGGCCTCCGCGGACACCACGGAGAACGTGGTCCCGGCCCGCAAGCTGTCGCTGGAGCAGTCCCTGGAGTTCTGCCGCGAGGACGAGTGCATCGAGGTGACCCCGGAGACCGTGCGGATCCGCAAGGTCGTCCTGGACGCCAAGCAGCGCGGCCGCACGGCCTCGCGCGCCAAGCACGGCTGACACGCCGAGCACGGCTGACAGCGGCCCCACCAGGCCCTTGAGGACCGCCCCCCCCCCCCCGGGGGGGTAACGGCGGGCCCGGGTTTTTTAGAGGGATACGGAACCGGCGGCCCCCCCCCCCGCGCCCCCGGAAG
>NZ_JAFEUF010000023.1:40412-51409 GCF_016901035.1 Streptomyces durocortorensis
CACGCCGCGCGGCCGCCCGGCCGCGCGCGCCACGCACGGCTCCCCCGCCGAGCAGGGCCGCCCGCGCCCCCCCCCGCCCCTTGCGCCCCGCCCGCCCGCCCCTGGGGGCTGCGGGGCGGTCCTGTGTGTTCTCGTGCGTACGGCTCCAGGAGGCCCGGAGCCGTACGCTCCGTATGCGGAGACCTCCACGCACCCCCCGGACCGCGTCGGACGGACCGTCAGCACGGGCATTGACAGAAGGCCCGGCCCACCACGGACACTGTGGTGGGCCGGGCCTTCGTCAATCGCTTTTCCTGACCAGGGTGTCCGGATATCGGGGGTCGCTCTCCGGAACATGTGTTAACAGTCCGTTTCGGGCGTGTCTGTCTGAGATCGCTTTGTCCGGATTTCGGGCACACGGGCGGGTCTGATGTTGTCAAACCGAGACCCTTTAAGTGTGGTTTACAGCCCGGCCGTACTCAATAGTTGGCTCCATTGAGCTCGGGTCAATGGGTCACGCACTGTGGGGAGTGCCGACTCACGAGCACACTCGGGGCACTGAACGATCACCGTCAGGGGTGTCGGTGAATCTCTCCAGTGCCCTTCTTGTAGTCAAAAGTGGACTCATGAGGAGGAAACCCATGCGCGGTGCCAAGAGCGCCAAGTGGGTCGCGGGAGCGGCCGTCATCGCCCTGGCCGCGACTGCCTGTGGCGGCGGTAGTGGCGACGAGGACAAGAAGAACACGTCGGGACAGCCCGCCGGTTACGTCTCGATCGACGTCGGTGAGCCCCAGAAGCTGCTGATGCCGGCCGACACGAACGAGAGCAACGGCTCCTACGTCATCCAGTCGCTGTTCACCCAGCTGCTGGACTTCGACGACAAGGGCGAGATCGTTCTCACGAACGCCGAGTCCGTCGAGACCGAAGACTCCAAGACCTGGACCGTCAAGCTCAAGTCCGGCTGGAAGTTCCACAACGGCGAGGCCGTCACCGCGCAGTCCTACATCGACGCGTGGAACTGGTACGCCAACATCAAGAACAAGCAGCAGAACGCGTTCTGGTTCTCCGACATCAAGGGCTACGAGGACGTCAACCCGGGCAAGGGTGAGCCGAAGTCCGACAAGATGTCGGGTCTGAAGGCGGTGGACGACACCACGTTCACGATCGAGCTGAGCAACAAGGTCCCGTACTTCAACTACAAGCTCGGTTACGCGACGTTCGCGCCGCTGCCCAAGGTGTTCTACGACGACCCGGCGGCGTTCGGCCTCAAGCCGATCGGCAACGGCCCGTACACCTTCGAGAAGTGGGACCGCAAGAAGCTCATCCAGGTCAAGGCCTGGGACGGCTACCAGGGCCCGAACAAGGCTGCCAACAAGGGCATCCAGTTCAAGAACTACACGACCGTCGAGGCCGCGTACTCGGACGTCGTCTCCGGCAACCTGGACATGATCCGCCAGGTCGGCCCGCGTGACCTCCCGAAGTACAAGACGGACCTCGGTGACGGCGCGATCGACCAGCCGTACGCGGCGATCCAGTCGCTGAACCCGGCGTTCTACTCGAAGACGTTCAAGGACATCGACCCCAAGGTCCTCCAGGGTCTGTCCATGGCGATCGACCGTGACACCATCACGAAGACCGTCCTGAACGGCACGCGCATCCCGGCGACGAGCTTCACGCCTCCGCAGGTCAAGGGCAACCAGACCCTCGACTCGGACATCCTGAAGTACAACCCCGCCAAGGCCAAGGAGCTCATCAAGGCCGGCGGCGGTGTCCCGGAGAACAAGATCGCCATCCAGTACAACGCCGACGGCGGGCACAAGGAGTGGGTGACCGCTGTCTGCGAGTCCATCCGCAACGCCACCGGGGTCGACTGCGTGGGCGACGCGAAGCCGGACTTCCCGACCGACCTCGAAGCGCGTGACAACAACGAGGTCAAGAGCTTCTACCGCGGTGGCTGGGTGGCCGACTACCCCGTCAACGTGAACTTCCTCAAGGAGCTCTACCACTCCAAGGCGGAGTCGAACAACGGTCGGTTCGCCGACAAGGAGATCGACGAGCTGATGGCGAAGGGCGACAAGGCCGACTCCCTGGAGGAGTCCGTCGCCGCCTACCAGGAGGTCGAGAAGGCCCTGGTGGACAAGATGCCCGCCATCCCGCTCTGGTACTACGCCATCAACGGCGGCCACGGCAAGAACGTCGACAACGTCAAGGTCGACTTCCACGGTGACCTCGAACTGACCGGCGTCACCACCAAGTAACGCCTGCGGGTCATTCCCCAACTGGCCGTCATCCGCCCGTGCTGCCCTCAGCGCGGCCGGAGGCACGGGGGTCGTCTCTGTCAAGAGGCGGCCCCCGCGCCGCAGTTATCCCCACACGGAGGCACCCATGGGGCGCTATGTCGCACGACGACTGCTCCAGATGATCCCGGTCTTCATCGGGTCGACCCTGCTGGTCTTCCTGATGATGTACGCACTGCCCGGCGACCCCGTCAGAGCACTTGCCGGTGAACAGCACGTAGACCCTGCGCAGATCGCGCAGATCAAGGCCGACCTCGGTCTGGATCAGCCGATCTGGCAGCAGTATTTGCAGTACCTGGGCAATTTGTTCCAGGGGGACCTCGGCACACAGATCGGGACGAAGCGCCCGGTGGCCGACGTCATCGCCGATGCTTATCCGATCACCGTGAGACTGGCGATCTTCGCCTTCATCTTCACGGTCGTCGCCGGGATCTCGCTCGGCATCGTCGCGGGCCTCAAGGCCGAGTCCCTCAGGGACCGCAGCCTGCTCGGCCTGACGCTGGTGCTGATCTCCATGCCCTCCTTCGTCCTGGGCTTCCTCGTTCAGCACCTCTTCGCGTTCCAGCTCGGCATCGCCAAGCCCAACGTGAGCCTCGAACCGACCAACAGCGAACTGATCATGCCGGCCATCGTGCTGGCGTCGCTGTCACTCGCGTACGTGGCCCGGCTCACCCGTACCTCGGTCGCGGAGAACATCCGCGCCGACTACATGCGTACGGCCGTCGCCAAGGGCCTCCCGCGCCGCCGCGTCATCGGCGTGCACCTGATGCGCAACTCGCTCATCCCGGTCGTCACCTTCCTCGGCACGGACATCGGTGCCCTGATGGGCGGCGCGATCGTGACCGAGGGCATCTTCAACATCAAGGGCGTCGGACAGCTCGTGTTCGAGGCTCTGGGGAAGCGCGAGGGCGCCACGGTGGTCGGCATCGTGACGCTGCTGGTCATCGTCTACCTCGTCTGCAGCCTGCTCGTCGACCTGCTCTACGCGGTCCTGGACCCGAGGATCCGGTATGCCTGACACCACCGCACTCACCAAGAGCACCGACGTTCCGGCGGAGGCTCAGACGCCGGCCGCGACCGACGCCGGGCCCGCTCCCGGCAAGCCGCGCAGCCTCTGGTCGGACGCCTGGCACGACCTGCGCCGCAACCCGCTCTTCCTCATCTCGATGGTGCTGATCCTGCTGCTCGCCGTCATGGCGATCTTCCCGGGGCTGTTCACCAGCGCCTCGCCGCGGGACGCCAACCTGGCCGAGCACTACCTCCAGCACCCGAAGTGGGGCAACTTCTTCGCCCCCGACTGGCTCGGCTACGACGTCCAGGGACGCTCGATCTACGCGCGTGTCGTCTACGGGGCCCGCGCCTCGATCACCGTCGGCGTGGTCGTGACCATCGCGGTCACCCTCACCGGCCTGGTGATCGGCATGCTCGCCGGCTACTTCGGCGGCTGGCTGGACACGATCCTCTCCCGGATCACCGACGTCTTCTTCGGCGTCCCCTTCATCGTCGGCGCCATGGTCATCCTGACCACCTTCGAGGAGCGCTCCGTCTGGGTCGTCATCCTGTCGATGGCCTTCCTCGGCTGGACCTCGATCGCCCGTGTCGCCCGTGGCTCGGTCATCACGATCAAGCAGGCCGACTACGTGGTCGCCGCCAAGGCGCTCGGCGCCTCCACCACCCGGATCCTGACGCGGCACATCCTGCCGAACGCCATCGCTCCGGTGATCGTGGTCGCCACCATCGCGCTCGGCGGTTACATCGCCGCCGAGGCCACCCTGTCGTTCCTCGGCATCGGCCTCGCCGAGCCGACGGTCTCGTGGGGCATCGATGTGTCCACTGCGAAGGACCAGCTCCGCAACGCGCCGTACGTCCTGGTCATCCCCTCGGTGATGGTCTCGATCACGGTGCTGTCCTTCCTGATGTTCGGCGATGCGGTCCGCAACGCCCTCGACCCCAAGATGCGCTGAGGGAGGCGTTCGTGACCACCATCGACAAGACGGCTCACGTCCCCGCACCGCGGGAGTCCGTGAGTGGCGACGGTCCACTGCTCGACGTCCGTGACCTGCACGTGGAGTTCCACACCCGCGACGGTGTGGCCAAGGCGGTCAACGGTGTGAACTACACCGTCAGCGCCGGCGAGACGCTCGCCGTGCTCGGCGAGTCCGGCTCCGGCAAGTCCGTGACCGCGCAGACCATCATGGGCATCCTCGACATGCCGCCCGGGAAGATCACGCAGGGCGAGATCCTCTTCCGCGGCCAGGACATGCTGAAGATGTCCAACGAGGAGCGCCGGAAGGTCCGCGGCCGCAAGATCGCGATGATCTTCCAGGACGCGCTGTCCTCGCTGAACCCGGTCCTCTCCGTCGGCTACCAGCTCGGCGAGATGTTCCGGGTCCACCAGGGCATGTCCCGCAAGGACGCCAAGGCCAAGTCCATCGAGCTGATGGACCAGGTCAAGATCCCGGCGGCGGCGGCCCGCATCTCGGACTACCCGCACCAGTTCTCCGGCGGTATGCGCCAGCGCATCATGATCGCCATGGCGCTGGCCCTGGAGCCGGACCTGATCATCGCCGACGAGCCGACCACCGCGCTCGACGTGACGGTGCAGGCCCAGGTCATGGACCTGCTGGCCGAGCTGCAGCGCGAGTACAACATGGGTCTGATCCTGATCACCCACGACCTCGGCGTCGTCGCCGACGTCGCGGACAAGATCGCCGTGATGTACGCGGGCCGGATCGTGGAGACGGCCCCGGTCGGCGAGCTGTACAGCCGCCCGGCCCACCCGTACACCAAGGGTCTGCTCGACTCGATCCCGCGCCTGGACCAGAAGGGCCAGGAGCTGTACGCGATCAAGGGGCTGCCGCCCAACCTGACGCGTATCCCCGCGGGCTGTGCCTTCAGCCCGCGCTGCCCCAAGGCACAGGACATCTGCCGTACGGACGTCCCGCCGCTCGCCCCGGTGACCGAGCAGGACGGCCTCGAGCTCGTCGGCCGCGGCAGCGCGTGCCACTTCTGGAAGGAGACGATCCATGGCTGAGCTCAAGAAGGAGCAGGAGCCCGTGGACGCCACCCCGCACGTCTCCGAGGTGGAGACGGTGGACGCCGCGACCGAGGCGGAGGCCGTAGCCGCCATCGACGCGCCGGTCAGCCAGGGCGAGCCGATCCTCCAGGTGCGCAACCTGGTCAAGCACTTCCCGCTGACCCAGGGCATCCTCTTCAAGAAGCAGATCGGCGCGGTCAAGGCCGTCGACGGGATCTCCTTCGACCTGTACGCCGGTGAGACCCTGGGCATCGTGGGCGAGTCCGGCTGTGGCAAGTCCACGGTCGCCAAGCTCCTGATGACCCTGGAGCGCGCGACGGCCGGCGAGGTCTTCTACAAGGGCCAGGACATCACCAAGCTGTCCGGGCGCGCGCTGAAGGCGGTGCGCCGCAACATCCAGATGGTGTTCCAGGACCCGTACACCTCGCTGAACCCGCGGATGACGGTCGGCGACATCATCGGGGAGCCCTTCGACATCCACCCCGAGGTGGCCCCGAAGGGCGACCGGCGCCGCCGCGTCCAGGAGCTCCTGGACGTCGTGGGTCTGAACCCGGAGTACATCAACCGGTACCCGCACCAGTTCTCCGGCGGTCAGCGCCAGCGCATCGGCATCGCCCGCGGCCTCGCGCTCAACCCGGAGATCATCATCTGCGACGAGCCGGTCTCCGCGCTCGACGTGTCGGTGCAGGCGCAGGTCATCAACCTGATGGAGAAGCTCCAGGACGAGTTCAACCTGTCCTACCTCTTCATCGCGCACGACCTGTCCATCGTCCGGCACATCTCCGACCGGGTCGGTGTGATGTACCTCGGCAAGATGGCCGAGATCGGCACGGACACGCAGATCTACGACCACCCGACGCACCCCTACACCCAGGCGCTGCTCTCGGCGGTCCCGGTTCCCGACCCGTCGGCCCGCGAGGGACGCGAGCGGATCATCCTGACCGGTGACGTTCCGTCACCGGCGAACCCGCCGTCGGGCTGCCGCTTCCGCACCCGGTGCTGGAAGGCGGAGGAGCGCTGCGCGACGGAGGAGCCCCTGCTGGCGATCCCCGAGCGCTTCGTGGCGGGGACCACCCCGGCCTCGCACGAGTCGGCGTGCCACTTCGCCGAGGAGAAGGACGTCGTTCACGCGGCGTAACCGCTCCGGCTGTTCAACGGCTGATGCCCGGTCCCCTTCGGGGGGCCGGGCATCGTCGTGTCCGCGAGCCCTTCTGCCCGTACGGGGCAACCCCACATGCGGTACGTCACGTAATGCGGTGATATGAGGCATTGAGCTACTCGATGACTCTAGGAGGCACTTCATGCGCGGAGCCACACAGGTCAGGTGGGCCGCATGTGCGGTGGCCGTCGCCCTGGCAGCGACGGCCTGCGGCGGCGGTGACGGCGACGGTGGCGGCAGCGGCGGCGCCGACGGCATCGTCAGCTCCTCCTGGGGAGACCCGCAGAACCCGCTGGAGCCGGCCAACACCAACGAGGTCCAGGGCGGCAAGGTCCTCGACATGGTCTTCCGCGGACTCATCCGCTACGACCCGAAGACCGGCGAGGCCCAGAACATGATCGCCGAGTCCATCGACTCGACGGACTCCCAGAACTTCACGATCAAGCTCAAGGACGGCTGGACGTTCTCCAACGGCGAGAAGGTCACCGCCAAGTCCTTCGTCGACGCCTGGAACTACGGCGCGGCCCTGAAGAACAACCAGAAGAACGCCTACTTCTTCCAGTACATCGAGGGCTACGACAAGGTCCACCCGGAATCCGGGTCCGCCTCCGCCGAGACCCTGTCAGGCCTGAAGGTCGTCGACGACCTGACCTTCACCGCCAAGCTCACCCAGAAGTTCTCCCTGTGGCCCGACACCCTCGGCTACGCGGCCTTCGTCCCGCTGCCCAAGGCGTTCTACGACGACCACGACGCCTGGCTCTCCAAGCCCGTCGGGAACGGCCCGTACACCATCGAGTCGTACGCCAAGGGCTCCTCGATGAACCTGCGCAAGTGGGACGACTACCCGGGCGACGACAAGGCGAAGAACGGCGGCGTCGACCTCAAGGTCTTCACCGACAACAACACCGCCTACACCGACCTGACCGCGGGCAACCTCGACCTCGTCGACGACGTGCCCGCCTCCCAGCTCCGCAACGTCGAGGCCGACCTCGGCGACCGGTACATCAACACCCCCGCCGGGATCATCCAGACCATCGCCTTCCCCTTCTACGAGAAGGAGTGGGACACCGACGACGCCCGCAAGGTCCGCCAGGGCCTGTCGATGGCGATCAACCGGCCGCAGATCACCGACCAGATCTTCCAGAAGACCCGCACCCCCGCCTCCGACTGGACCTCCCCGGTCCTCGGCGCGGACGGCGGCTTCAAGGAAGGGCTCTGCGGCAAGGAGTGCACGTACAACAAGGCCGAGGCCAAGAAGCTGATCGACGAGGGCGGCGGCATCCCCGGCGGCCAGCTGAAGATCTCGTACAACGCCGACACCGGCTCCCACAAGGAGTGGGTCGACGCCGTCTGCAACAGCATCAACAACGTCATGGGCGACAACAAGGCCTGCGTCGGCGGTCCCGTCGGCACCTTCGCCGACTTCCGCGCCCAGGTCTCCACCCAGAAGCTCACCAGCGCCTGGCGCGCCGGCTGGCAGATGGACTACCCGCTCATCCAGAACTTCCTCCAGCCGCTCTACTACACCAACGCCCCGTCCAACGACGGCAAGTGGAGCAACCAGGAGTTCGACGACCTGGTCGACAAGGCCAACGCCGAGAGCGACAAGGCGAAGGCGGTCACCACCTTCCAGGACGCGGAGAAGATCCTCGTCACCGAGATGCCGGTCATCCCGCTCTGGTACCAGAACGGCAGCGCCGGCTACTCGGACCGGGTCGACAACGTCGCGCTGAACCCGTTCAGCGTCCCGGTCTACGAAGAGATCACCGTCAAGTGACGCACTGAGCGACGCGCACGGCCGGGACGCCCGACATACCGGCGCCCCGGCCGTCCGCGCTCCTCGTGCCCGTCCGCGCTCCACCTGCCCGGTACCGCTCGACCGACCCCCGGAGCCCCTCATGGGACGTTATGTGATCCGGCGGCTGCTGCAGATGATCCCCGTCTTCTTCGGCACCACGCTGTTGATCTTCCTCATGGTGAACGTGATGGGCGACCCCATCGCCGGCCTCTGCGGCGACCGCCAGTGCGACCCGGCCACCGCCGCCCAGCTGCGCTCCGAGTTCGGCCTCGACAAGCCGGTCTGGCAGCAATACCTCACCTACATGGGCAACGTGTTCACCGGAGACTTCGGCACCGCGTTCAACGGGCAGAAGGTCACCGAGCTGATGGCCACCGCCTTCCCCATCACCATCCGGCTCACCATCGTCGCGGTCGTCTTCGAGGTCGTCATCGGCATCAGCCTCGGCGTCGTCACCGGGCTGCGGCGCGGCCGCCCCGTCGACACCACCGTCCTCATCCTGACGCTGGTCGTCATCGCCATCCCGACCTTCGTCACCGGCCTGCTGCTCCAGCTCCTCCTGGGCGTCAAGTGGGGCATCATCAAGCCCTCGGTCTCCGCCGACCCCACCTTCGACGAACTCCTCGTCCCCGGGCTGGTCCTCGCCTCGGTCTCGCTCGCCTACGTCACCCGGCTCACCCGGACCTCGATCGCCGAGAACGCCCGCGCCGACTACGTACGCACCGCCGTCGCCAAGGGCCTGCCCCGCCGCCGGGTCGTCGTACGGCACCTGCTGCGCAACTCGCTCATCCCCGTCGTCACCTTCATCGGCACCGACGTGGGCGCCCTGATGGGCGGGGCCATCGTCACCGAGCGGATCTTCAACATCCACGGCGTCGGCTACCAGCTCTACCAGGGCATCCTGCGGCAGAACTCCCAGACCGTCGTCGGCTTCGTCACGATCCTCGTCCTCGTCTTCCTGGCCGCCAACCTGATCGTCGACCTCCTGTACGCCGTACTCGACCCGAGGATCCGCTATGCCTGAGCCGCAGTCATCGGACGGAGCGATCTCCCCGGCGGGCGCCGGCGGCCCCATGGACCTCGCCCTGGAGGAGGGCGCCAGCCTGGAGAAGAACCCGGACGGCCCCGACGGCGCCGGGCCGGCCGGAAAGCCGCGCAGCCTCTGGTCGGACGCCTGGCGCGACCTGCGGCGCAACCCGGTCTTCATCATCTCCTCGCTGGTCATCCTCTTCCTGGTGATCATCTCGATCTGGCCCTCGCTCATCGCGAGCGGCGACCCCCTCCAGGCCAACCTGGACGACGCCCAGAAGGGCTCCGAGCCCGGCCACCCCTTCGGCTTCGACCCGCAGGGCCGCGACGTCTACACCCGGGTCGTGTACGGCACCCGGACCTCGGTGACCGTGGGCGTCTGCGCCACCCTCGGCGTCGCGGTCCTCGGCAGTCTCTTCGGCGGACTCGCGGGCTTCTTCGGCGGCTGGTGGGACTCGATCCTCTCCCGCCTCACCGACGTCTTCTTCGGCATCCCCGTCGTCCTCGGCGGCCTGGTCTTCCTGTCCGTCGTCACCAGCTCCACCGTCTGGCCCGTCGTCGGCTTCATCGTCCTGCTCGGCTGGCCCCAGATCGCCCGCATCGCCCGCGGCTCCGTCATCACCGCCAAACAGAACGACTACGTCCAGGCGGCCCGCGCGCTGGGCGCCTCCAACTCCCGCATGATGCTGCGCCACATCACCCCGAACGCCATCGCCCCGGTCATCGTCGTGGCGACCATCGCGCTCGGGACGTACATCTCGCTGGAGGCGACCCTCTCCTTCCTCGGCGTCGGCCTGAAGGACCCGGCCGTCTCCTGGGGCATCGACATCTCCGCGGCCGCCAACTACATCCGCAACGCCCCGCACATGCTGCTCTGGCCCGCCGGAGCGCTGGCGGTCACCGTGCTCGCGTTCATCATGCTCGGCGACGCGGTGCGCGACGCCCTCGACCCCAAGCTGCGCTGAGGAGCCGGTTGCCATGTTGCTCGAAGTGCGCGATCTGCACGTGGAGTTCCACACCCGCGAAGGCGTCGCCAAAGCCGTCAACGGGGTCAACTACTCGGTGGCCGAGGGCGAGACGCTCGCCGTCCTCGGCGAGTCCGGCTCCGGCAAGTCCGTCACCGCCCAGGCGATCATGGGCATCCTCGACATGCCGCCCGGGAAGATCGCCGGCGGCGAGATCCTTTTCAAGGACCAGGACCTGCTGAAGCTCAAGCCGGAGGAGCGGCGCAAGATCCGCGGCCAGGAGATGGCCATGATCTTCCAGGACGCCCTCTCCTCGCTGAACCCGGTCCTCACCGTCGGCCAGCAGCTCGGCGAGATGTTCGTCGTGCACCGCGGCATGTCCCGGAAGGACGCCAGGGCCAAGGCCGTCGAGCTGATGGACCGGGTCCGCATCCCCGCCGCAAAGGACCGGGTCAACAGCTATCCGCACCAGTTCTCCGGCGGCATGCGCCAGCGCATCATGATCGCCATGGCGATGGCCCTGGAACCCTCCCTGATCATCGCCGACGAACCCACCACCGCCCTCGACGTCACCGTCCAGGCCCAGGTCATGGACCTCCTCGCCGAACTCCAGCGCGAGCTGAACATGGGCCTCATCCTCATCACCCACGACCTCGGCGTCGTCGCCGACGTCGCGGACAAGATCGCCGTGATGTACGCGGGCCGGATCGTCGAGATCGCCGCCGTCATCGAG
>NZ_JAFEUF010000232.1 GCF_016901035.1 Streptomyces durocortorensis
CCGGTCTGCTCGCCCCCGCACTCGCGCCGGACGCCTGGGACGGCTGCGGGGCCTGGTTCGGTCCGGCCGAGGACGGCCGGGGCCGTGGGTTCCGCCGGGGTTCGAGGTGGTGCCGCAGAGTGCGGGCGGTCTGGACGAGCGCCTCGCGGCGGCCTTCGGCGGGTGTACGGGGCCGGCCCTCCTGGTCGGCATGGACACCCCGCAGCTGACGGCCGGTCTGCTCGCCCCCGCACTCGCGCCGGACGCCTGGGACGGCTGCGGGGCCTGGTTCGGTCCGGCCGAGGACGGCGGGTTCTGGGCCCTGGGCCTGGCGGAACCCGATCCGGCTCTGCTGCGCGGGGTGCCGATGTCCCTCCCGGAGACCGGCGCGGTGCAGCGGAGCAGGCTGGTGGAGGCGGGGCTCGCTGTGCGCGATCTGCCGGTGCTGGTCGACGTGGACACCGCGGCCGACGCCCACCGGGTCGCCTCGGCCGCGCCGGGCGGCCGGTTCGCCGCGGCGCTCGGCCGGCTGACCGGGGCGGGGGTGCGATGAGTACGACCGTGCCCTCGTCCGAACTCGCCGCACCGGCCTCCGCCGACCGCACCGAAGCCCCCGACGCCCACCACGAGGCCGCCGCCGACACCGCGTACACCTCCGACGCGCCGGCCCGGGCGGGCACGGTCCGCACCGCGCCCTGGGGCGCCGACCCGTACGCCAACGCCCTGCGCACCGGCCGTGGTCCGCTGTTCCTGCGCCGCAGCGACGGCTGGCTGCTGCCCCTGGACGTGGAGCGCTGGTGCTCCGACGCGGGTTCCGCCGACCTGTCCGCGCTGCACCGGTGCGAGGGGCCGGTGCTGGACATCGGCTGCGGACCGGGGCGGCTGGTCGCCGAACTGGCCTCGCTCGGGCACCGGGCGCTGGGCATCGACGTCAGCGAGGCGGCGGTGGCCCGTACCCGCGGTCTGGGCGGCGCGGCCCTGCTCCGCAGCGTGTTCGACCCGTTGCCCGGGGAGGGCCGTTGGGGCACCCTGCTGCTCCTCGACGGCAACATCGGCATCGGCGGCGACCCGGCAGCCCTGCTGGACCGGGCGGCCGATCTGCTCGGCGCCGGCGGGCTGCTGATCGCCGAGACCGCTCCCGTGGACGTGGACGAACGGGTCCGGGTCCGGCTCGACGACGGCCGGGGCGGGCCGGACGGAAGGGCCGCCCCGGCCGCACCCGGCGCGGCCGCCGAGCCGTTCCCCTGGGCGCGGATCGGGACGCCGGCCCTGCTGCGGCACGCCCGGGCGGGCGGCTGGCGGACGGCCGATCAGTGGGGTGCGGAGGGACGGACCTTCGTCTCGCTGCGCCGTCCGGTACGGGAGCGGAGCGCCCGGACCAGCAGCCAGAGCGCGGAGAGCGCGAACAGCACACCGGTGATCAGCAGCCAGTTGCCGAAGTAGACGTCCGGGGTGGTGCCGGCGGCGGCCTCGTACCGCCGTTCGGTACGCCGGGCGATCAGCGGGAACCAGATCAGCAGGAGCAGCCCGGAGAGGAACGCCGGAACCCGGACGAAGTTCACCAGGGCCGTCCGGGGGCCGAGCGCGGCGCGCAGGGCCCGGTCGGCCCCGGCGTACACCGGCAGCAGCACCAGGTCGTGCAGGACCGCCGACCCGGCGAACCAGAGCAGGACACCGACGGTGTCCCCGTCCAGCAGCCGTACGCCCGCGTAGCCGGCCAGGCAGAACGTGGCGACGAGCAGGACCAGATGGAGCGGGCCCTCGCCGTACCGGCGGCGCGGCGAGAAGCGCGAGCGGCGGGGCGGGATGGAGGGGGGCGGCACGGCCCGGGTGGACATCACAGCTCTCCGAACGTCAGGGTCTCGACCCACTTGGTGTTCAGCACCCCGGGCGCGGCGGGGACGATGATCCGGGCCGGGTAGCCGTGGTCGGGCGACAGCGGGGCGCCGTTCACCTCCAGCGCGAGGAGCGAGCGGCCGTCGCGGACCTGGTTGTCGCGCAGTGCGGCCTTGCGGAAGGAGCCGCCGCGCTGGAGCGACTCGACGAACACGCCCGGCGGCCGGTCCGGATATCCGGCGAGCGCCGCCAGGTCGGCGAGCCGCACCCCGCGCCACCGCTGGTCCGAGGTCGACCAGCCCTCCACGCAGGCGATCGGCAACTCCGCGCTGTGCTGTTCCATGGCCAGCAGTTCGGCCCGGGAGAAGCGGAGTTCCCCGGCCGGCCCCCGTACCGTCAGCCGCCAGTTCTCCCCGGTGTCGGCGGGTGTGATCCGTACGGCGGAGGCGGTCTTGTTGACCTGGAAGGCGTTCGGTCCCGGCCCCGGGTCGGTGCCGCCGCGCGGGGTGAGCAGCGCGATGCGGCGCAACGGCCCGTCGAAACTGCGGCCGGCCGATGTGATCAGCAGAAGCAGCGAACCGGCTCCCACCATGGCCAGCGCGCCGCGCCGGGACAGGGTGGCGGGCAGCGGGTCGGGGGCGGCGAGGGTGTCCGTCCCGCGGCGTGGGGGGCCGCTTTCACCGCGCGGAGTGCCGCTTTCCCCACGCCGGGTGCCACCTTCACCGCGCGGGATACCCTGCCGCAACACCCGTACGGCCTGCGGCGTCTTGAGGACCGTATGGGTGACGAACCCGGCGAGGAAGACCCAGGCCCCGTAGAAGTGCAGGGTGTAGAAGGACCCGGGGAAGAGGTAGTCCAGCTGGATGTTGAGCAGTCCGGTGACGAACTGGAACAGCGCCCCGCCGATGAGCAGCAGCAGCGAGAGCCGCTCCAGGGCGTGGCCCACGGAACGGGCGGGCGGCAGGGCGAAGAGGCGGGGGATCACCGACCAGAGCTTCGCGAGCAGGACGGGCACGAGCACGATGCCGACGGTGACGTGCAGGCCCTGGGTCAGCCGGTAGAGCCAGTGCGGGCCGGTCGGCCAGGAGAACAGGTAGAAGCCCAGCCATCCCTTGCCCGGGGTCTTGTCGTTGACCGGGTTCAGGTCCGGGTTGTAGGCGGCGTAGGAGAGCAGCCCGGTGACGAACAGCAGGGTGAGGCCGACGAGCAGGACGACGCCGAGCACGGCGGTGAAGCGCGCCCCGCGCACGGGGCTGCGCCAGAACCCCGGGTCTGCGGGGGTGCGCAGGGCGCGGAGGGTGCGGAGGGTCTCGGGGAGGGAGCGGGTCGGGCGGCGTTCGGGCATAGGGCCGACGCTAAGCGGCGAACGGCGCCGACGGGGGATGCGACTCCTGACGAAACTCTGACGTCACCGCCGGACGGGGGACCGGACGCCCGTCACGGCCGGGCATGGATCTGTCAGATCTGACGGATCTGACGGTTCGGTGACGCGGCCCTGCCGTACCGCCCGATCGCCGCCCGGTGTGCATAGCGTGCCAGCGTGAAGACCGAGGACGTCACCCCCACGGACACCGCCGACGGCACCGGGCACGGCCCGCCCGCACCGCCGGACCGCACCAACGACCGGGTCCGGCGCGCGGGGCGGGCGGATCTGATCGCCGCCGCCGCGGGCGTACTGCTGGTCGTAGCCGCCGTGCTCATCGGCAGGATCATCCAGGACCGGGACGGAACGCTGTTCGCCCAGTGGCCGCCCTTCCTTGCCTCCTGGGATCCCCACCTGGGCCCCGGCACCCCCGCCGCGCTGACCATGGCCGTCCTGGTCGTCGCGTACGGGCCGCCGCTCGCCGCCCGGCTGCCCTGGCGCGGGCTGCTGGTCTCGGCCTGGGCCGGGTCCACGGCCTGGGTCTTCTCGATGGCGCTGATCGACGGCTGGTACCGGGGCGTCGAGCGGCGGCTCACCACCAAGCACGAATACCTGCGGGTCATCGACCGCTTCGCGGACATCCCCGCCACGCTGCGCGGCTTCACCGACCACATCCTGGTCGAGGCGCCCGGCAACTGGCCCGCCCATATCGCCGGGCACCCGCCGGGCGCGACGCTGACCTTCGTGTGGCTGGACCGCATCGGGCTCGGCGGGGGCGCCTGGGCAGCCGTCTGGTGCGTCGTGGTGGGCAGTTCGGCGGTGCTGGCCGCCCTCATCACCGTGCGGGTGCTGGCCGACGAGCGCATGGCCCGGCGTGCCGCGCCCTTCCTCGTCCTCGCCCCGGCCGCCGTCTGGGCGGGCGTCTCCGCCGACGGCTACTTCGCGGCCGTCGCCGCCTGGTCGGTGGCGCTGCTCGCCCTGGCCGCCACCCGCCGGGTCCGCTTCCCGGCAGCGGCAGCGGTCGGCGGGGGTCTGCTGTTCGGGTGGACCTGCTACCTCAGTTACGGGCTGGGGCTGATGGCGGCCGTCCTGCTCGCGGTCCTGGTGCTCGCCAGGACCGCCCGCCCGGTGCCGGTGTTCCTGCTCGGCGCGCTCGTGGTGCCGGTGGCCTTCACCCTGGCCGGATTCAACTGGTGGACCGCCTACCACCTGTTGGTCGAGCGCTACTACCAGGGCGCGGGCGGCGTCCGCCCGTACGGCTACTGGGTCTGGGCCAACCTGGCCTGCGCGACCGTCGCGGCGGGGCTCGCCGCCGTCGCCGGGCTGCGCCGGAGCGCGGTGGTGGCGCCCGGCGCCGTACAGGCGCTGCGGCGCGGCCCTGTGGCGGCCTCCCCGGAGGGGCGGCTGGCCCTGCTCGTCCTGGCGGCGCTGGCGGCACTGCTCGCCGCGGACCTCTCCGGCATGAGCAAGGCGGAGACCGAGCGCATCTGGCAGCCGTTCCTGCTGTGGCTGCTGCCCGCGGCGGCGCTGCTGCCGCGCCGGAGTGTGCGGTGGTGGCTGGTCGCGTCGGCCGTTCCGGCTCTGCTGGTCAACCACTTCCTGTGGACGGGGTGGTGAGGGCCGGTCAGACCGCTGGTCTCGGCGACCCGCTGGACCTGGACGGGGCGTACGCGGGGTGAGGTGTCCGGGTCGGCCGGCAGGAGGCCGATGACCTTGGGCAGCGCTCGTACGCGGCACCGTGCGTCCTTGGCGCCTCACCTGCGAAAAGGGGTGCCGAAGCGCACTTCCACACGCCTGGCCGCGCCCCCTCTCCCCCGTACCAGGTCACTTGGTGTCCAGGTCCCGGCGGCGAAAACCCGTAAGACCCAGCAGGATCAGCCCGGCCGCGACGGCGGTCAGCGCCAGCAGCGGGGTCCAGTTCATTCCGGCGGCCGGGAGCTGGGGCACATGGCCGAAGGGCGACAGATTCTTCGTCCAACCCGGGAGCTGGAGGATCGGCCCCAGGTATCCGGCGAGGAACGCGTACACGGGCACGATCCAGGCCGCCGCTCCCGCCCGCGGGAACCACCCGAAGAGCAGGACGGCCACACCGACGGTGACCCACAGGGCCGGGGCGTACGCGGCCGCCGCCAGCGTCAGTTCGAGGACCAGGCTCCCGTCCCCCGCCGATGCCGCGCCCGAGACGCCGAAGCCCAGCCCGGCGAGGACCAGCAGCGCCGTCCCGCCAGCCAGGGCGACGGCGATGTGGCTGCCGAGCCAGCGGTCGCGGGAGAGGCCGGTGGCCAGGAGCGGTTCGGCGCGGCCGGCGTTCTCCTCGGCACGCGGTCGCAGCGCGGCCATCACCACGTAGACGGCGGCGACGACCGCGACGACGACCATCACCATCGACGCGAACGACTCAGCCACGGTGGCGCCGCCGATGCCCTTGAGCGCCTCCTGGAGTTGCTCGACGCTCTCCACCATGTCGGCCGCCTCGCCGAGGATCGAGCCGTACGTGACGCCCATCAGGCACAGCCCTGCGGCGAAGCCGAGCAAAGTCGCCCGGTGCAGCCGCAGGGCGAAGCCGAAGGGCCGGGTGAGTGCGTCGGAGGCGGTACGCCGGCCGAGCCGCGCGGGGCGCAGGCCCGCGCCGACATCGCGCCGGGTGCTCAGGACGAAGCCGTAGGAGGCGGTCGCGGCGGCGAGAAGGAAGCAGAGGGCGAGCGGCCACCACCGGTCGTCGACGAAGACGTAGGTGCGCTGGATCCAGCCGATCGGGCTCAGCCAGGACAGGGCGTCGTTGCCCACGTCGCCGGAGGCCCGCAGCACGTAGGCCACGCCGATCGCCGCGAGCGCCAGGCCCGACGCGCCCCGGGTGTGTGCCGTCAGTTGCGCGGTGATCGCGGCGACACCGGCGAAGACGAGCCCGATCGCGGCGTGCGCGAGGCCGTACAGCAGCGCGCCGCCCGGACCGATTCCGTCGATGCCCGTCGCGGTGAGCCCCAGGGCAAGCAGCAGGGCGAGTCCGAGGTTGGCCACGGCGGCGACCGCCAGGGCGGAGGCGAGGTGGGCGTGGTGGCCGACGTCTGTGGAGCGGACCAGTTCGGCGCGGCCGGTCTCTTCCTCGTCGCGGGTGTGCCGGGTGACGATCAGGACGCTCATCAGGCCGACCAGGACGGCCATGAAGCCGAGCATCTGGTGGCCGAGCATCGCACCGGCGGTGTAGTCGGACAGGTAGTGACGGGGGCCGGTCATGGCGAGCGCGGCCGGGCTGTCCATGGACCTGACGGCGGCGGCGCGCTGCTCGGGGGTGGAGTACAGCGACGTGTACTCGGCCGCGGTGGCCAGCGTGCCCAGGGTGAGGGCGAGCAGCCATCCGGGCAGGCGGACGCGGTCCCGGCGCAGGTTGAAGCGGAGGAGGGTGCCGGTGCCGGTAAAGGCGGCGAGGACGGCCCTGTCCGGCGTGGACCTTCCGGGGGCGTCGAGCGGCGCGGCGATACCGGTCATCGGTCGACACCGCCCGAGGCGGGTGAGGAGGCCGAGGATGCGAGTTCGTCGCCGTAATGACGCAGCATCAGCTCTTCGAGCGTCGGCGGATGGCTCGTCAGGCTCCGGATGCCGAACTCGCCGAGCCCGCGGATCGCCGCGTCGAGATGTGCTCCGTCCACGGCGAAGTTCACCCTTCGGCCCGTCACCGTCAGCCCGTGGACGCCGGGCAGGGCGTCGAGTCCGGTGGCCGGGCGCTCGGTCTCGGCCTCGACGGTCGTGCGCGTGAGGTGGCGCATTTCGCCGAGCGTGCCCGACTGGACGGTGCGGCCCTGGCGGACGATGCTGACGCGGTCGCAGAGCTTTTCGACCTGGGCCAGGATGTGGCTGGAGAGCAGCACGGTCTTCCCCGCGGCCTTCGCCTGAAGGATGACGTCCTGGAAGACGACCTCCATCAGGGGGTCGAGGCCCGCCGTGGGCTCGTCGAGGAGGAGCAGTTCGGCGTCGGAGGCGAGCGCGGCGACGATGGCGACCTTCTGCCGGTTGCCCTTGGAGTAGGCGCGGCCCTTCTTGGCCGGATCGAGGTCGAAGCGGTCGATGAGTTCGTCGCGGCGCCGCCGGTCGAGACCACCGCGCAGCTTCGCCAGCAGGTCGATGGCCTCGCCTCCGGTCAGGCCCGGCCACAGCTCGACGTCCCCGGGGACGTAGGCGAGCCGCCGGTGCAGCTCGACCGCGTCCTTCCACGGGTCCTTGCCGAGAAGTCGGACGCCGCCGGAGTCGGCGCGCAGCAGACCCAGCAGGACGCGGATCGTCGTGGACTTGCCCGCCCCGTTGGGTCCGAGGAAGCCGTGGACCTCGCCTGCCTGTACGTCGAGGTCGAGGCCGGTGAGGGCGTGCGTCGGACCGAACGACTTGTGCAGCCCGGAGATGGTGATGGCCTTCTTCATGTTTCGAAACTACGCTTCTTTCAGAAATGTGTGAAGTTAAGGAAGTGTATGAATCGCTCGTAGACTGGCCGGAGGCGCGGGCGGCACGCGAGCGTCGGGAACCACGGAGACCGGGGTCGGAACATGGATGAGCAGCGGACGGACAACCGCACGGACGGCGACGACGAGGCGGAGGCCGTCTCCCGGTTCGTGGAGCGTTTCGCCGCCCAGCTGGTCCAGGCAGGCATGACCCGCATGCCGTCCAGGGTCTTCGCCGCCCTGCTCTCGTCGGAGCTGGGAGCGCTCACCTCCGCCGAACTGAGCGAGCAGCTGAAGGTCAGCCCGGCAGCCGTGTCGGGAGCCGTCCGCTATCTCGCCCAGGTCAACCTGGTCAGCCGCGAGCGGGAGCCGGGATCCCGGCGGGAGCGCTATCGCGTACAGGGCGATCAGTGGTACAACGCGCTGCTGGAGCGGGACGCCTTCCTGAGGAACTGGCAGACCACGATGCGGGAGGGCGTGGAGCAGTTCGGGCTCGACACCCCGCAGGGCCGCCGGATCAACGACACCCTGGAGTTCTTCCTGTTCCTGGAGAAGGAGCTCGGGTCGCTGATGCAGCGGTGGGCGGCCCACCGGGCGGAACACCTCGGGGGCTGAGGGGGCACTTCACGGCGGGGCGTTCCTTCGGCCCGCCGCACCTGTCAGCTCACGCGTTGTTCGGCGAGGTCGAGCCAGTGCTCCACCTCGGACGAGGTGAAGTGCCGGATGGCCCAGTCGACCATGCGCAGGCTCATGTGCGCCCACGCGGGCCGCAGGACGTCCTCCGGAACCGCGTCGAGTACGGCGTCGAGGTGTCGCGTCACTCGCGGGTCCGCTCCCCCGCCGTGGATGCCGAAGCGCAGGGTGACCAGGTCGAACCGGTGGTCACCGCGGGCGGCCCCGTCCCAGTCGATGACGCCGGTGATCGAGCCGTCGGCCGCCAGCAGGTTTCCGGGGTGGAAGTCCATGTGCACGGCGTCGTCGCCGGCCAGTCGGCCGGGGTGGCCGGCGCCGACGGCAGCGACCCACTGCTCCAGGGCGGCGCTGCGACGGTTGTGCCGGCGCAGCGGCTCGTGCAGGCAGTAGCCGGGGCCGTCCTGACGCAGGAACAGCTCTGCGGCGGGAACACCGGGCAGGTCGGCGAGCCGGCCGGCCTGCAACCGGTTGAGCTGGAGGGCCTGGACCAGCCCGCGGAGATCGAGGCGGTCGATCTTCATGCCGGGCAGAAGCTCCTGAACGGTGACGACCGCGTGGCCCACCTGGGCCACCAGCTCGGTGTCCGGGGCCGGGCAGCCTGCGTCGCGCATCACCCGGCTGACGGTGAGCGGCCCTGCCTCCATGTCCGCCGCGCGGCTGTACGGTCGCCACTTGAGCACGGAGCGGCGACGGTCCGGCCGGCGAACATAGGCGGCGCCGACCTGCCCGCCCGGACACAGGCCGTCCAGGGTCAGCCGGACACCGGTTTCGACATGGAGGGCGTCGAGCATCCGGGCGGCGTCGAGGCGCTCCGCCCGCGCCCAGCGGTGCGATGGAGAGGTCATGGACCCATGATGGCCGCGCGCTCCTTGACGCCCCGGGCCGGGCGTCGGACGCTCACCGCATCCCCGCCGTGCTGGCGGGCCGTACCGCGCCCGGGCCGAAGCGGGCGCGGGCGCGGTCGGCCGCGGCCTCGATGCGGCGGGACCGGTCGTCGTCGGGGCCGAAGGTCAACTGCCGGGAGGCGGAAGCGGCGTCGCCGAGTTCGCCCGCGCGCAGGGCGAGGGAGCGGACCCGGGCCCGTTGGAGCCCCAGGGAGCCGTGCAGCGCGTGGGCGGCGGCGCGGAGCCGGGGGGTGTGTGCGGTGGCCTCGGGCAGGGTGCGGCTGCGGATGATCGACGAGTGGCCCGCACGGTCGGCGTACAGGACGGTCAGGGTCAGCGCCCGGCAGGTCTGCCGCTCGTCGCGGAGCTGGGCGCCGAGCTGTTCGGTCAGGTGGGTCAGGGCGGCCCGCTGGCGGGCGGCGTCGGACTCGTCGTGGCCGAAGCGGTGTTCGGCGTCGACCGTGCGGGGCGGGGCGCCGGGAGCGACCCGGGTGGGGTCGATTCCGGCCGCGTGCTCGCGGAGCGTACGCCCGGGGGCCGCGCCGAGGATGCGCTGGAGGGTGAGCAGCGGGGTGGCGGCGATCCGGTCGGCGGTGCGCAGGCCGTACGAGGCCAGGGTGCGGACCGTGGCCGGACCGACGCCGGGCAGCGCGGCGACGGGGAGCCCGGTGAGGAACCGGGTGACGGCCTCGGGGTCGTCGGGAACGGTGCGGATGGCGCCGGGCTC
Source organism: Streptomyces durocortorensis (assembly GCF_016901035.1). GTDB lineage: Bacteria > Actinomycetota > Actinomycetes > Streptomycetales > Streptomycetaceae > Streptomyces > Streptomyces durocortorensis. The sequence continues at coordinate 9,913 of NZ_JAFEUF010000232.1, forward strand.
CCCCCGGTGTGCGGCGAGCCGGGCGAGGAGCGGGTTGGGGCCGATGCCGACCGTCACGTCGAGGCCGTGGAGCGCGGCCGCGCGCATCCGGATCAGGGCCGCGAGCCCATCGGCGTCGCGGTCGAAGTAACGGGTGCTTCCGGACACGTCGGCGAGGGCCGCGTCCGGCGGCAGGGCCTGGGCGACGGGGGTGAACTCGCCGACCATGTCGAGGAGTCGGCGGTAGGCGGGGTCCGGCTGCGGGTCGCCGAAGTGAAGGTAGAGGATCATCCCGGTCACCCCGCGCTTCCGGGACTCGCGTGGTGGAAGGACCGCCCGTCGAGCGCGTCGAGTGCGGGCAGGCCGGCGGAGGCGGGAGCGCCGGGCGGCTGGAGGTCGGCCCAGGGGTGCAGCTCATACCCGTTCGGCTGGGTGAGGGTGCGGCGCGGTGCGGCCCGGCGGGGGGTGGGCCCGGATGCCGCGGGCGCCGGCCGCGGTGCCCAGCTCCCAGGACCCGGTCCCCGCCGCCCCGCCGGGGGACCCGCCCGG
>NZ_JAFEUF010000233.1 GCF_016901035.1 Streptomyces durocortorensis
GACTGGCGGTGGGGCGGGCGGGGCTCGGCCCGTTCACCGGAGCCGGTCCGGGCGGAAGCCTGTTCACCCGGGCGTACGGGCGGGGGCTGGCGGCGCTCGCGTCGCTGGAGGGGCTGCCGTTCGCGGACCCCGTCGACGGTCGGTGGTGCGTCCACCGGGACGAGGAGGGCGTCGTCTCCGTACATGGCCCCGGTGGGCTGGAGCTGGCCTACGACCTCGACCTGGACCTGCCGGCCGGCTGGCTGGAGACGGCGTCCGGGGCGGGCTCGCTCGTGCTGGTCGTGTCCCATGTGCTGCCTACGGACGACGACATGGTTGCCGCGCTGGCCAACGAGACCCGGCAGGGGATGGTCTGTGCGGGCCGGGTGCGATTCGGCCCGCCCGGTCACGAGGCCGCCGGGCCGCCCACGCCCACCTACGTCCTCGACCCGGTCTCCGCCCTGCTGGGGCTGGTGCTTCACGTACGGGACCGAGTGCTGTCGCTCGACGCGGCCAAGCGGCGCGCGCGTGAGCTGGAGCGGGTGCGCCGGGGTCTGGGGGAGACGGAGGAGGTCCACGGACTGTCCGCCGGGGCGTTGCTGGAGCTGCTGGTCGCCGATGCGGTCCGGAGCCGGGGAGGAGCGGCCGATCTCCTTTACCTCTACTGGCGGTTGGTGACCGAGGTCGCGGAGGAGTGCGGGGCCGACGAGGTCTGGCGGGAGGCGGCACTGCGTACGGTCGAGAGCGCGGCTCCGGTGCTCGCGGAGCGGTGCGAGCGCCCGGTGTTCGAGGACGCCGACGAGCTGTCCGGCCGCCTGATCGAGCGGCTGGAGGGCTCCCCGGACGGCTCTCCGGACCTGGCGGCGGCGCTCCTGGCGGCCGCCCGGCTGCGGCTGGCGGTCCGGGGTCCGGAGGACCTGGGCGGCGACGCGTACGCCGGGGAGGAAGGGACCGTACGGGCTGCCCAGCACGCCGCGGACCTGTACCGATCGCCGCTGTACCGGCCGTGGTTCGGCGGAACCTGGCCGTTGCTGTTCGACGCGCGGTTACGGGGCGAGGCCCGGGACCTGCTGGTACGGGCTGCCGAGTCGGACGAACGCGCGAGCGGTCCGGGCAGTGCGCTGCGCCCCCGGATCCTGGCCGCGCTGGCCCAGGTGGCCCTGGTCACGGAAGAGGAGGCGGAGGAGGGGGAGGAGGAGGGCGGCGGCGTGGACCGGGCGACCGCGCGGGCCGCGTTCGACGCCCTGTTCGCCGTACGCGCCGCCGCGCCGCCGGATCTGGTGCTCTTCCTGCTCCGGTCGATGGGCGACGCGCCCGCGACGTACGTCGACACCGTACGGGAGAACGTGTTCGGCTCGGACGTGCCCGCCTTCCTCGCCGCGTACGGCGGAGTCGTCGCCGCCCGGACCGTGGAGCAGGGCATCCACCTCGCCCGGGAACGCGCCGACCGGCCGCTCCTGCGCGCGGTACTGGACTGGGCCGACCGCTCTCCCCTCACCCAGAGCCCCGCGCAGCGCCGGCAACACGTCGAGGCCCGGTTGCACGCGCTGCCCGACGACCCCACCGACTGCGCGGGCCCCGACTCCGACCCCCTCGGCCCCTTCCCGGAGTCCTTTCCGGCCGACTGGACCCCGGCCCAGCGCTCCGCCGCCCTCCTGCACGCGGCCGCCCACGCCCGCGACCGGGGGCGGCCCGCGCTGGGCGCAGCCCTCCTGCGGCAGGCGGCACCGGGGGACAGCACGGTCGTCAGACTGCTGACGGCGGACCTCTACCGCCTGGCGGTCGAGCGGGGCGAGCCGGTCTCCGACCGGGTGCCCTTCCCCTGGGGCCACTCCACCTACGCGGCGCTCTCCTACGCCTCGCTGAACCAGCAAGACCTGGCCCAGGCATGCCTGCTGCCCGTCCTCCAGGACCTGCCGAACCTCAGCGGCGACGCCCTCAAGAACGCGGTGTACGCGATCATCGTCGACGTACCGAACTTCGACACCAGCGGCGCCCCCGCACTCGGCGAGGTGCTCCGCGATCTCGTCCACGCGGCCGTCTGGCAGGTGACCCTCGGGATCGAGTCGTTGCCGGTGGCGCTGATGCTCGGCCTCCACCAGGCGGGCAAGGGGCCGGAGGCCGGGGCCTGGCGGAGGATCGACGGCCCGGTCACCCGCCCCGCGCATATCGCCAACTACCTGGCGAAACTTCGCTCCTTGGAGAGCCCCACCGCTGCCGGAGGCGCGACGGCGAACCTGCTGAACGTCCTCGACACGGACCCAGGGGAGGAGGGGCACGACGACGACCGGTTCGTACGCAACCTGCGTCGCCGGATCTCGTCCCTCATCGACGACGAACTGCGCTCCCGGTCAGCGGCCTTCGTGGACGACCAGCACCTCTGGGCGCGCACCGGCGGATTCCTCGACGAACGCAGTGTGCTCCTCACCTGGTTCCTGCCGACCGCCGTGAACGGCGCGGCCGTCCTGCTCGCCGTCACCCGCGAAGGAAGCGCCATCACCGTGCAGTTGGGCGATCCGGACGACGACGGACCCGAGAGCGCGGCGGCGTACGCCGACCGGCATCCCGTCGCCGATCTGGTCGAGGCGGTCCGCACCGAGGTCGAACGCGACCCGCTCTTCGGTGAGGTGACACCGGAGGGCCGCAGGCTGCTGACGGGGTACGAACTGCCGCTCGTGATGGGCGACCGGTGGGCCGCGTGGCGGGCCCAGGGCAAGGACCGCCTGCTGCTCTGGCCGCACGGCGCACTCCACTACCTGCCGGTCGCGCTCTGCTCCGTCGACGGCCGCCTGATCGCCGACGACTGGACCGTCACCACCATCGCGGGCCTCGAAGCGCTCGTCCCCGCCGACCTCCCCGTACGCCCGCGCCCGCGCCGTACCGCCGTCATCGCCTCGGCCACCGGCGGCGTCCCCTACGGTCTGTCCGCCGAACCCGCGCTCGACGAGCACGCCCGGGCCGTCGCCGCGGCGGTCGGCGAGGACGCGGTGACCGGCCCGGCCGCGACCCGGGCCGGGCTGCTCGCCGAACTGGCCACCGCCGACGTGGTCCACCTCGCCGTCCACGGCACGATGGACCAGGACGCCCCCTGGCTGCACTGCCTCTACCTCACCCCGGACGAGGACGACGACGGCCGGGTCTTCGCCCACGACTTCCTCGAACTCGACCTGAGCGGCGTCCGCCTGGTCACCCTCGCCGCCTGCGAATCGGCGCTGGGCCGCTTCGACCGGGCGGACAACGTGCGCGGCGTCCCGGCCGCCCTGATCACCGCCGGAGTGCAGGCCGTCGTCGGCTGCCTGTGGGCCGTACGCCCCGAACCGGCCGCGTACTTCTTCCAGAGCCTGCACCAGCGGGCCGACCTCGCCGACGACCCCGAGCGGGCGTTCCGCGAGGCGCAGACCGCCACCCGGGCCCGGTACCCGCAGTACCGCGACTGGGGAGCCTTCACCTTTCTACGAGGCCGGAGCAGGGGAGCCACCGCATGACCGAGGGAGCCACCGCATGACCGAGATCCAGCTGCACGACGTCGCCCTCGAACCGGAGCGCACCCTCGGCTCACCGGGCGGCCCGGGGCGAACGCGGACCCCGGAGCCGCTGCACGGCCGACTCACCTTCGGCTGGGACCTGCTGCCCGCCGATCACGCGAGCGCCCCCGCCGACTGGCACGCCCACGTCCGGTCCACGCCCGGGCGGGACTACCGCCACCTGCTGCTGGTGTGCTCGTTCCGCCCGGAGACCCCGCAGGCCCCGGGCACGTTCCGGCACGCCTCCCTCGCCCTCTCCCTCTCCACACCCGACCCGGCCCTGCGGCCCGTCGCCCGCCTCATCGACCCCGGCGAGCGCACCCGCCCGGCGGCGGCCGGCCCCGGCACCGGACTCAGCTTCACCGTCAGCACCGGCGTCGTCGACCTGGGCGTGGAGCGGCAGCAGCCGGAGCCGGGCCCCGGCCGGGAGGAGTGGATCGTACGGGGGCACGGAGCATCCCAGCCGGACCCGCAGTGGGAGTTCCGCGCCCTGCGCCGGCTGCCGCTGGTGGGCGACCACCCGGTGGCCGCCCTGGTGGAACTGGTCCCCGGCCAGGTGAACGCGGCGGACGTCCTGGTCGCCGCCGAGCTGGAGCACCGCAGCTGGGGCGTCCGCCGCTACCGGGCGCGCCTGGGGCCCACGGTCCACGGCATCACGCTGAACCCGCAGGAGGCCGACGCCTGATAGTCCAGCCACAGCGGCGACTTCGAGGACGCCTGCGTCGAGGTCGCCACCTGCCCCCACACCGTCCACGTCCGCGACTCCAAGGTCATCGACGGCCCCACGTTCGCCGTCGCCCCGGCCGCCTGGACCGCGTTCCTGGACCACGCCACCGTCAGCGGGGCCGCACTCCGAGGGTGAGGTGAGCCGGGAGCAGCGTCGTCCGTACGTCCGGCAGCGGGTCCATGTGTTCCACGGTGAAGCGGAGCCGGGCCACGAGGGTGGCCAGGACGGTTGCCAGCTCCAGGTCGGCCAGCGCCTTGCCGACGCACCAGCGGCTGCCGATGCCGTACGGGAGGTACTCCCCGGCAGCCGGCTGGAGCGACGCCCAGCGGTGTGGGCGGAACGCCATGGGGTCGGTGAACACCGGTGCGGTGCGGTGCACGACGTACGGCGAGATCATGACCGCCGCGCCCGCCGGTACGCTCCACCCGCCGCAGCTCTGCTCGCCGTTGGCCGTGCGCAGGATCAGCCAGTTGGGCGGCCACAGGCGCAGGGACTCGGCGATCGTCCAGCGCAGGATGTCCGGGGTGACCGCGCTGCTGCCCGGGTCCACGGCGGCGGCGCACTCCTCGGCGACATCCGGCTCGCGGGCCAGCGCCACCAAGGCCCAGGTGACGGCGGCGGCCGGGACTCGGTAGGAGGCCAGGCCGTTGGAGACCAGCATGCGTACGGTTGCCTCGGCGTCCAGCCCGGCGGCGGCCAGTGCGTCGACGAGCCCGCCCTCGCCCGGCCCGTCGAGCACCCGTCGCAGCTCCGCCTCCAGGTTCTTCTGCGCGTTGACCGAGCGGCGGTAGCGGGGCAGGAAGCGGCGTACGGCAGGCGGGAAGTGGAACGGGCTGCTGATCAGCGGGGTCAGGGCGTTCAGCAGGTCGCCGGTGCGCGGAGCGGCGGATCCGGCGTCGCGGGTGCCGAAGCAGAAGCGGGCGAAGGAGCGGGCGGAGAGCTGTTCCAGTTCGGCGACGGGGTCGGTGACGGAGGAACGGGCCCGCCACCGGTCGCACAGCCGCTCGGTCTCCTCGGCCAGCCAGGCCCGGTGGGCCTCCAGAGCCGGGGGCGACATGCCCTTCTGGGTGGCACGCCGGCCCCGCATCCACGCTTCGGTGGCCGGGTCGCCGCGCACTCCGCTGACCTCGTCGCGCCGGATGTTGCCGGTGACGAGGAAGTCGGTGTTGGTACGGCGGAGTACGTCGTGGACGGCGGCCGGGTCGTTCACCAGGACGGTGCCCTCGGTCAGCTCCACCACCGGGCCGTGCCGTTCGACCGAGGCCAGGAGATGGCCGAGGCGGTCCTTCTCGTACTGCTCCATCAGCCCGGCCTGTGTCACGCCCGTACGTACCGGAGGCCGGGGCATGGTCTGTTCGGTCAACGTGACGCCCCTGGGTCGGAGGACGGCCCGCCCCGACTGGCGGGGCCGGGCCGTCCGTCAAGCCTGACGTGCTGCGGAGGCTACGGGATCCAGGGGTAGGCCCCGGCGGCTCCCTTGGTGGTGAAGCCGAGCTTGCTCGCAGCCTTGTACAGCATGCGCTTGGCCATCTGACACTCCTCTGCCATGGGGGACAGCAACGGTGTGAGGCATAGCCCAAGGGGACTGTCGATAAACAGAGTTACGGGAAAAGTTTCAGCAACTCGCGATGAAGGCAGAAGGATTGACGGGATGAAGTGGCGGGCGACCCGGCCGGTCCCATCCGGACCCACCAGGGGGAGCTGTTGTGGCGGAGCAGGCCGCGGTGGATCTCCTCGACATCGATGCGGATTTCGGTTCCGATCCGTATCCCGCCTATGCCGTGCTGCGGGCCAGAGGGCCTGTGCACGAGATCCGCGCGGGGGAGAAGGACCGGTTCTGGCTCGTCGTCGGCCATGACGCCTGCCGGGAAGCGCTGACCGACCCCCGGCTCAGCCGCGACTGGCCGCGCAACGGGCACCTGGCCACCGGCCTCGAAGCCCCGCCCGTCCCCGATGGCCCCGGCAACGCCCACATGCTGCTGAGCGACCCGCCGGACCACACCCGGCTGCGGCGGCTGGCCGCCCGCGCCTTCACCCCGCGCCGCGTCGCCGCTCTCGCCCCACGCATCCAGGAGGTCACCGACGGGCTGGTGACCGCCATGCTCTCCGCCGAGGACCGTCGCGCCGACCTTGTGGACGCGCTGGCCTACCCGCTGCGGATGACCGTCATCTGCGAACTGCTCGGCATTCCGGACCTGGACCGGGACGCCTTCCGGGCATGGTCCGACGAGATCACCGCACCCACCGGTCCGGAGGCGGTCCGGGCGGCGCAGGCGGAGGCGGTGCCGTATCTCGGCGGGCTGATCGCCGCCAAGCGCGCGACACCGGCGGACGACCTGCTCAGCGACCTGATCCACACGGTCGACGAGGGCGGGGACCGGATGAGCGAGGACGAGCTGCTCTCGATGGCGCTCCTGCTGCTCCTGGCCGGGCACGAGTCCACGGTGAACTTCCTCTGCAAGGGCGCCCGTGCGCTCTTCGCCCACCCCGACCAGTTCGCCCTCCTCCGCAGCGACCTGGACGGCCTCGTGGAGGGGGCGGTGGAGGAGATGCTGCGCTACGACGCCCCGGTGGAGACCGCACCGCCGCGCGTGGCGGTCGAGCCGCTGGAGATCGGCGGCCGGTCCGTGCCCGCGGGTGCTGTGGTCCTGATCGCCCTGGGGGACGCCGGTCGGGATCCGGCCCGCTTCGCCGCACCGGACCGCTTCGACATCCGCCGCGCAGGGGCCAGGGGCCGGGGGCACCTGGCGTTCGGCCACGGTATCCACTACTGCCTCGGCGCCCCGCTCGCCCGCCTCGAAGGGCGCATCGTCTTCCGTACCCTCCTCGCCCGCTGCCCGACGCTCGGCCCGGACGGGAGGCCGGGAGGCCGGTTCTCGGGGCTCTTCGCTCAGGGGGAGCGGAAGGTGCCGGTCCGCTGGTGAGGTGCCGTAAGGCCGCTGTGAGAGTTCACAGCCCCGGCGCGCCCCACACCGGGAACCAGCGGGACAGGTCCTTCTCCACCCGGAGGTCGTCGCCGAGGGCGCCGCGCACCTGGAGTTCCAGCTGGTTGTCCCGCTTCTCGGCGGCGCCGGGCAGCGGGGCGAACGGGTAGAACGTGCCGCGCTTGTAGAGGTACACCAGGGCCAGTGACCGGCCGTCGGCGCCCTCCGTGTCCCGGAAGCCGATCAGCGAGCACAGCAGGTGCGGGCCGAATCCGCCGTCCTGGAGCATCGTGTTCACCGCGTGCAGGTCGTTGACCAGGCCCGCCGTGTCGTCGGCCGGGTGGGTGGCGAGCAGCCAGGTGTAGCCGTACGCGTCCCGGCTGAACTCCACCGGGATGCCGCCGCGCTCGGTGTCCGCGTCCAGCAGTTCACGTACGTCCTCCTGGAGCCGGGCGAAGCCGCCGCCCTCCACGCCCGCGAAGCAGACCGAGCCCCGGCCGGTCGGGGTGAAGCCGGTCGCGGCCTGGAGGGTGAGAGCGGCGGAGGGCACGGCGAAGAGCTGGTCGAGGTCGGGGCGGACCGGTTTGCTCCGGCCGAGGATCGCGTCGAGCAGGCCCACGGAAACGGCTCCTTAACGGGACAGGTCGGTGGAGATCCGGGACAGCTGGTCCAGGCGCTGTTCCAGCGTCGGGTGGGAGGAGAACAGCCGGCCCAGGGACTCCTTCGCGGAGAACGCGGGCATGAAGTAGAACGCGTTGTACGGCTCGGCCTTCCGCAGGTCCTCGGTCGGGATGCGGGCCATCTGCCCGCTGACCTTCGTCAGGGCCGAGGCGAGCGCGGAGGGACGGCCGGTGAGCAGGGCGGCGGCCCGGTCGGCGGACAGCTCGCGGTAGCGGGAGAGCAGCCGGGTCAGCAGGAAGCTGATCGCGTACACGACGGCGCTGATCAGCGGGATGAGCAGGAGCAGGATGCCCGCCGGGTCGTTGCCGGGGCGGCTGCGCGCGAAGCCGCCCCAGAGCGCGATGCGCGTGATGATGCCCGCCAGGACGCCGAGGAACGAGGCGATCGTCATGACCGCCACGTCCCGGTGTGCGACGTGCGACATCTCGTGGGCGAGGACGCCCTCCAGCTCCTCCGGCTCCAGTCTGCGGAGCAGGCCCGTCGTCGCGCAGACCAGGGCCGTCTTCTCGCTGCGGCCGGTGGCGAAGGCGTTCGGTACGTCGCTCTCGGCGATGGCCACCTTGGGCTTCGGCATGTCCGCCAGGGCGCAGATCCGGTCGATGGCGCCGTGCAGTTCGGGAGCCTGTTCGGGGGTGACCTCGCGGGCCCCCATGCCGTACGCGGCGATGCGGTCGGAGAACCAGAACTGGGCGACGAACAGGCCGCCCGTGATGATCAGGATGATCGGCCAGGAGCCCCGCAGCGCCGCGAGGAGCACGCCCACGAAGACGACGTAGAGCAGACCGATCAGGAACATGGTGGTGACCATGCGACCGGTCAGGCCCCGGTCGGGGGCGTAACGCGAACGGGCTCGTGGCATCGGTACCTCCTGCGACTCACCTTCTTCCCATAGTGCCCTCTTCCTGTTGAAACCGGGTCAAGGCGCTGAAGGGGGCAGCCTCAGGGCCAGAGCAGCTCGCGCGTCCACGCGCCGCCGGTGCCGCCCGGCGTACGGCGGTAGCGCAGCCGGATGTGGCGGCGGCGGGCGTCGCCCTGGAAGAACTCCACCTCGGCCGGTTCGACCACGTACCGGGTCCAGGTCGGGGCCTCCGTGTCCGGCTCCGCCTGCGCCCGCTCCCAGGCCGCGTCCGCCGCCCGGTGGAGGGCTGCCACCGAGCCGACGACCTCGCTCTGCGCCCCGGTCAGCGCGGCGGCGAGCGCCCCCGTGGACCGGGCGTGCAGATCGGCGTGGCTCTCGGCCGGGGTGCAGCGGACGACGGGGCCCCGGACCCGTACCTGCCGGCCCTGCGCGGGCCAGTAGAAGCCGAGCGCGGCGTGCGGGCGGGCGGCGAGCTGGTGGCCCTTGGCGCTGGTGGCGTGGGAGGCGAAGTGGAAGCCCCGCTCGTCCGCGCCGTGCAGGAGCAGCGTGCGGACGTCGGGAAGGCCCTCGGCGTCGGCCGTGGCCAGCGCCATCGCGTGCGGCTCGGGCTGTCCCGCCGCCACGGCCTCGGCGAACCAGGTGTGGAAGAGGGGGAGGGGCGCGGGCGGGGCCGTCTCCGGGGCGAAGGCGGGCAGCTCGGTGTCCCAGACGCGCTGGGCGTGCAGGAGGTCCTGGAACGGGCTCGGCGTGTGGTCGCTCATGGTGCCCATTGGACCGCACTGAGCCCGGCCGGGGCGTGGGGCGCATGGACCGGCAGCAGGTGTAGCACCATGAGACACGCCGCGCTACGGTGGAGGGATGAAGACCATCACGCAGCGGGAGTTCCGTAACAAGTCCGCCGAGGTCATGGACGCGGTGGAGGGCGGCGAGACCTTCCACATCACCCGGAACGGCATAGAGGTCGCCGAACTGCGCCCGCTCAGCCGCAAGCGGCAGCTCGGCGCCGAGGAGCTCGTGGCCCGGCATCGGCGGCTGCCGCGGGTGGACGGTGCGCTGCTGCGTCGAGAGGCGGACGAGTTCTTCGGCGCGGAGGACCGGGTCGGCGACGATGACGTGTGGGAGCGCAACGGTGGCTGAGCGGTACCGCGCAGGAGTGCTCGACACCTGTACCTATATTGACCTCGATGTGCTGGAGCCGGGACGGCTGCCCGAGCTGCCCGCCCTCACCGCCCTCTCGCTGGCGGAGCTCCAGCAGGGTGTGGCCATGGCGAAGGACCCGTTGGTGCGGGCGGCCCGGATGGAGAAGCTCGGGGCGGCGGTGGCCGACTTCGAACCGCTGCCCTTCGACGCGGAAGCCGCCGCACGCTATGGAACCCTCGTCGCTCTCGTCCTCGCGGCCCGGCGCGACCCGCGGCCGCGCCGGATCGACCTGATGATCGCCTCCATCGCATCGGTCCGGGATCTGCCGCTCTTCACGCGCAACGCCGACGACTTCAAGGGCCTGGAGAGCGCGGTCACCGTCGTCGGGCTGTGAGGCGGGCGGAGTGGCGGGCGGGGGAGTGGGGGGGACCGGGGGTGCAACGGGCCCGCCCCCGGCCGAGGGCGGGGGGCGCTCCCGGGGCGCGTCTGTATGCCGTCAAAGTCGTTGTCGGGCGGTCCCGGGGGGGGTATGGGGGCGTACCCCGGGTGGGCGTGGGTGTCGCCCGTCCTCGGCGACGGGACGGCGACGGTGTGTGTG
>NZ_JAFEUF010000234.1:0-3233 GCF_016901035.1 Streptomyces durocortorensis
GCGCGATCTCATGTGGCTGGGGGGTGTTGGACTTGCCCCACCCGTGAAAAATCGCGGGGCGCCCGCTGGTGGTTCCGGGGGGCCCCCGGCTCGTGCAAGCGGTCGGCTCAGGCGGTGGCGGCGCAGTTCGGGCAGGTGCCGCGGTACGTCACCTCGACGCCGGAGACCATGAAGCCGTAGCGCTCGTCCGTCGGCAGGTCCGCCAGCGGGTTGCCCGCCGGATGCACGTCCCGGATCGCGCCGCACTGCGCGCACACCAGGTGGTGGTGGGGGCGGTGGGCGTTCGGGTCGTAGCGCTTGGCCCGGCGGTCGGTGGAGACCTCCAGCACCTCGCCGAGGGACACCATCTCGCCAAGGGTGTTGTAGACGGTCGCGCGCGAGATCTCGGGCAGCCGGGAAACGGCCCTCGCGTGGACCTCGTCCGCCGTCAGGTGCACATGGTCCCCGTCGAGGACCTCGGCCACGACACGCCGCTGCGCCGTCATGCGCCAGCCGCGTCCACGAAGTCGTTCCAGCAGGTCGCTCATGCAGCCCAGCCTAACAGTGGAGGGATCGAATCCCGATCGGGTGTGACTTTGGATGCTTGCTTGACTTAGACATTGTCCATTGTAGGATCGAGAACGGCATTGGCCAAGGGACAGGGCTGTACAGGGTTCGACCGCTGTGCAGGGATACGACGCAGGAGGCGCACGTGACGCAGGGACCGCTCACTACGGAGGCCGGAGCGCCGGTCGCCGACAACCAGAACAGTGAGACCGCGGGCCCCGGCGGTCCCGTTCTCGTCCAGGACCAGGCGCTGCTGGAGAAGCTCGCCCACTTCAACCGTGAGCGCATACCGGAGCGCGTCGTGCACGCCCGTGGCGCCGGCGCGTACGGCACCTTCACGCTGACCCGTGACGTCTCGCAGTGGACCCGGGCGAAGTTCCTCTCCGAGGTCGGCAAGCAGACCGAGACCTTCCTGCGCTTCTCCACCGTCGCGGGCAACCTCGGCTCCGCCGACGCGGTGCGCGACCCCCGCGGTTTCGCGCTGAAGTTCTACACCGAGGAGGGCAACTACGACCTCGTCGGCAACAACACCCCGGTGTTCTTCATCAAGGACGCCATCAAGTTCCCCGACTTCATCCACACCCAGAAGCGCGACCCGTACACCGGCTCGCAGGAGGCGGACAACGTCTGGGACTTCTGGGGTCTGTCGCCCGAGTCGACGCACCAGGTGACCTGGCTCTTCGGCGACCGCGGCATCCCGGCCACGCTGCGCCACATGAACGGGTACGGCTCGCACACCTTCCAGTGGAACAACGAGGCCGGCGAGGTCTTCTGGGTCAAGTACCACTTCAAGACCGACCAGGGCATCGAGAACCTCACCCAGGCCGAGGCCGACAAGCTCGCCGGTGAGGACCCCGACAGCCACCAGCGCGATCTGCGCGAGGCGATCGAGCGCGGCGACTTCCCGTCCTGGACGGTGCAGGTCCAGATCATGCCCGCGGCGGACGCGGCGACGTACCGCTTCAACCCGTTCGACCTCACCAAGGTGTGGCCGCACGCGGACTACCCGCCGATCGAGATCGGCAAGCTGGAGCTCAACCGCAACCCGCAGAACGTCTTCGCCGAGGTCGAGCAGTCGATCTTCAGCCCCGCGCACTTCGTGCCGGGTATCGGCCCGTCCCCGGACAAGATGCTGCAGGGCCGCCTCTTCGCGTACGGCGACGCCCACCGCTACCGGGTCGGCATCAACGCCGACCACCTGCCGGTGAACCGCCCGCACGCCACCGAGGCGCGGACCAACAGCCGGGACGGCTTCCTCTACGACGGTCGTCATCAGGGCGCCAAGAACTACGAGCCCAACAGCTTCGGCGGGCCCGCCCAGACCGACCGGCCGCTGTGGCAGCCGCTCCCGGTCACCGGCGCCACCGGCAACACCGAGGCGCCGAGCCACGCCGAGGACAACGACTTCGTGCAGGCGGGCGACCTCTACCGGCTCTTCTCCGAGGACGAGAAGGTCCGGCTGGTCGAGAACCTCGCCGGGTTCATCGCCAAGGTCTCGCGCGACGCCATCGCCGAGCGCGCGATCGACAACTTCCGCCAGGCGGACGCCGACTTCGGCAAGCGGCTGGAAGCCGCGGTCCAGGCCCTTCGCGGCTGACCGGACGCTTGTCGTCGACCGTGGGCCGGATCCCCTCGCTGGGGTCCGGCCCACCGGTCGTTCCGGCCCCGGCAGGCGTCAGCGGGCCGCCGCCGCGGCAGCGGTCGTACGGCGACGGGCGGGCGCCCAGCAGCGGATGATGTCGCGCACCGACACGATGCCCACCGGGCCGTCGCCGTCCAGCACGATCAGGTGCCGGAACCCTCCGTGCGTCATGGCTTCCGCGGCCTCCTCCAGGGTCCAGGCCGGGGCGGCGAACACCACGTCGGTGGTGGTGTGGGCGGAGGTGGTCTCCCGGTCGGGGTCGAGCCCGGATCCGACCGCGTCGAGAATGTCGCGCTCGGTGATGATGCCGAGCCCGCAGGTGTCCGGGTCGTGGACGACAGCTGCCCCGATACGGCGGGCCGACATCAGCCGGGCCGCCTGGCGGAGCGTATGGGTGGGGCCGATGGTGAGGACCACCGTGCTCATGGCGTCACGGACGAGCATGAAACGAGCCACCTCCTCGGTGAGCCGACTCTGTGAGTCGATTCACAAGTTCACAAGTGGGGGGACTCTCAGAGTTGCACCCTTGGGGCGGGTCGACAAGGGGTGGACGGGCGCGCGGCGGGGGAGTGCGCGAGCGCGCACGCGACGGTCGGCGCCGCCGGGGCAGCACGGTCAGCGGTGCCGATCGGGCGCGGGGTCAGTAACGCCCGTCGCCGGGCACGGCTCAGCAGTGCTGGTCGAGCACGGCTCAGTAGCGCTGGAACTGATGAGCGGTTGCAGCCACCTGCGGTGGAGCGCTTGTGCTACCTCCTGACCTGCAATTGAGGGGTGACGGTTGGTGGGTGTTGGTGAACGCTGGCCACCCTCCGACGGCCCACGGACGGCCCGGCCCGCCCCGGGGTGCGGCTTGTCGCTTGTCGCTTGTCTTGTCACTTGTCGTGGTGCAGGTCAGGGGCGGTCTGGCGACCACTGGGGGGAGGGCTGGTTGCGGGCGACAAGACAAGCGACAAGCTGAGGGGCCGCGACCGGTAGCGGCCGCTGCGGGGGTGTTGGGGGGGGGATAGAGCGAGCGGCAAGCCGCACCACCCGTTGGCAGCACGCG
>NZ_JAFEUF010000234.1:3243-10360 GCF_016901035.1 Streptomyces durocortorensis
TTTAAAATCTCACTGGGTATCCCCCGCGCGCCACCCCCAAAAACCTTTTGCCCGCCCGCCCCGCCCGCGCGCGCCCCGCCCCCCCCCCGCCCGGGGGGGGCGCGGTGCGGGGCGTCGGGGGTGAAGAGACCACCCCCGGCGGGGCGCGTGGTCTCTTCCGGTCGGACGGCTGCCAGTCCCTCTGAAGAGCCTTCCAAGAGCCACGCAGGGCGGTGGGTGCTGGGAGCTCCCGGGCCCCTCCCTGCGTGGCCTCCTTGGAAGGCTCTTCAGTGAGAGAGAGCGGTTCCGTTTCCCTCTCCCTTTAACCCATCCTAGAGATTTGGTGTAAGACAGCGTCCGCAGCGTCCGCAAGAGGTTCGGGAGAGTGTCTGACCTGCGGGAACAGTGCGGACGCTAAACAATTTGTTTAGCGTCCGCTAGCGTCCGCAGCGTCCGCAAGCCCCAACCCGCTTAAGAGCATTACCGCAGGTCAAGGCGGCTCTTAAGGAGGAGACGTGCGGACGCTGACCTCTCCCTGCCGCATGGTTCTCTCCGACCGTGAGCATTCCGCTTCCCGCTCACAAGCAAGAGGAGCACCCCCGGCGGAGCGGCGCGGGGTGCTCCTCTTGCTTGTCCAATGGCTCCCACTTGTAGCACTACAAAAGCTCCCCTCCTTTTTCTTAAGTAGGAGAGGTCTGCGTCACCGCGTCACCCTGGCGGCGAGAAAGGGGCTTTGACCTGCGGGAAAGCGGGGTGACGCAGAGCCAAAGTCCTGCGTCATCGTGCGTCACCTGCGTCACCCCGTGACGCGGCCCTGCGTCACCGATGACGCACCCCCGCACGCCTGCGTCACCCTAAAACCGCAGGTCAGGTGGTGCGGGTGACGTTGATGACGCGGTGACGCAGAATTCCGACCCTCGGACAGGTCCCGTACCGCCGGGCCTGCACCGCGTCATGCTGCCCGAGTTGGCCGGCGGGCTGCGCGCGCTCGCGGAGCGAGCTGCCCAAGGTTGTGCGGCTCGCCGCTCGCTCTATCTCTTCTCTGGGACCGGCAGGCCAAGCCGCCCAGGGCCCCACCGGTGCGTGGGGCAGGGTGAGCGCCCCTGCTAGACCTAGCAGCCGCCCTTGCTAGGTCTAGCAGGGGCGCTAGCACGCCACAGTGACTCTGAGCAGGTAACTAGCGTCTAGCAGGCCAGCGCTGAGCCCCCGGGATTTCCCTCGAATCCGGGGGCTCGTGGTACCGCCTATGGGTGCTAGCTGATCCCTGCGACCGGTGTGCGGGGCTACTTCTAAGCGGGCGGAAGGAAGCCGGGTGTCTGCTCTCCGAGCGTAGCCAGGCGAGATAGGTACTCCTGCGCGGAGGGCTCCGCGCTGTACCTCCGGCGAACCTCCGCGGCTAGCTCACGGCTTGTCATAATGAGCGAGGGGACCGACTGGCGGTCTCCTTGCAGCGCTCGGTCTCCCATGATGAGCGCCTGCTCAAGATCCCCGGCCCGTGCTGCCGTCACGCCTAGCGTCACCCGAGCCTCTGAGTTCCGCATCGGAGACCGCTCGGTGCCGTCAAAGTCCGTACCGGCTCGGAGAACTTCCTCTGCCAGCGTGCGGGCGAGCTTGTCCTCGCCGACCAGCCGGTAGCAATCCATTGAGTAGAAGTCGAACTTCGCCGGATCGACTACGAAATGGTTGGCCAGGTTCTCAGGATGCGGCATTCCTTCCAGGAGACGCCGACCGCGATCGAGTGCCACCTCCACTTGGCGGCGGTCGCCGAGTCGGGCCCACGCTTTGGCTTCCTGTCCAGCCAGTTGCACCGCCACGCCGTGCTGACCCGCGACCTCCGATCCTGCCTGGGCCGCTGAGATAACGCCACGGTAGTCGCCGGTCGTGAGCGCGAACCAGGCCCGCATCTCGTGCGCCCATCCGGCAACCTCCGGATGATCCGCTTCGGTCGCAAGTGAAAGCGCTGCCCGGCGCGTCGACTCCGCTGCGTGCCGATCACCGGAGTCGTACTCCACACAACCGACCAAGAGGGCCAGCCAGCCGGAGAGGGCGAGAACTTCGCGATGCTGGGCGAGAGTCAAGCTCTTGGAGTGCAGTTCCACAACCCGCCGCAACCACTGGCGTCCCTCGATCAGGAGTTGCGCGCTCGGCATATACGGATACTCCGAGCACAGTCGATCCGTTGTGATGCGCAGTGCGTCCAGGGTGGCGGTGTCGACGTCGGAACGGTTGAGGCGGCTGACGATTTCTAGCGTTTCCATGCCGCTTACGGCCAGAATCTCTTGGTTGCCATCCCTGCGGCTGGGGGCAGGGAAGAGTGCATTCGTGACTGTGCCGAAGGTGGCCGCGATAACCGGCTGGTAGAAGTCGCTCGGCAAGGCTCCGGATTCCCAGCGCTTCCACTGGCGGATCATGCTCTCTTCTGACGGAAGATCGCTGGGCGCGTGGGCTCGAAGAGCTCTAACCGCGTCCCTCTGTGACCAGTCGCGCGCCGCGCGCTCGGCTGCGATCCGACGCGCCCACGCAGGCCTGTCCTCGCCCATGTGCCCTCCTTTGAGTGCTTACTGCGAGTCTTGCCGGTCGCCCCAGGGGACAGGCAAGGGGACAGGGTGGGGACACTGATGATGTCCCCACGCCAGATCAGGTGACCCCCCGTTGTCACCTACCCGATGTTCACGCTTAGCCGCATGGTGGTTGCAGATCCCGCGCCACCTCATGCGGAGCGTGACTCAAGCGCTTCGAGTCGTTCAGCCAATGCCTGAATCTGGGAGCGAATTTCCTTGATGTCGAGACGCATGTCTTCCTGCGCCTTCCCGCCCCCGACGAAGTTGCCGAGGTTTCCGCTCGACACAATTACGCCTTCGGCTCGCAGAATCGCCAAGCCGTTCTGGATGGTCTGGCCGGCGTATCCAAAGCGATCCACCAGCTCTCGCTGCGTAGGCAGCCGTTCGCCAGGCTGCATCTTCTTGATGTCTTCCCTGAGTGCGTCAGCAACGTGCTCAGCCTTGGACCTCGGGCCTCCTGTGACAGTCATGCCCTGAGCGTACCCACCAGAGCGGACTAGCGCACACCACTCAGCCACTTGCAAACTAGCGCGCACTAGTGCACGCTAGTTCACGAGAGGGCGCCGCCGAACAAGCGGAGTCCCGAGAACCCCCTGCTCAAAGCAGGGGCAGAAGCAGGGAGCGGCTCCCTACCGCCAAGCAAGTAGCCGCTCCCCTCACCCGCGAAGGGGTACATCCATCATGCCTGGAACTGTCGCGAAGCGTAGGAGTCGGAGCTCTGGAACTGCCACGGGCAGCGGCCCGGGGGGTCGTCGCTTAGAGAGCGGTGAGATTGTCCCTCTGACGGGCGAGCAGTCTGATCAGCTTGCCGTGCTGTTCGACGCCTACGGGGACCGCTTGGTGCGGTTCGCCTACTCCCGGCTGTGCGGTACCCGGATGGGAAACGGCGAGGCGTGGGCGCTGGCGGAGGATGTCGTTCAGTCCATGTGGGTGCGGGTGGCCCGCAGTGGAGCGTCCGACGTGCTGGGTCACCCGGAGTGGTCCGAGACGGAGACCCGCAGGGTCCTGTTCGTCCGGGTGAAGCGTGAGATCGCAGAGCACTTCGCGCTGATGCGGTCCTCCGAGACGGTGGTGGACTGGACGGAGCCCGCCACGTGCAACGCGCTGTGCCCGCTGCTGCCCAACCAGTGCGCCTGGGTCGACCTGCCTGACTACCTGGCCAGGATGGTGGCCGCGCTTCCGGAGCGAGAGCGGGAAGCGCTGCTGCTGAAGCTGGACGGCACGCCCCACAAGGTGATGGGCGAGCGTCTGGGGTGCAGCGAGTCCACCGCTGACCGGCTCGCGAAGACGGCGATCCTGCTCCTGCAGATTGACAACCCTGAGCTGTCCTGCGACCCGGTGGCCATGGAGTCGCTGCCGGAATGGGAGCAGCGCGCGCTGGCGGCACGGAGCGCGGCGCAGCGGGAAGTTCTCCTGCGGCTGGACGACGTGGCCCGGGGTGCGCTTCTGCTCAACGGAGAAGTGCCCACGCGGGAGATCGCCAAGAGGCTGGGGGTCAGCCGGGAGCGGGTAATGGGGGCGACCGTGTGCGCCCCTGTGCTGCGCGCTCTGGGTGCCGAGGACATGGAGCAGGCGGCATGAGGAACGGCCACCCGCTCAACTCCGCACGCCGACGGCAGCGCAAGGAACAACTCGCCCGCCGCGACGGTCAGCGGTGCGCCTACTGCGCTCTGCCGTTCGTCTCGCTGCGGGAGGCGACCCTCGATCACGTCGTGCCGGTGTCCGTGCTGCGGACGTGGTCGGCAGGTGCGCTCGTGCTCGCCTGCCGACCGTGCAACCAGGCCAAGGCCGATCGGCTCCCGCTGTCGCTGGCGCTGCTGATCGTCTGGACGCACGGGCCTGACCTGCATGACGAGACGCGTCACACCCCCCGTCACACCGAACCGACCGACGGCCCGTTCACGGTCAACCGGTCGGTGTTCACCGACACCGGCGAGTCGAGTCGACCGGGCTCGATCCGGCTCGGTCCGGGGGAGGTGAACTGGCTGCTGCTGGCCCGGCTTGTTCACGCCCGTACGGCGGGTGAACGGTCGACCCCTGATCAGACGAAACATCGCAAAGCGGATCGTCGTGCGGTGCGGGTCGGTCGACTCGCGCACCCCCGGCGGACCGCCCGACTGAACACCTGTGAACAGCCGACCGATCGAGGGGTGAGCGCATGAACACCGACATCCAGCACGTGAACGGTCACCCCCGACCGATCGACCCCGCCAACCCGACCGGGCCGCCGACCGTGAACACCGATCGGCCCGGCGTGAACACCAGCCGCCCGACCGTGAACGCTCGCCGGTCGGGCGGGAAGTCGGGTGAGGACGGGGGTAAGAAGCCGTCGGCCGCGACCCGCTTGGTGGCGTTGGCGCGGGAGCGGTACACGTTCGTCATGTCGACCGACGCCCGCCCCTATGCGGTCGCCATTGACGGCCCGAACCTCGCGCTTCCCCTCCGGGGCAAGACCGGGGTACGGCAGCGGCTGGCCCGCCTGTACGCGGACACGTTCGACGGGGACGTTGCCTCGCAGTCGGCCCTTGCGGACGCGATGACGGTGCTGGAAGGGATCGCGGAGGACAACGACCCCGTACCCGTGCATCTGCGGGTCGGCTCCACCCCTGAGGGGCGGGTCGTGGTCGACCTGGGCACCGCCGACGGCCGCGCGGTCGTGGTGTCTGCCGGCCGCTGGGAGGTGGTGGACCGGGCGCCGGTTCTCTTCCGCCGCTCCGGGGCCATGGCACCGATGCCCGTGCCCGTTCGCACCTCGGACGGTCTGGCCCGGTTCCACTCCATGCTGAACATGGACGAGAGTGCGTTCCGGCAGATGGCCGCGTGGATGGCGGCGGCCTGGCTGCCCGACATCCCGCACCCGATCCTGACGTGCAAGGGCGAGCAGGGCACCGGCAAGTCCATGACGGCTCAGATGGCCATCAACCTCATCGACCCGTCCCCGGCCGCCAGGCGCAGCCAGCCGCGCGACGAGAAGGCGTGGTCCCGGCAGGCGTTCACCTCGTGGGCGCTGTGCCTGGACAACATCAGCACGATCCCCCGGTGGCTGTCGGACACCCTGTGCAAGGCCGTCACCGGTGACGGTGTTGTCGACCGGGCCCTGTTCACCGATGACGACGTGGTCGTGCTCTCCTACCGCCGCGTGCTGGCCATGACGACCATCGACGCCGGAGCGTTGGCGGGGGACCTGGCCGAACGGGTCCTGATGGTGGAACTGCAACTGATCGACGGCACCCGCCGCCGCTCGGAGGAGGAGTTGGACGCGGCGTTCGCGGAGGCCCGCCCCGCGGTTCTCGGTGGGCTGCTGGATCTGCTGGCCGGGGTGCTGGAAGTGCTGCCGTCGGTCCGGCTGGACTCCATGCCGCGCATGGCGGACTTCGCCCGCGTCCTGGCCGCTGTCGACCAGGTCACCGGCTGGCAGACCCTCCCGGACTACCTGGCCGCATCCTCGAACGTCGCCAGCGACGCGTTGGAAGGCGACACCTTCGGCACCGCTCTCGCCGCTCTGGTGACACGGGCCGGGACGTGGACCGGCACCGCCGCCCAGCTCCTCGAACAGCTCCAACCCGCCAACGGAGTCCGCTCTCCTGACTGGCCCAAGGACCCGACCCGGACCTCAGGGAGAGTCAAGCGGCTGGCCCCGCTCCTGCGCTCCATCGGGATCACCGTGGACGACACGCAGCGTAGTAAGGACCCCGACCGGCGTCGCCTGCTGATCCTCACCCGGACCGCGCCGGAGGACACGTCAGCGTCCACACCCTCCGAGCCCGACCAAGGTTCCTTCTGGCCGGAGGAACCCCCGCCGGACCCGGACAACTTCCCGCCTGACCTGCACTGACACGACCGGAACCCTTCCGGGCCGGGCCGCCGCACAGCGGCCCGGACGTGTCACCCGCTGCGGACGCTGAAGCCGTCCAGCGTCCGCAGCGTCCGCCCCAGCGTCCGCCCATCTCACCCCAACTGACCTGCACAAACCCGAGAGTGCGGACGCTGGGTCGCTCTGGACGCTGGCTTACACCAACTCTCTAGGACGGCACCCCGGTACACCCTCCGCACACCGCACCCCGGACACGAGGAGTCACCACCACCATGCCCACCGACCCCCGCGCCACCCTCCGGGCCGGGCTCCCGGACCGCTACCTCACCCCCGAAGACCTGGCCGCGCTGCTGTCCGTCCCGATCGAGACCGTCTACCACTGGCGCAAGCGACGCACCGGACCGCCCGGCTTCCGCATCGGCCGGCACATCCGCTACGACCCCGCAGCCGTCCGCGATTGGATCACCGAACAAGCCGCCCGCGACGCAGCCTGACCCGCCACCCGCACAAGGGGAGGTAGAGCCCTCTCCCTCTACCCCGGGCCCCGTGAACGCCCGTGGACCGGTCGCCGTTGGACCCCTTCACCGGGGCCCGGCGGTAGCGGGGGCCCCTTACCCCGGTAGAGGGGCAGGTAAGGGCCTCCCACCTGCGAGGTAAGGCCGGTAAAGGGGTGCCAGTGCCCCGCCCGGAACCCCCGCCGAACAGAGGGAGGCTCACCCCCACCGGGCGGGGAGGGAGTTGGGGAGGCGGGCACATCCTGGGG
>NZ_JAFEUF010000235.1 GCF_016901035.1 Streptomyces durocortorensis
TCGGTGACGGTGTCGGGTGACGCGGAAGCGGTCGGCGCACTGGAGGAGGGGTTGCGCGGCGACGGTGTGCGGGTGAAGCGGCTGGCGGTTTCGCACGCGTTCCATTCCCGTTTGATGGAGCCGATGCTGGCCGAGTTCGCCGCGGTGGCCGAGTCGTTGACGTATCACGCCCCGCGGATCCCGGTCCGCACCACCGCCCCTGGTGATCTGGCCACTCCCGGCTACTGGGTGGGGCAGATCCGCGAACCCGTCCGCTTCGCCGACGCGGTCCGCCAGGCTCACGAGGCGGGCGCCACCCGCTTCCTGGAACTCGGCCCCGACGGCGCCCTCAGCGGGCTCGTCCCCGGCGCGGTGCCCGCGATGCGCCGCCGCCGTCCGGAGGTGGAGTCCCTGTTCGCGGCCGTTGCCCGGCTGTGGGTCGAGGGGACGGCTGTGAACCTGGCAGCGGTGTTCCCCGAGGCCCCGCCCGTCACCCTGCCGCCCTACCCCTTCCAGCACACCCGCTTCTGGCCCGAAGCCGCCCCGCCCCGGCACCCGACCGCTTCCGGAGAGGGGCAGTACGACGTGCGCTGGGTGCCGGTCACCGAAGAGGCGGCCCGGCCGACCGGCCTGTGGTTCCTGGTCACGCCGCCCGGCGAGGACGACAGCGCCGACACCGGCGCCGACGACGTCAGCCGCGCGCTGCACCGCGTCGGCGTACGTACCCTCGTCATCCCTGGAAGCACCGACCGCGCCGCCCTCGCGGCCCGGCTCCGCGCCGTGGCGGCCGAGACCACCCCGGCCGGCGTGCTGGCTCTGCCGCCCGCCCCGGGCTCCGACGCCCTGCCCCCCGTGGTCGCCCTCACCCAGGCGCTCGACGACGCGGGTGTGACGGGCCCGCTGTGGTGTGCCACCCGGGGCGCCGTGCGGGTCTCCACGGACGACCCGGGACCCGACCCGGTCCAGGCGGCCGTCTGGGGCTTCGGCAGAGTCGCGGCCCTGGAGATGCCCCGCAGCTGGGGCGGCCTGGTCGACCTGCCCGCCGACTGGGACGACCGCGCCGGCATCCGGCTGGCCGCACTGCTCGGCGCCGACGGCTCCGAGGACCAGGTGGCGATCCGCCGGACCGGCGTACTCGGCAGACGCCTCGTCACGAGCACCCCCGGCAACGGGAACCGTACGGCCAACGAGTGGCGGCCGACCGGCACCGTGCTGATCACCGGCGGCACCGGCGCACTCGGCGCGCACACCGCCCGTCTGCTCGCCCGACAGGGCGCGCCGCACCTGGTACTCGTCGGACGCCGGGGCCCGGAGGCACCCGGCACCGGCGACCTCGCCGCCGAACTGACCTCCCTCGGCAGTCGCGTCACCCTCGCCGCCTGCGACGTCACCGACCGCGCCGCGCTCGCCGGGGTACTCGCGGGCATACCGGAGGAACTGCCGCTCACCGCCGTCGTGCACGCGGCGGGGACGGTTGAGGACGGAGTGATCAGCTCGCTCACCCCCGACCGCGTCGCCGACGTGGTGCACGCGCGCCTGGCGGCTGCCCGGCACCTCGACGAACTGACCGCGGGCCACGAACTCGACGCGTTCGTGCTGTACACCTCCTTCGCCGGGGTCGTCGGCAACCTCGGGCAGGCCGCGTACGCCGCGGGTAACGCCGCGCTGGACGCCTTCGCCGAGCGGCGCCGGGCGGCCGGGCGCACCGCCACGGCCCTCGCGTGGGGACCATGGGCCGGAGCAGGCGTGGGCGCGGGCGCGGCAGCAGGCGAACAGCAGCAGCGCACCGGCGTGACGCCGCTGCCGCCCGAGGAGGCCCTCCTGTCGTTGGAAGCGGCCCTCGCCGAGCAGCGGACGACGGTCTGCGTGGCCGGCATCGACTGGAGTCGCTTCGGCCCCGTTCTGGGAGCCGGGCGCGGCGGGCGGCTGCTCAACCTGCTGCCCTCCGCACCCCGGCCCGCGCCGCCCGCCCCCGACCGGCAGGGGCCCGGCCTGGCCGAACAGCTGGCCGGGGCGCCGCAGGCGCAACAGGAACGCATCCTGGTCGACCTGGTGGTCTCCCGGACCGCCGCCGTACTCGGCCACAGCACCCCGGCCGCCATCGACCCGGACCGGCACTTCCGCGACCTGGGCACCGACTCGGTGATGGCCGTCGAACTGCGCAACCTGCTCGACGTCGCCACCGGGCAGACCCTGCCCGCGACCCTGGCGTTCGACCACCCGACCCCCACCGCCCTCGCCACGTACCTGCGCGTACTTCTCGTGAGCGGCCAAGGCCCTGCCACCGCGGCGGGCGCGGAGAGCACGGTCGCCCAACTGGAGAAGCTCGAGGCGGCGCTCGCCGAGACCCCGCCCGACAGCGAGGAGACCGCGGTCCTGCTCGCCCGCCTGCGCGACCTCACCGACCGGCTCGGCGCCGCGGCAACCGTGCCGCCCGCCCGCTCCAGGTCGCAGAACGAGGTCATCGACCTGGAGTCGGCGAGCGCCGACGACCTCTTCGACCTCATCCACAACGAATTCGGCAAGTCCTGACGCCATGTACGGTCCTGCCCGCTGGGAGTCGCTCTGATGACGAACGAAGAGAAGCTGCTCGACCACCTGAAGTTCGTCACGGGCGAGCTCCGGCAGGCGCACCAGGAACTGCGCGAACAGCAGGAGCGGGACTCCGAGCCCATCGCCATCGTGTCCATGGCCTGCCGCTTCCCCGGCGGCGTCCGTACCCCGGAACAGCTGTGGCAACTGGTCACCGAGGGCCGTGACGCGGTCGGCCCCTTCCCCACTGACCGGGGCTGGGACCTGGACGCGCTGCTCGACCCCGACCCCGAGCGGTCCGGCGGCAGCTACGGTCACGAGGGCGGATTCCTCCACGACGCCGCCGAGTTCGACGCCGGTCTCTTCGAGATCTCGCCGCGCGAGGCCATCGCCATGGACCCACAGCAGCGGCTGCTCCTGGAGACCTCGTGGGAGGTCTTCGAGCGGGCCGGCATCGACCCGAAGTCGGTGCGCGGCAGCCGGATCGGCGTGTTCGCCGCCACCAACGGCCAGGACTACGCCACCGCGCTCGCCGCCGACCCGGAGGCGGCCGAAGGCTACCTCGCCACCGGCGCCGTCGCGAGCGTGCTGTCCGGACGCCTCTCGTACGTCTTCGGGCTGGAAGGCCCCGCCCTCACCGTGGACACCGCGTGTTCGGCGTCGCTGGTGGCACTGCACCTGGCCGTGCAGTCGCTGCGCAGAGGCGAATGCACCATGGCCCTCGCGGGCGGCGTCACGGTCATGGCCACGCCCGCCGCGTTCGTCGAGTTCTCCCGCCAGCGAGGGCTGGCGGCCAACGGCCGGTGCAAGGCGTTCGGCGACGGCGCGGACGGCACCGGCTGGGGCGAGGGCGTCGGGGTGCTGCTGGTGGAGCGGCTCTCCGACGCCGTACGCAACGGGCACGAGGTCCTGGCCGTGGTACGCGGCTCCGCGGTCAACCAGGACGGCGCCTCCAACGGCCTGACCGCGCCGAACGGCCCCTCGCAGCAGCGCGTCATACGTGACGCGCTGGCCTCGGCCGGCCTGACGCCCTTTGACGTGGACCTGGTCGAGGCACACGGGACAGGCACGAGGCTCGGCGACCCGATCGAGGCACAGGCACTACTGGCCGCCTACGGCCGCAGCCGCCCCGCCGACCGCCCGCTGTGGCTCGGCTCGGTGAAGTCCAACATCGCGCACACCCAGGCCGCCGCCGGAGTAGCCGGCGTCATCAAGACGGTCATGGCACTGCGGCACGGCGTACTGCCCCGCACCCTGCACGCCGACGAACCCACCCGGCAGGTCGACTGGTCGGCCGGCGCCGTCCGGCTCCTCACCGAGAACCGCCCCTGGCCCGGCCCCGGCCGGACCAGGCGCGCCGCCGTCTCCTCGTTCGGAGTGAGCGGCACCAACGCGCACACGGTGCTGGAGCAGGCGCCCGAACCCGGCCCCGCGACCGGGCAGACCCCGGCCGAAGTACCGCCCACGGCCGCCGAACCGCCGCTGATCCCGCTCCCGCTCGCCGCCCGCACCCAGCACGCCCTGCGCGAACAGGCCGCCGAACTCCACACGCACCTGGCCCAACGACCCCAGACACACCTGGCCGACCTCGGCTACTCGCTGGCCACCACCCGCGCCTCGCTGCCCGCACGAGCCGTCGTCCTGGCGGCAGGGCACGACGATGCGCTCCGGGCGCTCGCGGCCCTCGCCGAGGGCACGTTCCCGCCGCAGACGGAGTCCGGCACGGCGGCACCCGGACGCACCGCGTTCCTGTTCCCGGGGCAGGGCGCGCAGCGGGCAGGGATGGGACGTGGACTGTACGACGCCTTCCCCGCGTTCGCCGACGCGCTCGACGCCGTATGCGCACGTGTGAACCTCGAACCACCCCTGAAGAACGTGATGTTCGGGGACGAGGCGGAGCTCCTGGCACGCACCGCCTACACCCAGCCCGCTCTGTTCGCCGTCGAGGTGGCGCTGTTCCGGCTGGTGGAGTCCTGGGGGGTCACCCCGGACATGCTGGTGGGCCACTCGATCGGTGAACTGGCCGCCGCACACCTCGCCGGAGTGCTGTCCCTGGACGACGCGTGTGCCCTGGTGTCGGCGCGCGCCCGGCTGATGGACGCGTTGCCGCAGGGCGGCGCGATGCTCGCCGTCGAAGCACCCGAGGACGGGCTCGTCCTGCCCGACGGGATCGACGTGGCAGCCGTCAACGGGCCCACCTCGGTCACCGTTTCCGGTGACGCCGACGCGATCGGTGCGCTGGAGGAGCAGTTCCGGGCCCGGGGCGTACGGGTCAAACGGCTGGCCGTCTCGCACGCGTTCCACTCGCACCTGATGGAACCGATGCTCGACGAGTTCGCCGCCACCGCACGGTCGCTGACCTACCACGCCCCGACGATCCCGGTCCTCACCACCGCCCCCGGGGACCCGGCCACCCCCGACTACTGGGCCGGGCAGATCGTCGAGCCCGTTCGCTTCGCCGACGCCGTGCGCCGCGCCCACGCCGCGGGCGCCACCCGCTTCCTCGAACTCGGCCCGGGCGGGGCCCTGTCCGCCCTCGTCCCGTACATCGCCCAGGACACGACCGCCGTCCCCGTCCTGCGCCCCGGCCCGGACGAGGCAGCGTCACTGCTGCACGGCATCGCGCGAGCCCACGTGCACGGCACCCCCGTCGACTGGGCGGCGCCACTCCACGCGGCGGGCGCCCGCCGTGTGGAGCTCCCCACCTACCCCTTCGAGCGCAAGGCGTACTGGCCCAGCGCCCGGCTGAGCTCCGGGGACCTGACCTCCGCGGGGCTCGGCGCGGCAGGGCATCCGCTGCTGGGCGCCGCCGTGTCACTGGCCACCGGGGGAGGGGCACTGCTCACCGGCCGGCTCTCCGCCGCCACACACGGCTGGCTCACCGACCACACGATCCTCGGCAGTGTCCTCGTCCCGGGCACCGCGTTCGTCGAACTCGCCTGGCAGGCCGGGGAACACGTCGGCTGCGGGACCGTGGAGGACCTCACCCTCACCACGCCGCTCGTGCTGCCCGCGCGCGGCAGCGTACAGATCCAGGTCACCGCCGGAGCCGAGCGCGAGGACGGCACCCGCCACCTGGAGATCCACTCGCGCCCCGACGGCGAGGAGGAATGGACCCGCAACGCCGTCGGCCTCCTCGCAACCTCACCCGCCGACCCGACCGGCACCGCGGGAACACGGCCGCCGGACGCCGAACCGGTGGACCTCGGCGGCTTCTACGAGCGCGCCACCGAGGCCGGCTACGCGTACGGTCCCCTCTTCCAGGGACTCAAGGCCGCCTGGCGGGCGGGCGATGACCTCTACGCCGAGGTCGAACTGCCCGAGTCCGCCCACCGCGAGGCGGGCCGCTGCGGACTGCACCCCGCCCTGTTCGACGCCGCGCTGCACCTCACCGGCCTCGACGCCGACCGGGCCGGGCTGCCCTTCGCCTGGGAAAGCGCCACCCTGCACGCGACCGGTGCCACACGGGCCCGCGTCCACCTGGCACCCGCCGGTGCCGACGCCTGGACGCTGCGGATCAGCGACCCCGAGGGCGCCCCCGTCGCCACGGTCGAGTCGCTCACCCTGCGGGCCGCGACCGCCGTCGGCCCCCGCCACGACGACTCCCTGTTCTACCTCGACTGGACGCCCGTACCCGTGCCGGCCCGTCCGCGCCCGCTCGCCACCGCCACGGCCACCGACGGACTCGGCGCCTTCCTGGCCGGGTTCTCCGGCCCCGTACCCGATGCCGTCGCGTGGCCCGTGGCCGACACGGACACCGAGACCGCCGTCACCGAGGTCCTGGCAGGCCTCCAGGCGTGGCTGGCCGACGAGCGATTCACCGAGTCCCGTCTGGTACTGGTCACCCGCTCCGCCGTGGCCGCGACACCCGGCGACGACGTCACCGGTCTGTCCGGGGCGGCCGTCGGAGGACTCGTACGCTCCGCGCAGACCGAGCACCCCGACCGGTTCGTCCTCCTGGACACCGACACCGACACCGCCCCCGACGTGCTTGCCGCGCTCCTGGACGGCGACGAACCCTGGCTCGCACTGCGCGGCGGCACACTGCTCGCCCCCAGACTGGCCCGCGTCTCAACGTCCGGCACCCTCGCCGCACCCGACACACAGGGCTGGCGACTCACCGCCGACCGCACCTCCGGCTCCCTCCGCGACCTGGCCCTCACCCCCGCACCCGAGGCGACCGCGGAGCTGGCGCCGGGCGAGATACGGGTCGAGGTACGTGCGGCCGGGGTGAACTTCCGTGATGTGCTGATCGCGCTCGGCCAGTACCCGGACCCCTCGGCCCTCATGGGATCCGAGGCCGCGGGCATCGTCGTCGAAGCCGGCCCCGGGATCACGGACCTCGCGCCGGGCGACCGCGTCTTCGGCCTGTTCGAGGGCGGCTTCGGCCCGCTGGCGGTGGTGGACCGGCGGATGGTGGCGCCGGTGCCGCAGGAGTGGACCTTCTCGGACGCGGCCTCGGTGCCGATGGCCTTCCTGACGTCCTACTACGCACTGGTGGACCTGGCGGGACTGACTGCCGGAGAATCGGTCCTCGTCCACGCCGCCGCCGGTGGCGTGGGGATGGCCGGCGTACAGATAGCACGACACCTGGGCGCCCAGGTGTACGGAACGGCCTCGCCGGCGAAGTGGGCGGCGACCGGCCTGGACACGGCGCATCTCGCCTCCTCGCGCGACCTGGGCTTCGAGGCCGCCTTCGCGGAGCGCACCGGCGGACGCGGCGTGGACGTCGTCCTCAACGCGCTGGCCGGCGAGTTCGTCGACGCCTCGGCACGGCTGCTGGCCCCCGGCGGCCGCTTCGTGGAGATGGGCAAGGCGGACCTGCGCGACCCCGACTCCTTCGGCGACCGCCACTACCGCTCCTTCGACCTCGGCGAGGCAGGACCGGACCGGCTGCAAGAGATGCTGCGGGAGGTCCTGGAACTGTTCCGCACCGGCCGGCTCACCCTGCTGCCCACCCGGGCCTGGGACGTCCGGCAGGCGGCAGAGGTCCTGCGGCACGTCGGCTCGGGCGGCCACACAGGCAAGAACATTCTGATGCTGCCACGTGCCCTGGACCCGGAGGGCACGGTCCTGATCACCGGAGGCACCGGCGTCCTCGGATCACTGCTGGCCCGACACCTGGTCGAGCACCGGGGCGTACGGCACCTGGTCCTCACGAGCCGGAGCGGGCCCACCGCACCCGGCGCCCGGGAACTGGCGGAGCAACTCGGCGCGCTCGGCGCACGCGTACGGATCGCCGCGTGCGACGTCACCGACCGGGAGGAACTGGCCGAACTGCTGGCCACCCTCCCCGCCGAACACCCCCTCACCGGCGTCGTCCACGCGGCTGGTGTCGCCGACGACGGCGTCATCGAGGCGCTGACACCCGAGCGGATCACCGGCGTGCTGCGCCCCAAGGCCGAGGCCGCGCTCGCCCTGCACGAACTGACCGCGGGCCTGGACCTGGCCCTGTTCACTCTCTACTCCTCCGCTTCCTCCGCCTTCGGCTCCCCGGGCCAGGCCAACTACGCCGCCGCCAACGCCTTCCTGGAAGCGCTGGCCCAGCACCGCCGAACCCGGGGACTCACCGCGACCACGCTCGGCTGGGGCCTGTGGGCCGAGGAGAGCGCCATCAGCGGCGGCCTCGACACCACCGGTCTCGCCCGCGCCACCCGCGTCGGCGGCGCACTCTCCGCCGACGAAGGGCTCGCCCTCTTCGACGCCGCCCGGGCCACGGGCCTGCCCCACCTGCTCCCGCTGCGTTTCGACCGGTCCGTCGCCCGGACGCTGCGACCCGTGCCCGCACTGCTGCGCGGCCTGGTGAGCGCCCCCGCGCGCCGCACCGCCAGTACGGCCACCGGCGGTTCGGGACTCGCCGGACGCCTCGCCACCCTCCCCGCCGCCGAACAACAGCGCCTGCTCACCGGGCTGGTGTGCGCCGAGGCCGCAGCCGTCCTCGGGCACACCGGCACGGACGCGGTCGCCCCGGACCGGGTGTTCAAGGAACTCGGCTTCGACTCGCTGACCTCCGTCGAACTGCGCAACCGCATCAACGCAGCCACCGGGCTGCGCCTGCCCGCGACGCTGCTGTTCGACCACCCCACCCCGGTCGCGCTCGCCGGCCACCTCGGCACCGAACTGGTCGGCGAGACCGGGCCGGCGCACCAGGTGCGCACCGGCGCCACCACCGACCTCGGCGAACCGATCGCGATCGTCGGCATGTCGTGCCGACTGCCCGGAGCTGTCCGGTCGCCCGCAGACCTGTGGCGGCTTGTACGCTCCGGCCAGGACGCCATCACCGACTTCCCGACCGACCGCGGCTGGGACATCGACACGACGGCCCTGCCCTACGCGCCGCTCGGCGGGTTCCTCGACGACGTGGCCGGGTTCGACGCCGGACTGTTCGGCATCTCCCCGCGCGAGGCCCTGGTGATGGACCCCCAGCAGCGGCTGCTGCTGGAGACGGCATGGGAGGCGTTCGAGGCGGCGGGGCTCGACCCCCTGGCGGTGGCCGGTGAGTCGATCGGTGTCTTCGCGGGCGCCGCATCCTCGTACTACGGCCTCGACAGCGAACTCCCGGACGACGCCGCCGGCTACCAACTCACCGGCGGCGCCACCAGCGTCATCTCGGGCCGGGTGGCGTACTCGTTCGGGCTGGAAGGGCCTGCTGTGACGGTGGACACGGCGTGTTCGTCGTCGTTGGTCGCGGTCCATCTCGCGGTGCAGTCGTTGCGCAACGGCGAGTGCGACATGGCTCTGGCCGGCGGTGTGACCGTGATGGCGGGCTTCGGGGTCTTCAGCGAGTTCAGCCGCCTGGACGGGCTGGCAGAGGACGGGCGCTGCAAGGCGTTCGCCGAGGGGGCGGACGGCACGGGCTGGTCCGAGGGCGTCGGCCTGCTGCTGGTGGAACGCCTCTCGGACGCCGAGCGTCTGGGGCACGAGGTGCTGGCGGTGGTGCGGGGGAGCGCGGTCAACCAGGACGGTGCGTCGAACGGTCTCACCGCGCCCAACGGCCCGTCCCAGGAGCGGGTGATCCGCCAGGCCCTGGCCAACGCATGCCTTGAGGCATCGGACGTGGACGTGGTGGAGGCGCACGGCACCGGAACCCGCCTGGGCGACCCGATCGAGGCGCAGGCACTGCTGGCGACCTACGGCCAGGACCGGGACGGGGACCACCCGCTGTGGCTGGGCTCGGTGAAGTCGAACATCGGCCATACCCAAGCGGCCTCGGGCGTCGCCGGCGTGATCAAGATGGTGCAGGCGGTGCGGGCCGGGGTGGTTCCGGCGACGTTGAATGTCGATGAGCCGACGTCGCATGTGGACTGGTCGGCCGGTGCGGTGAGGCTGGCGGTGGAGTCGCGGGCGTGGCCGGAGACGGGGCGTGTGCGTCGGGCGGGTGTGTCGTCGTTCGGGATGAGTGGTACCAACGCGCACGTGATCATCGAGCAGGCGCAGCCGGTGCCCGTCGCGATGCCGGTCGTGGTGCCGGAGTCCGGGGAGGGCTCCGGGGTGGTGCCGCTGCTGCTGTCGGCGAAGTCGCCCGGTGCGCTGTCGGGCCAGGCAGACCGGCTGCGGGACCTTGTGACGGGTGATTCGGCACCCCAACTGTCGTATGTCGGAAGCTCGTTGCTGTCAAGGGCAGGACTGGAACACCGCGCGGTGGTGCTGGCCGCCGACCTCAACGGCGCGGTGGAGGGCCTGGGCTCGGTGATCGAGGGGGCGTCCGCCGGCTCCGTGCGGGGCGTGGTCACCGGTGGGCGTGAAGTGGTGTTCGTTTTTCCGGGTCAGGGTTCGCAGTGGGTGGGGATGGGGCGTGAGCTGGCGGGTTGGTCGGTGGTGTT
>NZ_JAFEUF010000236.1:0-5763 GCF_016901035.1 Streptomyces durocortorensis
GGGTAGGGGGTGTGCCGTGGGGCTGTGGCCGGTGCCCGCCGCGGGCCGGGTTTCTCCTTCCGGGACAGAGGGCGGGGGCGGTGGGTGTGTGTCGGCCCGGTGTCTGCCGGCCGGGCCTGCCGGCAGATACCGGGCCGGCTGGTTCATGCCATCGGCTCGGCCAGTGCCAGGAGCCGGTTCGGGAGGTCTGTGCGGCTCTTGACGTCGAGCTTGCGGTAGACCCGGGTGAGGTGTTGTTCCACTGTGCTCACCGTGATGTAGAGCTCGTTGGAGATCTGCCGGTTGGTGCGTCCCCGGGCGGCCAGTACGGCGACCCGGCGCTCGGCCTCGCTCAGGAGGCTGTCCGGGTCCAGGGCCTCGAAGCCGTCGGGGGCCGGATCGGGGGGTGCGCCCGCCGTCGACGCCGTGCCGGGTGTGCTGTGTCCTTCCGTCCGCTGGGGCCGTGCCGGGGTCCGGGCCGGCAGGCCGGCGCGGTGGACGAACAGCCGGGCAGGTGTGGGGTCGCCGGCCCGGGGGAGTGTCTGACCCGTGTCGGACAGGGCGCGGGCCAGCTCGTGCTGGTCGCGGCACGACTGCAGCACGGTCACCGCTTTGGACAGCAGCTTGCGCCGGTGGTCCGGGCCGGCCGTGGAGGCCAGGAGCCGCAGTGCCCGGCCCCGGGTGCGGTCGTCCAGTCCGTGGGAGACCTGGAGCTGTTCCTGCAGCAGTTGCGCGGCGTGTGGTCTGTTGCCGAGGCCGAGCTGTACGCGGGCCAGTTCCAGGCGCCAGGGAAACAGTCCGGCCACGTCGATGCCCCAGGAACGGACCAGTTCACCGCACCGGTGCAGATCGGCGGAGGCGGCCTGGTGCTGTCCCACGGCCAGGCGGTACCGGCCCCGGGCGATCAGGTAGTGCGCGCCCACCGGGGTGCGGAAGGCGCCGGCCGGGACCGGCCGGCGCAGCCAGCGGTCGGCCTCGAACAGCCGGCCGCTCTCGGTCGTGCAGGTGATCAGCGTGCCCAGCGGGCCACCGACGGCGACGCCCCACGCCGGTGCGGGCAGATCCTCCAGGGCCGACCGTGCGCCCCGTTCCGCCACGTCCAGGTCTCCCAGGCGCAGTGCCGCTTCCGCGTGGATCGCCCGTACGACGCCCCGCCAGGCCGGTGTGTGCTGGAGGCCCGGCCGGGCGAGCAGCCGTCCGCCCCAGACCGCGACCCGGTCGGAGCGGCCGGCGCACAGCAGTGCCAGGAGGGGGGCGGTCAGCAGGCCCAGGGAGCCGCTGTCCATGTGGTGCTGCTCCAGCAGCTGTTCCGCGGCGGCCACCGTGTCCACACCGCCGGCCGGCATCAGCGCGTTGCCGAGCACCGATACGGCCTGCAGCTGCGCACTGGCGGGGTGCGGTGCTGCCGCCGCCCGTATCCAGGAGCCCGGGTCCTCCCGTACCGTCCTGAGGTGGTCCGGATGGGACAGGGCGAGCAGGAGGCGGTTCAGGCGCAGTTCGTCCGAGGCGGGGCCGTGGCCGTCCGCGCCGCAGCCGCTGATCGCCTCGGCCGCTTCTTCCGCCCGTCCTTGCCACAGCAGGTACGGGACCGCGGCCAGTGCTGTGGAGGGAATCGATTCGTCGGTCCGTGCCGCTTCCACGAGCCGGCTCACCTGGCCGTTCACGGCCAGGGGGTTGACCTGCCAGCGGGCGGTGATCAGCATCGCTGTCAGCGAGTTGCGCCGGCCCTCGTCGGTCTCGGCCCGGATGCCCAGGCGCAGACACGCGGCGGCGCGGTCGGGGCGTTCGGAGGACAGTGCGTGCGCCGCGGCGTCCCTGAGGACGGGTGCCACCCAGGCGCCGTCCGTCCACGCGGAGGCGACCAGGTGCTCGGCGACCACGCTCGCCTCCGCGCCGTTCTCGTGCAGCATCTCGGCCGCCCGCTGGTGCAGCCGGCGGCGTTCCTCGGCCGGGATGTCGCTGCGCACCGCGTGCAGGATCCGCGGGTGGCGCAGCTGGCCGGCGCTGATGAGCCCCGCGCCCTGCAGGGCCCGGACGGCGGGCACGATGGAGTCGGGCAGGACGTCGAGCAGCTGGCCGAGCAGGTCCTGCGAGGCCGGGCGGTTCAGCACGGCGAGGGCCTGCGCCACCCGGCGTACGGCCGGCTCGTGACGGTAGAGGCAGTCGAGCACGGCCCGGTCGAAGGTGCCGCCGGCTCTCGCTCCGCTCGCGGGGGCGCTGTCGGTGTCGCGGTTGGCCTGTTCGTGGAACAGTGCCTGGGTCAGCAGCGGATTGCCGCCGGTCACCCGCAGGATCCGCCTGGCCTCCTCGCGTATGTCCTGTGCCCCGGCCTTGTCGCCGCGTACGTCGAGCACCCCGGCCTTGCTGCCGAGCAGCCGGGAGAAGGAGTCGAGGGTCAGCAGCGGCAGGCTGACGCGGGCGAAGCGCGGCAGGCTGCGCAGTTCCGCGTGGAAGAGCGGATGCGCCGGATGGAGGGTGGTCGCCTCCGAGAGCACCACCATGATGCGTGCGTTTCTCAGTCTGCGGGTGACGTACAGCAGGCAGTGCAGCGAGGCGGCGTCCGTGTGCTGGAGGTCGTCGACCGTCAGTACCAGGGGCCCTCGCCTGGCCAGTGCCAGGAACGTGTCGAAGGCGGTCCGCAGCAGCGGTGCCCAGAGCCCGTCCGCCGTCAGGGACTCCGTTAACAGCTCGGCCGCCGTGTCGCGCCCGGCGTCCGGCGCGGGCACCGACAGCGCGACCTCGCGTATCAGCTCCTCGACCTGCCGGATCTCCTCCGGTCTGACCCGCGCGCTGTGCAGGAGCTGTCCGAGCACTCCGAAATGGAGCCCCTGCTCGGCCCGCGACCCGGCGGCGCTCAGCACCTGCCCGCCGGCGTTGGCGGCCCACTCCCCGAAGGTCTCCAGAACCTGGGTCTTACCGCTTCCCACAGCGCCGGTGACCAGCACCACCTGTCCGTGTCCGTGTTTCTCACAGGAGCGGAAAGCCCAGTGTAGATGGGCCAGTTGTTCGTCTCGATGGACCAGCATGACTGGCGTCTGCCTCCCCGTTAGCAGTTCCGAACGGGGATCGCCAGGCACTGGCCGGCACAGCTTCCGTACCGCCCCCGTTCGCACGTGTCCGAGCGCGTACAGGGGTGCCCCCTGGGCCATGTGTGCGGTGGCCCTTCCGGACTGTTTCGAACCGCACTTGCCCTCGACGAGGGCAAGTGTTGGTAAATCTTTCACAAGTACCAGCCGGGCCACAACGGCACCGGCTAACAACATGGCCGACGCCGTGGCGAGTTGCGGACAAGATGCCGCGGCAGCCCCGGGAAGCCCCTGGCAGACGTGCCGCAGCGGCCGGCCGTATATCCCTGCCGACTCGGATTGAAATTTAACCTTTACGCGTTTTGAGTTTTTATGTTCGGCGATGTTCTCGGGGCGTTTGTTTGTTTTCCGGCAGAGTTGCCCGCCCCGCACCGGGTGCCCGCCCCGGTGCGGGGCGCCGGGGCGCACCGGGCGGGCTGTGCGCACCGCACGGCGGCGATGCGATGGTCCGCCGGGAGGGCCGTGCCGTGCCCCGGTGCCTTCCGCGGAGCGGCGCGGACCATGCGCCGCCCGGCCGTCCTTCGGGCGACGGCGCCCCTTCGCGACAGCGCCTAGGGGCACGGGCGGGCGATTAGGGGTGATGCCGGCGGCCCGCTTCCAGGAGGATCGCAGGCAGGGGTCGTCATGTTTGGAAGGTAGGGCTGGTATGTCGCTCCAGGAGCCTGTCTCACCGGTCGAGGAGTCGCCCACGTCCACGGCGGACCGCATCGCCGATCTGGCCGCCCGGCACGAGGAGGCCGTCCTCCTCGCCGAGAAGAAGGCCGCGGACCGGCAGCACGCCAAGGGCAAGCTCACCGCCCGCGCGCGCATCGACCTGCTGCTCGACCCCGGCTCGTTCGTCGAACTCGACGAGTTCGTGCGTCACCGGACCGTCGAGGGAGACATTCCCCGCCCCTACGGCGACGGGGTGGTGACCGGCCACGGCACCGTCGACGGACGCCAGGTGTGCGTCTTCTCCCACGACTTCACCACCCTCGGCGGCAGCATGGGCGAGGCCTTCGGCAGCAAGGTCATGAAGATCTACGACTTCGCCATGAGCGTCGGCTGCCCCGTCATCGGCATCAACGACTCCGGCGGCGCCCGCATCCAGGAAGGCGTGAGGTCCATCGCCTACTACACCGAACTGGGCGTCCGCAACGTTCATTCCTCCGGTGTGATCCCGCAGATCTCGCTCATCATGGGCCCCTGCGCGGGCGGTTCGGTCTACTCGCCGGCCATGACCGATTTCACGGTCATGGTCAAGGACATCTCCTACATGTTCGTCACCGGCCCCGAGGTCGTCTCCGCCGTCACGGGCGAGAAGGTGACCGCCGAACAACTCGGCGGTCCCGCCGTCCACGCCGAGGTCTCCGGCAACGCGCACTACCTCGGCGACGACGAGCAGGACGCCATCTCCTGGGTGCAGACCCTCCTCGGCTACCTGCCGTCCAACAACCTGGACACCCCCCCGGTCTACGGCCACGACGGCGATTGCGGCATCACCGGACAGGACCTGGCCCTCGACTCGGTCATCCCCGACAGCGAGCAGCAGGTGTACGACATGACCGACGTCATCGCCGCGGTCCTCGACGACGGCGACTGCCTCGAGATCCAGCCGGACTTCGCCCGCAACATCATCTGCGCGCTCGGCCGTATCGAGGGGCACTCGGTGGCCGTCGTCGCCAACCAGCCCAGCCACCTCGCCGGCGTGCTGGACATCGACGCCTCCGAGAAAGCCGCCCGCTTCATCCGCTTCTGCGACGCCTTCAGCATTCCCGTCCTCACCTTCATGGACGTCCCCGGCTACCTCCCCGGCGTCGAGCAGGAGCACCAGGGCATCATCCGCCGCGGCATCAAACTCTTCTACGCCTACGCCGAGGCCACCGTCCCCAAGGTCACCGTCATCACCCGCAAGGCCTACGGCGGCGGGTACGCGGTGATGGGTTCCCGGCAGATCGGCGCCGACCGCGTGATGGCCTGGCCCACCGCCGAGATCGCCGTGATGGGCGCCAGGAGCGCCGTGCCCCTCCTGCACCGCCGCGAGCTGGCCGCCGCCCCGCCCGAGGAGCGCGCGGCGCTCAGGAGCAACCTCATCGACGACTACCGGCGCAGGTTCGGCAACCCCTACGAGGCTGCCGCGCACGGCTACGTCGACATGGTCATCGCGCCCTCCCGCACCCGGACCGAGGTCGCCAGGGCGCTGGCGAGCCTGCGGAACAAACGGCAGGCGCGCCCGGAACGCAAACACGGCAACATTCCGCTGTGACGCCGCCTGCCGTCCCGGCCGCCCCCCTTCCCGTATAACCGCCGCTTCCGCTCCCGTGAACAGCCGCCAGTTCATCCCGCGCGCACCGCCGTGGTCCTCGGTGAACGGGAAGCCGTTCACCGGCCCAATTCCGGGGCGGGAAAAGCCTTTGCCCTCCGCGGAATACCGCCTCGCGGCACTGTTCCGCGGTTTTCTGTGCGCCGTTCTCAACGCCGCTCTCAACGCTGCGAGTCACGCCTCGCCCCGAATTCCTCGCGTGCGGGCGTCCTCGCCACAGTCCTTTCGTTCGCTGCCGCTGCCGCTGCCGCTGCCGCTGCCGCTGCCGCTGCCGCTGCCGCTGCCGCTGCCGCTGCCGCTGCCGTTGCCGTTGTCCGCGTTCCGGCCGCCGCGGGCCCCCGGCGCGCCCCTAGAATAACCGGGGGGCCAGCGCGGGCACCCCCCCCCCAACCCCCC
>NZ_JAFEUF010000236.1:5773-10312 GCF_016901035.1 Streptomyces durocortorensis
CCGCGGGCGCGGCGCGCGCCCCGGCGCGGGGCGCCGGCGGGGCGGGGGGGGGGCGGCGGCCCCCCCCCCCGCGGGCGGGGGCGGCGCGGGGGGGGGGGGGGGGGCCCCGGGGGCCCCCCCCCGGCTCCTCACCCCGCTGCCGGAGGTGCGTTCCCCGTCCGGCAGCCGCGTCCCGGCCGCACCCCTGGGGGCCTCAGCCGGCGCACGCGGGCCGCCCGCTCGTCACCGGCCCGCCGGCAGGGCTGCGAGGTCGGTCAGCTCGCCCTCCTCGTACAGGGTGCGGCAGGCGCGGCGTTGCACTTTGCCGCTGGAGGTCTTCGGTATCGCGCCCCTGCGGACGAGCAGGACGGTGTCGGCCGTCAGGCGGTGGTGGTCGTGGACGGCGCGGACGACCCGTTCACGCAGGCTCTTTGTGCCGTGGGCGCGCACCGTCCGGCCGTCGGCCTCGACGACGACCACCAGGCGTTCCTTCCCGTCGCGGTCGACGGCGAACGCGACAGCGCAGTTGGGGTGCAGGCCGTCCGCGGATCTCTCCGCGGACAGTTCGATGTCCTGGGGGTAGTAGTTGCGGCCCTGGTGGATGATCAGGTCCTTGAAGCGGCCGGCGACATGCAGTTCACCGGCGTGCAGGAAGCCCAGGTCCCCGGTGCGCAGGTAGGTCCGTCCGTCCCCGGGGCGCCCGTCGGCGTCCCTCATCCGTGCGCCGAAGGTCTCCGCGCTCGCTTCCGGACGTCCCCAGTACTCCGCCGCCACGCACGGTCCGCTGACCCAGATCTCGCCGATGACGTCCGGCGGACAGCCGCGTGACGTGCCGGGATCCACGATCCGCACCTCGGTGCCCGCGACGGTGCGGCCGCTGCTGGTGACCGGGACGGCGCCGGGTGTCCGCGCATCGACGATCTCCACGCGGCCTTCCCCCAGCGCCGCCGAGGACAGCCACACGGCCGTCGGTTCGCGGTCCTGGCCGCTGCCGGTGACCTTCAGGGTGTTCTCGGCGAGCCCGTATCCCGGGCACATGGCTTCGGGCCGGAAGCCGTGCGGCGCGAACGCCTCGGTGAAGTCCCTGATCGCACGCCAGCGCACGGGTTCGGCGCCGTTGGCCGCCACCCGCCACGAGGAGAGGTCACCGACCGCGCCGGCCTTCCCCTCCGCCGCCGCCCGCGCGCACATCTCGTACGCGAAGCTGGGCGCCGCGGAGTGGGTGGCCCGGAACCGGGCGATCGCCTCCAGCCAGCGGGCGGGCCGGCGGATGAAGGCGGCGGGTGCCATCAGGTACGAGGGGATACCGGCCCACAGCGGCATGACGACCCCGAACAGCATGCCCATGTCGTGGAAGTGAGGCAGCCAGCTGACCACGGTGCCATCGGGCGCGCACGGCCACAGGGCATCCGTCTCGGCGACGTTGGCGAGGAAGTTGGCGTGGGTGACGACGACACCCTTGGGGTCGCCGGTGGAGCCCGAGGTGTACTGGAGCAGGGCCACGTCGTCCGGGCCGGGGGCGGGAACCGGCCCCCCCGGCCCCGGCACGCCGCTCTGCGCCGCGGGGGGTTCGGCCGTGTCCAGGACCGTGAGGCCCAGCAGGTCCTCCAGGTCCCCGAACAGGTCCTCCAGCTCGCTTCTGAGCGAGGTCTCGGTGAGCACGGCCGTTGCTCCGGAGTCCCGCGCGATGCGGCGGATGCGCTCCACGTCCTTGAGGTGGCGCGGCGTCTGGACGGGCGCCGCGGCCACCCCGGACCCCATGCACCCCAGGAGCGTGGCGATGAACTCCAGCCCCGGCGGATACATGAGCACGGCGCTCTGCCCGCTCATGCCCCGGGCGGCGAACCACCGGGCCCGGACATCCACCGCGCCGGCGAGCTCGCCGTAGGTGAGGGACTCCCGGGGGTCCTCGCCGTTGTGGAGGAAGACGTAGGCGGTGTCGTCGGGCTGCCGCTCACCGCGCAGGCGCAGCAGTCCGGTCAGGGTCGGTGTCCCGCCGTCCGGGCGGACGCCGTCGAGAACAGTGGCCATGGGTCAGGTCTCCTTGTTGTCCTGGTGCCGGAAAGCCGCCGGACGTGCCGGAGCCGCTTGAGGTTGTCCTGCCGCCCCGGCCGTGCGGCGCCACGGCCCGAGGGGCCCGGACCGAAGAACGCACGGCAGGACCACGGCCGCCCTCGCGGTGACGCACGGATGCCCGGACGCGGCCCGCACGACCCGCACCCGCACCGGCGGGAGCGACCGGGCGAGGGGAGAGGCCGGCGGGCGGGGGAGGGGGAGAGTCTGCCGTCGGCGGCGCATCGGGCGCGGTGGGGGAGAGGACGGCGCCCTCGCCGGGCAACCCGGGACCGGACCGGGCCGGGCCCTGCGCACGCACACGTACCGGCCGCGTCAGCGACGCCGGTTGCCGGGAAAAGCCCGTGACGGGCGATGGGGGCACTGGTGAAAAGACTGGCCGTACCTCACCTCGCGACGACAAAATCCCCCCTCACCGGCGATCGGGTATCGCTTCCGCCCCGGATTACCGGTCGGCCGGAACGCTTCGGCATGAGCACGAATGATGAAGAGACCAACGGCGTCGAGTTCCGTCACCCGGCCTCACACCAAACACAGGCCGGGACACCGGAACAGCAGCGCCCCCGCGGCAAAAGAATGCAAGAAGCATACGTCCGGCCACCTCTCCGTCCCCTTCCTGATCACCCCTATATCGAAAGGGCGCAGCCCCTACACGGAGCCGAAAAAACTGATGCGCCCGCACACCGGGGAACGCGACCGCCTGCCCCCCCCGCGGGTGCGGGGCACCGGGCCGCCCACCCGCCGAAGAACGTGAACGAGACCCCGCGACCGGGCAGGACTTCCCGGCCGGCACCCCCGGGGGCAGGGCGGTTTCACAACATGCCGGGCAGCCGGCCGTTCACGGACCGGCCGGCATCCCTTCGGAGGAATCGAGGTGAACGCCGGGCCGAATAGGCCGGAATGCCGGGTGCGGACCGGAGGCTTCCACGGAATGGAGAAAACACCACCCCATTTCCTACCCGAAAGTAGCTTCGGGGCGGTCCGGCCGACGGGCGGTCAGGAAGCCACGGCCGGGCGGACACGGCGCCGGCGGAACCGGACACTGGGGTGGCGCCGGTCAGGTTGTAGGGGAGGTAGGGGTTGTTCCCCGTTCACGGCAGTCCCTAGGTTCTCAGCGTGAACCGAGCATAAGAAACGAGTCCGGACCGTTTCCGTCGGCGGGCCCGCCTGGAGGACGACAATGCGCATACTCTTCGTCGCGCATGCGGAGAAGACGCACTTTTTCAGCATGGTGCCGCTGGCCTGGGCGCTGCGCACAGCAGGCCACGAGGTCCGCACCGCCACCCAGCCGGACATGGCGCAGGC
The DNA here is from genome assembly GCF_016901035.1 of Streptomyces durocortorensis. GTDB lineage: Bacteria > Actinomycetota > Actinomycetes > Streptomycetales > Streptomycetaceae > Streptomyces > Streptomyces durocortorensis. The sequence goes on from NZ_JAFEUF010000236.1 coordinate 9,131, forward strand.
CGTCACCGAGGCGGGGCTCACGGCTGTCCCGCTGGGGTCCGACCACCGGTGGAAGCAGGTCATGGAGGCCAACCAGGACGAAGGCTGGCCGGCCCGGGTCGCCGAGGCCGTGACACGTTCCGCGGACCTGGGGCACGACGAACTCCTGCGGTTCTTCGACGAGACGACCTCCCGGTACTTCCGCACCATCAACAACGACGAGTTCCTCGACGCACTGGTCGAGTACTCCCGGTCGTGGCAGCCCGATCTGATCGTGTGGGAGCAGTTCTCCTGGGCCGGCGCCGTCGCCGCCCGGGTCACCGGCGCCGCACACGCCCGCATGCTGTGGGGAGCCGACGTCGTCACCCGCTCCCGCAACGACTTCCTGGCCCGGCTCGCCGAGCGCCCCGAGGACCAGCGGGTGGATCCGCTGCGGGAGTGGCTCACCGAGTCCCTCGCCCGGCACGGCGCCACGTACGACGAGACCGTGGCCAACGGGCAGTGGACGATCGACCCCAACCCGCCCAGCCACCGGATCGACAACGGCCTGCACGTCGTCAGCGTCCGGTATGTGCCCTACAACGGGCCGGCCGAGCTCGCCCCGTGGCTGGCTGCCGAGCCCGCCAGACCCCGCGTCGCCGTGACCGCCGGCATCTCGGTCCGCAGCTACTTCGGATTCGACATGTTCGGCATCAGCGCCCTGCAGGCGTTCACCGGGCTGGACATCGACCTGATCGCCACACTGCGGCCGGGCCCCGGGGAGTCGGTGGACCAGGCACCGGAGAACGCCACCGTCGTGGACTTCGTGCCCATGCACGCCCTGCTGCCCACCTGCTCGGCCGTCATCCACATCGGCGGCGCGGGCGTACAGTCCACCGCCGCCTACTACGGCGTCCCCCAGATGATCCTGCCGGGCCTCTGGGACACCTTGGTCCGCGGCGACCTCCTGGAACAGTCCGGCGCGGGCCTCTCGTTGCCCGTCGACCAGCTCACCCCCGAGCGGGTCCGCGACAGCCTCGTGCGGCTGCTGGAGGACCCGGCGTTCCGCGAGGGAGCCGCCGCACTCCGCAAGGACGTACTCGCCGCGCCCTCACCCAACGAGATCGTCCCCGTCCTGGAGGATCTCACCACCCGCCACCGGACCGCCGGCTGAAAGGAGCGACGCGGCCCTGCCCCCCCCAGGGGCCGGCTTCGCCGCCGCCC
>NZ_JAFEUF010000237.1 GCF_016901035.1 Streptomyces durocortorensis
GCCCCGCTCACCCGCCCGCCGGCTCCGCGTACGCCACCGGGTCGTCCAGTACGTCCTGCACCACGAGCGCCGCCGCCCCCCGCGCCGCGTCGCCCGCCACCGACGACGCCCGGAGCCGGCCGCTGCCGGGCGTCCAGAGGCCCGACACCACGCGGCCCGTCAGCTCCTCGTCGGCCGGCGGCGCGAGCCACGGCATCAGGCCCCGGTAGATCCCGCCGCGCACCGCCGCGTCCGGGTCGACCAGGTTCACCGCCCCCGACAGCACCCGGCCCAGCATCCGCCCCGCCTCACCGATCGCGGCCACCGCACGCGGATCCCTCGCCCCCGCGCGCCGCTCCAGCTCCAGCACGCCCGAGGCGCCGCCGAGACCCTCGATCCCCGCCGCGCGCAGCAGCGCCGCCTGTCCGGCGTACTGCTCCAGGCACCCCCGCGATCCGCACCGGCACTCCGGACCCGCCGGATCCACCGCCACATGGCCGATCTCCCCCGCGAACCCGTGCGCCCCGCGCAGCAGTTCGCCGTTCAGGACCAGCGCCCCGCCGACCCCGATCTCCCCGGTCAGATAGAGGAAGCTGCGCACCTCCCCGAGCCCGCCGAACCACAGCTCGGCCAGCGCCGCGAGATTCGCCTCGTTCTCCGAGGCGACCGGCAGCGCCGGGCGGCCCGGGCGCAGGGCGGCCAGCGCGTCGGCGAACAGCTCCTGCGCCGGGACCTCGTTCCAGCCGAGGTTGGGGGCCTGCCGCACCGACCCGCCGGAGACGAGACCCGGCAGCGCCAGCGCCGCGCCCACCGGGCGCAACTCCTGCTCGTACGCCGACTCCAGGGTCCGCGCGGCGATCCGGGCCGCCCGGGACAGGGCCTCCTCGGCGGGCGCGCCCCGGTTGTCGAGGTGCTCGGTCTGCCGGACCCGGCCGGTGCCCGCCAGATCCACCACGCAGACCGAGACGTAGTCGATGTTGATCTCCACACCGAGCCCGGCGGGACCGGTGCGGGCCACCTTGAGCGCGGTTCCGGGGCGCCCGGCCTGACCGCTGAACGTCTTGCCCGACTCGGTGAGGAACCCGCTGTCCATCAGCTGCTCGACGAGCGAGGACACCGCGGCCCGGGTCAGCCCGACCCGGGCGGCCACCCCGGCGCGCGTGGCGTCGCCGCGCTCGCCCTCGTCCCGCACGGCGCGCAGTACCAGGCTCAGATTGTGCCGTCGCACGGTGTCCTTGTCGGCCTTGGGCCCCAGCGGAGTGAGGATGCTCTTCATATCGTCGCCGAGCCTATGCGATGGGCGGTCGCGGCAAGGGGCGGCCGGGGCCGTACGCGCCCCCACCCCAGCCACCGCCCCGTCGCAGCCGCATTTGGTATTGACTATCATTTTCATATAGCGTTCGAGGCCAGCTACGAAGGTGGTCCCTCATGGCAGTCCCCAAGCGGAAAATGTCCCGCAGCAACACCCGTCACCGCCGCGCCCAGTGGAAGGCCACGACGCCTCAGCTCGTGCCCGTCACGGTCGACGGAACCGTCCACCAGGTTCCGCAGCGGCTGGTCAAGGCCTACGAGCGCGGGCTCCTGCGTCCGCAGGACTGACCCGCCGACGCCCTCGTACACGGGCGCACTCCGCGTACGAGGGATTCCGGAGGCGATGCGCTCCCGCCCGTCAGGCCGGGGGCGCCGTGCTGCCCCGGACGACCAGCTGGGTCGCCAGCTCCAGCCGGAACTGGTCCGCCGGCTCGCCGTCGATGATCCGCAGCAGCGCGTTGGCCGCCACGGAGGCCATGTCCAGCAGGGGCTGCCGGACGGTGGTGAGCGGGGGGGGTGGGTCCAGCGGGCGACCGGGAGGTCGTCGAAACCGACGATGCTCATGTCGCCGGGGATGGCGCGGCCGCGTTCGCGCAGCGCCTCGAAGGTGCCGAGCGCCTGGAGGTCGCTGGCGGCGAAGACCGCCGTGGGCGGCTCCTGTCCCGATCCGTCCAGGGAGTCGAGCGGCCGCACCAACTGGGCCTTGCCCGAGGCGTCGTTGAACTCCCCGTACGGCACACCCGCCCTTCGGGCACCGGCAGTTCGGCCGCTTCCATGGTGGCGCGGAAGCCGTCGGCAACCTGGCCTTCCGCTACGGCTGGGACGGCATCGATGACGGAAGCTTCGGCTTCGCACCGGACACCACCTGGTTCGTGGACGGCAGGCTCTCCCGGTACGGAGCGGCCAGGGAATCGTTCTGCGAGGGCCTCTCGGCCAACGGGTTCGGCGCCCGCTGCCGGTGACGGGCGCCGGGGCGGGGCCAGGAGGTCCTGCCGAGGCGCCGGATCACCGTGGCCGGGCCGTGCCCATGGAGCGCGGCGGCCCCAGGCGCAGCCGGGTGAAGGCGTCCGGGCGGGCGATGCCGGGCATCACGAGCGCCCACATCGCGCTGACCTGCTGGTGCAGGGCGTCCCGCTCGGCCAGGGCGAGGGACAGCATCTGTACGCCGCTGTAGCAGCCGACGAGTGTCCGGGCGGCTTCCACGGGCTCGACGTGGTCCTGGATCTCGTCGGCTTCGCGCGCGGATTCGAGAGCGCCGGTCACGGCGCCCAGCGAACCGGCATAGCTCTCGGCGGTCTGGTACGGGCCCGGCTCGATCGACAGCCGCACAGCCGCGCGCAGAACGGGGTCCTCCAGGAGGCCCGCGGTGTAGTGATGGCTGATGTCCACCAGGGCCTGGAGCCAGAGCTCCGGGGCCGGGCCCGCCGCCATCTGCTCGGAGACCTGATGGAAGTACGCGTGCTGGCGGGCCAGGATCGCGTCGCCGAGGTCCTCCTTCGACGCGAAATGGTGGTAGAAGCCACTGCGGGAGACGTTCGCCAGGCGTTGGATCGCCGGGATCGTCGCACCGGCGTACCCTTCCCGGTCGATCACGATTCCGGCGGCCTCGACGATCCGCTGAACCGTCTGCTCCCCGCGATCCTGCACCATGGCCACACCTTCCTCAGCCGCGTCCGACGTTACCCGGGGTCATGCCGGAGCGCTCCCGGGGCTCAGCCGGATGTTCTCAGGTCGACCGGCCACTCCCCCGGAGGCGCTCCCTCGCCGCCGCGGAGAAGGCCGCCATCCGCCCGGGCCGGCCGTACAGTGCCGTGATCCGCCGGACAGCACCCCTGGGCGTGTGTTCGAGGTCAGCCAGGTCGTCCCCCGCAGTCCACAAAGTGCGAGCAGCGCCGTGCGGCACAGCACGGCGGGGGGCGGACCGATGGAACGGCGGTTCTTCATCGCGCTGGGCAGCAACCGCTACCAACATCTGCCCGCCGCAGAACAGTTGGAGTTCAGTTGGAGTTCGTCCAGACCGACAAGCAGGCCGCTGCCCGGCTCTTCGGCGACTTCGGGTACGAGCCGGCGCTCCCCGGTCTCGGCGAGTACGACGGTGCTGATCAGATCCGGCAGAAGTTTCGTCTCTGGGGCACCGACGTCGCCCTGACGAGCGACGACATCGTGGTCCTGTACTTCGCGGGCCACGGCGTCACCGCGCCGCCCGAACGGCACTATCTGTTCTGCTGGGACTCGTCCCCCGAGGACTTGGCCGCCACCGCCCTCGCCACCGAGGACCTCGTCCGCATCCTGTGCAACGGCGACTTACGCCATCTCCTGCTGGTACTCGACACGTGCGCGGGCGGGGCCGGCAGCGCGGAGGCGACAGCGCTCGCGCTGCAGCGACTCGTCTACGGCAACCCCGAGCGGGTCCGCCAACAGCGGGCTGTGGTTCCTCGCCTCCGCCCGGCGCAAGGACATCGCCGGCGACGGGAAGTTCACCGCCGCTCTCACCGAGGCGGTGGCGGTCACCACCGGGCGAACCGGCCAGCGCCAGCAGTACCTCGACCTCACCTAGGGCGTCTCTTTCGGATCATAGTTAGGCGGCATCCCACTCTGCTTGCAGCCAGCTGAGTTGCACCCCGCTGAGCGGCGGGCTCAAAACCTGCAGGGAACATGAGCGTGAGTGGCTGTGGCCACATGTATTCAAGCCCGTGCTCCTCACAGTGCAGAGCGATGAGATGCGGCCCCTCCCCGCAAGCCTCGCGCCGGTAGAAGCGGTCATGCGCCTGACAGAAGTAGGAGAACACCGCGCAGTCGTCCTCGTCAGTCGGCTCGTGGAAGCCGGGATCCCGGACGATCAGTGTCACCGGTTCCTGGAGGTTGAACCGGGGAATGGGCCGAGGATCGCACCACAGCAGTCGAGGAGGAAGCACACGATCATTCTGTGCCAAGGGCGGCTTCGAGTCAGCGCGCGGACCAGATGAAGATGCCCGCGAGGTGGCAATGTCGCCTGCGGATGCATTGACCTGCTCCGCGCTCCGCGCTTTCATCGCGTGAGTCCCGCGCACAACAGTGGCGGGGCAATACCCGTCATCGGGCACGAGGGCTGGAGGGCGGCGGTGGCCGTGCTCGGGCCGAAGGGGGAACCACCTGATGAGACCCGCGTTTGGGATCTGCATGTCCGTCGGCCTCGCGGCCGTCCTCACCTGTCTCGCCTCTCCCACGGAGGCGGCGAACGGCGACCCGGCTCCGCGCACCGAACGGATCAGCGTCGCACCCGATGGCACCGGCGGGAACCGGCACTCGGTGGATCCGACGGTCAGCGCGGACGGGCGCGTCGTCGCCTTCATGTCCTCGGCGAACAACCTGCTGCCGGGGACGGACATGCCCAACAACGTCTTCTACCGGACGACTCCCGGTGCGCCCCTCAAGCGTGTGGAGGTGCCAGGTGAATCGACGATGGCGCCCAGGGTGTCCCAGTCGGGTCGCCATCTGACGTTCACCTCGTGGTCCGCCACGAGCCAGAAGTACTCCGTGCACGTGATGGATCTGCGCACCGGGCGCACCGAACCCGTCGCGCCCGCACTCCCGGGAGGCTATCGCGCGTACTACGGCACGGCCCCGCTCAGCGCGAACGGACGCTATCTCGCCTTCGTGGCCAGAACAGCCGCCGACGAGAACGGGGTGACCCGCTGCAGGGTCATGCTCCTGGATCGCCGAAGTCAGCGGCTGTGGCGGGCGGGACCGTCCACGACCCGTGGCTGCCAGGACATCTCCCTGAGTGCCAACGGCCGCAAGGTGGCCTATCAGGTCGGCTATACGGGGCCCTCCGACGACGACAAGGCGGACATTCTGGTCTACGACCGCGTGACTGGGAAGACGGTGCAGGCCGATGTCACCCATGACGGGCAACCGGCCGACAGGTCGGCGCAAGCGCCGGTGCTCAGCGCCGACGGCTCCAAGGTCGCCTTCAACTCGGTGGCGACGAACCTGGTTTCGGGCATAGACCCCAACGGGGACACCAGCACGTCGTGGAACGCCTTCGTCCGCGATCTGCTCACCGGCACGCTTCACCGCTACGACGGCCGCTCCCCCACCGATGTCACCTTGGTGTCGGACCTGTCGGCGGACGGCTCGAAGCTGCTCCTCAACACCGCCGACGCCAACCGCGTCTCCCTGGGTCTGATCCTGCGCGAGGTGCCAACCGGGCGCGAGGAGCTGCTCTCACCCGGTCAGGACGGCAAACCCGTCACCGTGGGCCGCGCGGCACTGAGCGCGGACGAGTCAACAGCCGTCTTCGACTCCTACTACCCCGGCCTGGTCCCCGACGACAACAACCTCATCGGGGATGTCTTCGTGCGCACCCTGCGATGAGTCACGCTGCTGTCCTCGATGTCGTGGCGGTGGGTCATGTTAGGCCAAGGCTGCCGTCACCACGATCCCGCGGTGCTGTCGCTACCCGAGGGTGTGCGGTCACGCGGAGTTGGTGGATGAAGCACGGTACTCGCACAGACTCTGGAGGCCCTCGCCGGCCTCGCATCGTCATGCCGGTCCTACGCCCCTACGGTGTCGAGCTGTCACGACGGTCTGGTGTCCGGATGGTCCCGCGAGCGACGATGGATGCCATGACGATTGAGGGCTCGTGGTTGTGGATCGAGAACCGGTTGTGCGAGTACTCACCGGCCGCGTACGCGTCATTGCCCCCTGCTGCGGACTCTGACGCGGTACGCGTGGCAGAACGCCAGTGCGGGCTCGTGTTTCCCGAGGACCTGGTGGCATCCCTGCGCCGCCATGACGGCTCAGGGGAGTGCCTGCTGCCCGGCAACTACCGCCTGTACGGCGTGGCCGAGATCGCGAAAGACTACGTGTGGTGGATCGGGTCGCAACAGCGGGATGTGCTGGATGAACTGCGCTATTGGCGTTCATCCTGGTTGCCTCTGGCCGGAAATGGCGCCGGGGGGTCTCTCTTCGTCGAGATGGCACCGGGTGACCAGCACGGTCGCATCGGTGCGCATGCCCACGGCGACGGTGGACGGTTCGACGACCTTCCCCAGTACAACTCGCTGCGAGCCCTGCTCAGCTGGGCCGCGCAGGCCCTGTCCGACGGCTCTGCCACGGATGTCCTGGACTACGTGCTCACTGCGGACGAACAGGGGCTTCCGTACTGGGAGAACGCGGACGCAGAACAGGACGGCGTGTCGGTGGCCTGGGACATGGCAGCCCTGGAAAACCGCTGCGGGGGGCTCTGATCCCTCGCGAACTGTCACCACGAGCGGCATCTCGAACAGTTCTCGAGCTTCGGGCGGGTTCTGGCATCTCACCAGCCACGCCACAGCCACCCGCGATCGTATGCCGTGTCGTGTAAGGCATCTGACCTGTACAAAGGCCATTGCATTGAGTCTGCCCGTACCCCCGGTCTTGGCCGGAGGCGTTCGCGAAGGCGTCACGCTTCCGGGGTGAGTTCTATGCGTGTCTGACCGCTCGCCGCGATGAGTTGTTCGAGTTGAGTGACGCGGTACTGGGCCAGGACGCCCGCCCGGCTCCCGAAATCGACGCCCAGCACTCCGCTACGACGTCGGCAAGTCCGCGAAACGCGCCGAGACCGTCGCCGAATTCCACGCGAACCGCAGGACAAGCTCAGCGCACGGTCGGCTCATCGCGGACAGCACCGGTGGAGAGCCTCGTACCTCGAACTCACGACTGTGCCAACTGCAGGGAGGAACCGCCTAGGGCGCTTCTTCCGGATCATCTGCCGGAGGACCGGCGAACCAGGTACGGCCCCGGGCCCAGTGGGTCGCCCATCCGGTGAAACCAGGGGTGCCCCGCATCGGGGAGGTGCCCGGTGAGGTGCCGAAGGGCATCGCGCCGTACTCGTCGATCAGCCAGACATGACCCCGCTGCGGGCCGGTGACGACCAGGTGCCAGTACATGCCGCAGCCGTCGGTGCCCAGCAACAGGGAGCCGTGGTCGAACACGGCGTCCATGCGGGCCTCAAGCTCCTGCTCCGACAACGCCTTCTCGCCCTGCTCGGTGCTCTCCCACATCCACGTCGATGTGAGAGGGAAAGGCTCGGCGAGCAGGCGCTCAGGGCGGCCGGAACCCCAATCCGAAGGTGCTTGCGCGAAGGGCAGCAGACCGTAGTGCGGCGGCCCGGCCCGCAGGCCGTCGCAGACCTCCGCCACGAACGTACGGTAGGGCTCCGGCAGCGTGATGCCGTGCTCCGCCTCGAAGAGCCGCACCGCCTCCCAACCGGCCGGCGGCGACGCCTCGGAACGCTGCGCGCAGATCTCACGGAGGGCGGCCAGCTCGGCCCGGTCGCAGGTTTCCGTGTTCATGCTGATCATCATGCAAGATCCGAAAGGAACGGCCCAGCCCCGTTCCTGCCCGACGTCGACTACCACCCCGAACTTCCTCCCCTGGGCACCGGCCTGGAGATCCTGCGCCGGGTCGCCGGCCGCGACCTCGCCGAACACTTCGGGCCGCGCTCGCGCGGGGTGGAGTTCGAATCCGAGCAGGGCCCGTACTTCAGCGGCCGCGCGGGCGTCCTCGGCGAGCTGGTGGCCTGGCTCGGCGGTGAGGACGACGACGGCCGCGGCCGCATAGTCACCGGCAGCCCCGGCTGCGGCAAGGCCGCCGCCCTCGGCCGGATCGTCGCCCTGTCCGACGAGGGCTACCGAACAGCTCTCGACCTCTCCGGCGTCGACCCCGCCACCGTGGTTCCGGTAGGCCTGGTGGCCGCGGCGGTCCACGCCCGCCACAAGCGCTTCGAAGAGGTCGTGGAACGCATCGGCGCCGTGCCCTCGGTCCGCCGCCGCTCGAGGCCTTCGATGTCGAGCCGGGCCTGGAGGAAGGTCTGCTGCTCGGCTGGTGGGAGGCGGCCGCCGCCGAGCGGCGGGTTCCCGGCTCGGAGGAGCCGGCCCGACTGCGCACACCCCGCGTGGTCCAGCGCGCGCTCAACGCCCTGAGCCACTCCGCCTTCTTCGCGGGAGTCAGCGAGAGCCTGATGGTGCACTCGGCCCGCCAGGTACGCCGGTACTTCACCGAGCCTGACGTACGGGCCGCCGTTCAGGCCGAGTTCGCCGGAAGGGTCACCGACCGTACCGAACTGGTGGTCGCGCATTCCCTGGGAACCGTGGTGGCGTACGAAGCGCTGTGCGCCCACCCCGGCTGGCGCGACCTGACGCTCATCACGCTGGGATCTCCTCTCGGGGTGCGCAGGCTGGTGTTCGACAGGCTCCTGCCGACCCCGCACAGTGACTCGGCCCGCTGGCCGACGCCGGTCAAGGCATGGACGAACATCACCGACTCCGGCGACACGGTGGCCCTGGTCAAGGAACTGGCGCCCGCTTTCGGGCGACGGATCACCGACGTCTCCGTACACAACGGGGCTCAGGCTCACGATGTCCGCCCCTACCTCACCGCTCGCGAAACAGGGGTGACCGTGGCTCACGCCCTCGACCGGTCCCGTACCTCGCCCTGATCCGGCACCGGCCCTGTCGGGCGATGGTCGGGTGACACTGCGGCCAAGCCGTCGTGCGTCGGGTTCCAGGCAGCTGAGCACAGGGATTCGGACACGGCGGCCGTGTAGCGGGCGGCGGACAGCCAGTAGGTGGCGAAGCCGTCGGTGTCGGCGGGGAGCAGTCGGCCGAAGAGGTCACGGTCGCGCTGGGCCGCCGAGGCGCACAGGGCGGTGAGGAGTTCGGCGGCCGTGGGAAGACCGGCTCGGCGGATCCGCCGGGTCTCGGCGGTGACGTCGCCCAGCATGCCGAGGGCGGCGCGACCCGCCGGGACCGTCTGTTCGACCCGGCGCTCCAGGAGGTACAGGGGCGATTGCGCGCCGGGGCCGGCGGCCTGCGGCGGGGCGAAGTGCACGGGGGCGGCCGGGTCCGGAAGGTCTGCGCGGCGCAGCCGGTCGAGGCCGAGGTCGACCGTGCCCTCGCCGGTGGGATGCGAGCACGCGAGGAGGGTGAGCCGTGGGTGGGGGGCGGGGGCCAAGCGGCCGATGATCCTCAGCCGGATCCCCGGTGCCGCGGCCAGCAGCGCCAGGTTGTCGCGGTGGGCCAGCGCGGGGTCGTCGTCGGCGACGGTGAGCCGGACGGGGACGCCGCCCTCGCACCGCGCGAGCAGGCACGTGCCGCCCGGCTCCCTTACCGCGCCGAGGAGTTCGACGTCCAAGAAGAGCAGGTCGCTGCCGCCGCCGTCCGGGTCGGCGTAGCGGGAGACGGACCGCAGGGCGCGGGCGGCCTGTTCGGACGGTGGCGTCTCCCACAGGGCGGCGAGCGGGGGCTCCGTCCACGCCGTGCCCCGGGCGGTGACGGCCTTGACGCCCTTTCCGGCGCCCAGTCTGCCGTCCGGCGAGACCGTCGCCCCCGAAACGGCCAGGCCGGCCCGGCCCAGCTCCCGGTGGGTGAGCGCGCTGTCCCCCAGACGCACGGCCCGGTCGGCCACGCCGAGGGCGCGCCCCACGCCGCCGGGCGCCACGTCGCCGACCGTGAAGAGGCGGCCGTCGGCTCCGGCGACCCAGGTGCGGACGCCGCCGTGCCCCGAGCCGGTGACCACGGGTTCGGTGAACAGGCCGTACAGGCGCAGCGAGCCGTCCGGGCTGTACGGGCGGCGCACGCGGCCTCTGACGGCGGCCAGCTCCGCCCCGGACGCCGTGCCCACGCGGCGGGCGGTGCCCAGGAGTTCGGCCAGGGCCGTGACGAGTTCGGCGGTGCGGTAGGACGGATCCCCGGCGCGGGCCGCGCGCAGCAGCGTGACGACGGACAGTGCGGCGCCCGCGGCTCGCGGCAGGTGACGGAGGCGGGCGGTGTGCGCGGCGCGCAGGAGGGCCGACTGGGCTACGGCCCCGGCCCCGTCGACGCCGGCCTCCAGCACGGCGGCGCCCGCCGTCCACAGGGCGTCGGCGGCGGCACGCTGGGCCGGACTCGCCGTCTCCGGCGCGGACGCGGTGTGGGGGACGGGGGCGGCGC
>NZ_JAFEUF010000238.1:0-7120 GCF_016901035.1 Streptomyces durocortorensis
AACCTCGGCCGCGACGTCCTCGCCCGCCTCGGCCACGGCGCCGCCCGCACCGCCCAGGCCGCCCTCGCCGGCCGCGCCCGCACCCAGGGGCTAGGCCGGCTGGGCGGCGCAATGCGCGCCCGGGCGCGACCCGCCCCCCACTGAGGGAGCTGGGGGTGGGCGGGGGCCCCCCCGCCTTCGGCGTGTCCGGGCCCGGTCGGCCCGTCTCGTCCCCCGGGCATGACCTCCGAGGTAATCGACGGTCTCCGCCCCGCCCGGCAGCATCGTGGGTGTCCCGAGGAACCACCCGCCCCGACCGCACGGAGGACCCGGATCATGACCGCGTACGCCATCGCCCACCTGCGCCCCACCGACGCCCCCGTCGAGGACGAGGTGCTGAGCTACATCGAGCGCGTCCAGGGCACCATGAAGCCCTACGGAGGCCGCTTCCTGGTCCATGGCGCCGAGGCGGAGGTGGTGGAGGGGACCTGGCCGGACGCGCTGGTCATGATCGGCTTTCCCGGGATGGAGGAGGCCCGCGCCTGGTACGCGTCCCCGGCCTACCAGGAGATCCTGCCGCTGCGCACCCGGCACCTCGACGGTGACGTGATCATCGTCCCCGGCGTCGGTCCGGAGTACGACGCGTCGGCCACCGCGGCGGCGATGCGGGCGGCGCGGGACCGGGCGGCGCAGGAGGCCGAAGACCGGGTTCAGCCCGTACGGTCCTCCGTCCGCGCCGCACGGTAGTTCCGCAGGTCCTGCGGAGGGGGCGGACAGCGAGAGCTGGAGTGAGCGGCTGGAGCGCAAACGAAAGCGGCACCACCTGTGGCCGCCACCACAGCATCTGCCCCGGCCTTCTCGCCGACCGCGTGGTGCGGCACGGCCCCGGCGCCACACACCTCCAGGAGCCCGCAGGCGCACCGTGGCGCCGCCGCTCGCTCCTGGGCTGCCCACCCGGATCGTGAGGGGGACAATGGAGCAGCCGGGAGATGGCTGCCGGCACATGGTCCGCACCGGCGGACGACAGCCAGAGCGGGGGCCGGGAGGAGCCTGGGCCATGGGTGCCACCGAGCGTTTCCAGGGCGATCCCGGCTCGTCGGCTGTGGCGCCGTCGGACCCCGGTGGCCTGCTGGACGTGCTGAACGTGGCCGCTGTCCTCCTGAACGCCGAAGGCAGGATCGACCTCTGGAGCCCCCAGGCCGAGATCCTTTTCGGCTACAGCGCCGAGGAGGCCCTGGGCAAGTACGCGGGCCATCTGCTGATCGACAAGGAACACCTCGACACGGTGCTGGCGCTGTTCGCCCAGGTCATGGACGACGGCGAGAGCTGGGCAGGCGTCTTTCCCGTCCGGCACAAGGACGGCAGCACGCGGGTGGTGGAGTTCCGCAACATGCGGCTCCAGGACGACCAGCGCGAATACTGGGCCCTGGGTCTTGCCACCGACCGGACGACGCTGCGGCGGGTGGAGCGGAACCTGGCCCTGTCCGCCCAGCTGGTGTCCCAGGCACCGATCGGGCTGGCCATGCTGGACACCGACCTCCGGTACATCTCCGTCAACCCCGCGGAGGAGCGGATGAACGGTGTGGCGGCCGCCCCCCCCCCCCGCCCGGCCCGGGGGGGGGGGGGCCGGGCCTGGATCTTCAGTAGCGGGGACAGGATTTGAACCTGCGACCTCTGGGTTATGAGCCCAGCGAGCTACCGAGCTGCTCCACCCCGCGTCGGTGAACACCACTCTACGGCATTCCCGACGCGCCTCTGACCAAGGACGGCCGGGGCGTCATCCCCGGGCCCTCCCGGTGCGAAAAGGGGCAGGGACCGGGCTCAGCTCTGGTTGAGCGGAAGGGCGACGTCGGTGACCTGGCGGTTCTTCGGGAACGCCCCGCGGTCGGTGGCCGCACCGGTGAGCACGTCGACCTCGTAGAAGCGGTAGGCGCTGCCGGTGCGCAGGGCGGCGTAACCGGTGTTGGTCCGGGCCCGGTGGGAGAAGTAGATGTCGAATCCGGCGTCCGGCCCGGCGTTGACGCCGAGGTTGCCGGTGGGGGCGAGGGTGCCGGAGTTGGCGGGCGACTGGAGGGAGACCCGGTCGTTGACCGTGTCGATGTCGAACAGCGAGGTCGCCGTCTCCGCGTTGAGGTCGTTGTTCGTATACGCGGCGCCGGTCACCCCGAGCGCCGTGGACGGCGGCGTCGTCGGGTTGGTCAGCGGGGTGTCGGCGATGGTGGTGCGCGGGGCCGCGGCGTCGTCGATGTTGTGCCGGAGGTTCTGGCCGGTGTCGGAGATGACGCGCAGCCGGTTGGCCGCCGGGTTGAAGTCGACGCCGAAGAACGTGCCGGAGAGGGCGACGGTCAGCTGGGAGACCTTGACGGCCTTGGCGGAGCGGGTGTCGAGCGTGTAAACGCCGCCACGGTCGCCGACGCCGTACAGCTTGGTGTTCTGCACCCGGAAGTCGATGCCGACCAGCTTGCGGTCCTTGCTGAGGCCGCTGACCTTGCCCAGGTGCCAGGTCCGGGAGGGCGCTCCGGTTTCGAACCGCACCAGCCGCTGGTCCGTGGTCAGGCCGATGACGGACAGCCCGCCGTTCGCGGCCCGCTCCTGCCCGTCGCCTCCCCGCGTGGCGGCGGTGTCGGTCGGCCCGGTGGCCCAGGCGCCGGTCGAGGCGGGTACGGCCGTGGCCATCGCGGCGGCCACGGCCAAGGCGACGAGTGCTTTACGCATGTCTCACTCCCACACTTCACGCACCCGCTCATCGGGTGTCACGGACTACAGCATCACGCCCAGTGACCTCGTGCTCACCCTGTGCAGCAAATGGGATACGTGGCATGGTCGGCGGGGAGCCCGCGTGGCCGCCGTTGGCCGTACGCGGCCGGGTACCTTATTACATATGGGTCGCAGTAGCGCTCGATATGCTAGAAGGAGAGGCCGTGCGGACTCCGGTGGTGCTGGGCATCGAGTCGTCGTGTGACGAGACAGGGGCGGGGATCGTCTCCGGCGGCCGTCTGCTCGCGCATGTCGTGGCGTCGAGCATGGACGAGCACGCCCGTTACGGCGGGGTGGTGCCGGAGATCGCCGCCCGGGCCCACCTCCAGGCGTTCACCCCCGTCGTCCAGGAGGCCCTGGCGCAGGCGGGGCTCGGGGTGCGGGACGTCGACGCCGTCGCGGTGACCACGGGGCCCGGTCTGTCGGGGGCGCTCCAGGTCGGTCTGGCCGGGGCCAAGTCCCTGGCGTACGCGGCGGGGGTGCCGCTGTACGGAGTGCACCACCTGGCCGGGCACGTGGCCGCCGACACCCTGGAGCACGGGCCGCTGCCCGACCCGTGCATGGTCCTCATCGTCTCCGGCGGCCACACCTCGCTGCTGCTGGTGCGCGACCTCGTACGCGATCCGATCCTGCACCTGGGCGACACCGTGGACGACGCCGCGGGCGAGTGCTTCGACAAGGTGGCGCGCGTCTTCGGGCTCCCCTATCCGGGCGGGCCGGCCATCGACCGGGCGGCCCGCGAGGGCAACCCCTGCGCCGTCGCCTTCCCCCGGCCGCTGCTGGGGTCGAAGGACGACCCGTACGCGTTCTCCTTCTCCGGGCTGAAGACCGCCGCCGCCCGATGGGCCGAGCAGCACCGCCTGCGCGGCGAGGACATCCCGCTGGCCGACGGGGCGGCTTCGCTCCAGGAGGCCGTCGCGGACGTCCTGACGCGCAAGGCGCTGGCCGCCTGCCGCCAGTACGACGTGCGCACCCTGGTCGTGGTCGGCGGGGTCGCGGCGAACTCCCGGGTCCGTGCTCTGGCCGAAGAGCGGTGCGAGGCGGCGGGCGTCGAGCTGCGGGTGCCGCCGCTGACGCTGTGCACCGACAACGGGGCGATGATCGCCGCCGTGGGCGACCTGTTGGTGCGGGCGGACGCGGACCCGGCGCAGCTGAACGTGTCGATCGATCCGTCGGCGCCGTTGGAGTACGCCGCGCTACACCCGGTCGCCGCGCCCGCGAGGGTGGCCCGAGCCGCCTGAGCGGCGTGGCACCGCGCCCGGATTTCCCCCCGGTGACCGACCGAAGAACGTGAGAGGACCGCTTGTGCGTACCGCCGACATCCGCAGCCGCTTCCTGGACTTCTTCGCCGCCCGGGACCACACGATCGTCCCCAGCGCACCGCTGCCGACCCCTGACCCGACCCTCCTCTTCGTCAACGCCGGCATGGTGCCGTTCAAGCCGTACTTCACCGGTGAGGCGGCCCCGTTGTGGGAGCGGGCCACCAGCGTGCAGAAGTGCGTCCGGACGCTGGACATCGAGGAGGTCGGCCGCACCACCCGGCACGGCTCGTTCTTCCAGATGAACGGCAACTTCTCCTTCGGCGACTACTTCAAGGAAGAGGCCGTCGCCTACGCCTGGGACCTCTCGACGCGTCCGCAGGGCGAGGGCGGCTACGGGCTGGACCCCGACAGGATCTGGGTGACCGTCCACCACTCCGACACCGAGTCGCGCGGTATCTGGCGGCGGGTCGCGGGCCTGCCCGACGAGCGGATCGTGGACCGGGGCGACGAGGACAACTTCTGGTCCATGGGCGTCCCCGGGCCGTGCGGGCCCTGCTCCGAGCTGTACTACGACCGCGGCCCGGCTCTCGGCCCAGAAGGCGGTCCGGCGGTCGACGAGGACCGGTACATGGAGTTCTGGAACCTCGTCTTCATGCAGTACGAACGCGGCCCGGGCCCCGGCAAGTCCGGCTACCCCATCCTCGGGGAGCTGCCCCGCCGCAACATCGACACCGGCATGGGCCTGGAACGGATGGCGACCCTCCTCCAGGGCGTGGACAACCTCTACGAGATCGACGAGACCCGCCCCGTCCTGCAGCGCGCCGCCGACCTGGCCGGCGTCCGCTACGGGGCGGACCCGGAGGCCGACGTACGACTGCGGGTCGTCGCCGACCACGTACGTACGGCCCTGATGCTGCTCGCCGACGGCACCGCCCCGGGCAACGAGGGCCGCGGCTACGTCCTGCGCCGGATCCTGCGCCGCGCGGTGCGCTCCATGCGGCTGCTGGGCTACGAGGACCTGGCGTTGGCCGAGCTGCTGCCGGTGGCCCGCGACTGCATGGCACCGAGCTATCCGGAGGTCACCGACGCCTATCCCCGTATCGCCGACCAGGCCGGGGCCGAGGAGGACGCCTTCCGCTCGTCCCTCAAGCAGGGCACCACCGTCCTGGACACCGCCGTCGCCCGGGTCAAGGAGAGCGGCGGCCGGTCGCTGCCCGGCGCCCAGGCGTTCCTGCTGCACGACACGTACGGCTTCCCCATCGACCTCACCCTGGAGATGGCCGCCGAGCAGGGCGTCGAGGTCGACCGCGAGGGCTTCACCGCGCTGATGAACGAGCAGCGCGAGCGGGCCCGCGCGGACGCCCGCGCCCGCAAGGCCGGCGGGGCCGTGGACACCACCGCCCTGCGCCCGGTCCTGGACGCGCACGGGCCGACCGACTGGCGGGCCTGGGACACCCTGGAGACCGAGTCCCGTGTCCTCGCGCTGCTCGGCCCGGCCGGTCCGGTGCCGGTGGCCCGTACCGGCGACATCGTCACGGTCGTCCTGGACCGCACGCCGTTCTACGCCGAGTCCGGGGGCCAAGACAGCGACGCCGGGCTGCTGTCCGGTACGTCGGCCGAGGCCGAGGTCCTCGACGTCCAGCGCCCGCTGCCCGGCCTGGTCGCCCACCAGGTCCGGATCACCGCAGGCGAACTCGCCCCGGACGACACCGTGCACGCGGCCGTCGACGCCGAGTGGCGGCTCGGCGCCCGCCAGGCCCACTCCGGCACCCATGTCCTGCACGCCGCCCTGCGCGAGATCCTCGGCCCCAACGCGCTCCAGGCCGGTTCCTACAACCGGCCCGGCTACCTGCGTCTCGACTTCCCCTGGCGCGGCGCCCTCTCCGCGACCGTCCGCAGCGAGATCGAGGAGGCCGCCAACCGCGCCCTGCGCCGCGATCTGCCGGTCGGCGTGCGGTGGATGACCCTGCCCGAGGCGAAGGAGATCGGCGCGCTCGCCCTCTTCGACGAGACGTACGGGGAGAAGGTGCGGGTCGTCGAGATCGGCGGGGCCTGGTCCCGGGAGCTGTGCGGCGGTACGCATGTGGAGCGGGCGGCGCAGATCGGCACGGTCGCGCTGACCTCCGAGGGCTCGGTCGGCGCGGGCATGCGCCGACTGGAGGCGGCCGTGGGCATCGAGGGCTTCGGCTACCTGGCCCGCGAGCGGGACCTGGTGACGCGGATCGCCGATCAGCTCGGGGCCCCGCGCGCCGAGCTGCCCGACCGGATCGCCGGTCTGCTGGACCGGCTCAAGGCGGCCGACCGGGAGAACGCCCGGCTCAAGCAGCAGGCCACCACGGCACGCGCGGGCGAACTCGCCGACGCGGCGGGCGAGACGGGCGGCGTGCGGATCGTCACCACCACGGTGGACGGCAGCGCCCAGGAGGCCCGGGCGCTCGCCCTGGCCGTCCGCGACCGGGTGCCCGACGGCGTGCCCGGCGCGGTCGCGGTCGGCACGGAGGACGGGGCACTCGTCCTCGCCGTCAACGACGCGGCCCGAGCGGCTGGTCTGCACGCCTCCCAGCTGGTGAAGCGGCTCCTCGGCGGCCGCGGCGGCGGCTCTGCCGAGGTCGCCCAGGGCGGCGGTCTCGGGTCCGGCGGAGTCGCCGACGCGCTCGCGGCCCTGCCGGCGGTGCTCGCCACGGCGGCCGACTGATCCGCACCGACCGGTCCGCACCGGCTGATCCGCGGCGGCCGGCATCGCCCCGCGGGGAAGCCGCACGGCGGCGGCCGGTACCCGGCGACGAGATCGACATCCCTCGCATCCGCGGCGACGGCAGTCTGCACATCGTGGAGCTGAAGCGGGCCACGAGCCTGCGCAAACCACTGGTGAAGCAACACCGCGGCGCCTGGATGCCCACCGCAGACGTGCACGACGCGGTCCGCCGGGCGATCAACTACCTTGTCGGCCTCGATGAGAGCCGTCAGGGGATCCAGAGAAAGCGCCCCCCCCCCCGGGCCGGGGGGGGGGGGGAATTTAGAAGGGGTGCGCGGCGGGGGGGGCCCCCCCCCCCCCCCCGGCGAAGACCGCCAAAGCCCCCACAAACACGACCCAATACCCCCCCTCCAACGCCCGCGGAGGT
>NZ_JAFEUF010000238.1:7130-10239 GCF_016901035.1 Streptomyces durocortorensis
GGGGCGGCGGCCTCCCCCCGACACTCCCGCCGCGCCCGGCCGGGCGGCTTCTCAACTTCCTGCTCCGGCCGCTGCGGGCCCGTTTCCGCCGCGCTCCCCCCCCCCCCCCCCCGGGGGGGGGGGGGGGCCCGCTTCACCGCAGCTCAGAGGGTTGCCCCTGCCCTGCTGTCGGTAGGCCGTGTGGGACTCGAACCCACAACCAACGGATTAAAAGTCCGCTGCTCTGACCAATTGAGCTAACGGCCCGTGCAACATCACCCCCCGAGCATAGCCCGCCCGGTCCCGGCAGCCGATCCGGTATCGGTCTTGGGCCCGTCGCGCCCGTTCCGGGGGCCCGAGCGGCGGGCTCGCGAGTGGTCGGGAACAGCAACAGGGCCCGTACGTCACCGAGTCGGTTCGGTGGCGTACGGGCCCTGCCGGTCTGTCAGGCGGACCTGCTCGGCCGGGGGCCGGCCGGGCGGGGGTCAGCCGTTGCGCTTCCAGCGCGGCTTGTCGTCGCGGCGGCCGAAGGAGCCGGTGTTGGTGCCGGTGTTGGCGCCGCGGTGGTCGTCACGACGGCCGGTCGGGCGGTCGCCGCCGCCGGAGCGGAAGCCGCCCGAGGGGCGGTCGTCGCGACGGTCACGGTTGAACGGGCGGTCGCTGCCGCCGGAGCGGAAACCGCCGGAGGGGCGGTCGTCACGGCGGTCGCGGTTGAACGACGGGCGGTCGTTGTCACGACGCTCGAAGGAACGGCCACCACGGTCGTTGCCACCGGAACGGAAACCACCCGAGGGACGGTCGTCACGGCGGTCGCGGTTGAACGACGGGCGGTCGTTGTCACGACGCTCGAAGGAACGGCCACCACGGTCATCACGACGGTCGTTGCCACCGGAACGGAAACCACCCGACGGGCGGTCGTCGCGGCGGTCACGGAACGCCGGACGGTCGTTGTCACGACGCTCGAAGGAACGGCCACCACGGTCATCACGACGGTCGTTGCCACCGGAGCGGAAACCACCCGACGGGCGGTCGTCACGGCGGTCGTTGCCGCGGTAGCCGCCACGGTCGCCACCGCGGTTGTCGCGGCGCTCGTAGTTGCCCCGCTCGTCGCGGCGCTGCTCGTCGCGGGCGGCCGGCTGCTCGGGGACGGAGACGGCTGCCACGAGGGCGGCCTCGGCCTCGGCGGCCACCTCGGCCACCGCGGCCTCGGGGTCGTCGCCCCGCTCGCGGGCGGCACGGGCGACCAGGCGGTCGGCCTCCTCGCGGAGCTCGACGGCGCGGCGCTGGACGCGCTCCAGCTGCTTCGTCAGGTCGGCGGCCTCGCGCTCGGCCTGCTTGGCGGCGTTGTTCGCGGAGTCGGCCTGGACCTCGGTGAGCGAACGGGCGCCGGTGATCTCGGCGACCTCCGGCTCGAAGACGCCCGCGCCCTGGACGATGTGGCGCGAGGCGTCGACGCCCGCGTCCTCCATCAGGCGGAAGATCTGGCGGCGCTGGTGCGGGAGCGCCAGCGAGACGACGACACCGGACTTGCCGGCGCGGGCAGTACGGCCCGAGCGGTGCAGGTAGTCCTTGTGGTCCCCGGCCGGGTCCACGTTCAGGACCAGGTCGATGCCGTCCACGTGGATACCGCGGGCGGCGACGTCGGTCGCGACGAGCGCGTTGACGTAACCCTTCTTGAAGTCCTCCAGGACCCGCGTACGGGCGCCCTGGGTCATGCCGCCGTGCAGCGCGTCGGCCTTCACGCCCGACTCGATGAGCTGCTCGGCGATGCGGTCCGCGCCCAGCTGGGTGCGGACGAAGATGATGGTGCGGCCCTTGCGGGCGGCGATGGCGGCCGTGACCGGCGCCTTGTCCTTCGGCTTCACGACGAGGACGTGGTGCGACATGGTCGTGACGTTGCCCTGGGCGCTGTCGACCTCGTGCGTGACCGGGTTGGAGAGGTAACGCTTGACCAGCGTGCCGATCTCGTTCTCCATGGTGGCGGAGAAGAGCATCCGCTGACCGCCGGCCGGGACCTGGTCGAGCAGCTCGGTGACCTCGGGCAGGAAGCCCAGGTCGGACATCTGGTCGGCCTCGTCGAGGACGGCGACCTGGACGTCCTCCAGGGAGCAGGCGCCGCGGTTGATGATGTCGCGCAGCCGGCCCGGGGTGGCGACGAGGACGTCGACGCCGCGCTCCAGGGCGTAGATCTGGTTGCCCATCGACGTACCGCCGCAGACGACCTTCATCTTCAGGCCGAGCACGTCACCGTACGGCTGGAGGGCGTCCGCGACCTGCATCGCGAGCTCACGGGTCGGCGTGAGGATGACGGCGCGGGGCTTCTTCTTCTCGGTGCGGCCACCGGCCAGCGCGGCCAGGGTGGGCAGACCGAAGGAGAGGGTCTTGCCGGAGCCCGTACGGCCACGGCCGAGGATGTCCTTGCCGGCCAGGGCGTCCGGGATGGTCGCCGCCTGGATCGGGAAGGGGGTGGTGACGCCGTTCTGCGCGAGCTTGCGGACGATGCCCTCGGGCAGGCCCAGGTCGCCGAAGGTGACGGTCGGCTCGGCGGGGGCGTCGGACGCCTCGGCCTCGGGGGCGTCAGCAGCCTCGGGGGCCGAAGCGGCCTCGGACGCCTCGTCGGTCTTCTCGACGGCCGGGGCGGTCGCACCGGCGGGGGCCTCGGTCACAGCGGACTCGACCAGCTCGGCGAGCTCGGCGTTGTCGATGTTCTCGGGCATGACGGTGCGGTCAGAACTGGAAATTGACATGCGAAATGCGAAACCTTCCGGAGTCTCGGCACGCGCCCATAACTCCGTGATTCGCAATTTCGACCGCCTCAATGCGGTCCAGCCACGGCAAGGGAGAGTACGCGCCACACGGCGCTCTTCTGTGTCGGCGCCGGGCAATGGGATCAAACGATCTACCACCATACGCACTCTCACCCACCTTGCGCAAACCACCCTCGCTGTGACCCCGGCTACACCGGCCCCACCTGCGGCGATGCCTCCGGGGTCCGCAGCGGCCCGACCTTCTCCGGTCCGCCCATCCCCTGCGCCCGCAGGTGCGCGGCGGGCGAGGCCGAGGGGGGCGGCTCCGGCGGATCGGTGGGCTCCGGCTCCGGCTCCGGCTCCGGCGAGGGCCTGCCCGTGGG
>NZ_JAFEUF010000239.1:0-5281 GCF_016901035.1 Streptomyces durocortorensis
TTGGGCTGAATGCGGGCGGCAGGGGGCCACAGTTCCTCGCCGGGCCCCGGGCCGCAGATCCCGCCCGGTTCGGCGTGCGGGGGTCCTTGCCCCTTCGGACGGCGGTCTCTGCCCCTGGGGACCTCGCCGTTCGGGGGCCTTCCCTGTATCCAGAAAGGTACGTCGCTGATCAAGGGAAGGGCTCTCCGTGCGGGCACAGGGCAAGGACAGGACAGGGCACTCCGGCGACAGGCCGGAGCGGGCCGTCGCCGCCGTCCCCGCGAAGGAGCCGGGGACGGTCCGGCAGGGGGCGGCCCCCTCGGGGTCTCAGCCGCTCCTCGCCCTCCAGGCCACCGTGGGCAACGCCGTCGCCGTCCAGATGCTGCGCCGGGCCGCCGTCGAGGAGCGGGAGCGGAGCCAGGACCAAGGCCGGAGCCAGGACCAAGGCCGGAACCGGAGCCAAGGCCAGGATCAGGAGCGGCATCGGCACGGTGCCGGCTGCGGTCATGAGGAGGCGCAGCGGCCCGCCGTGCAGCGCTCCGCCGTCCATGACGTGCTGCGTACCTCGGGCCGCCCCCTGGAGGACACCGTCCGCACGGACATGGAGTCGCGTCTCGGCGCGGACTTCTCCGACGTACGCGTCCACGACGACCGCGCCGCGAAGGCCTCCGCGGCCGAGGTCGGCGCCCGCGCCTACACCTCCGGCAGCCATGTCGTCATCGGCGACGGCGGCGGGGACCGGCACACCCTCGCCCATGAGCTCACCCACGTCATCCAGCAGCGCCAGGGCCAGGTCGCGGGCACCGACAACGGCGGCGGGCTGAAGGTCTCCGACCCCTCCGACCGGTTCGAGCGGGCCGCCGAGGCCAACGCGCGCCGGGTGATGTCCGCCCCGGCCCGTACGGACGTGCAGCGGGCGCCGGAACCTGCCGGCCGCCCCGCTCCGGTGGCGGCGTCGGCGACGGCGGTGCAGCGGGTGGGGGGCAATCCTCAGGAGATGCTCGGGGCAGGTCACTGGAAGGCCGAGATGGAAACGGCGGGCCATCCGCTGCTTCCGCCGAAACAGAAGGGCAAGAAGAAGAAGGCGAAGGCGCCCGTTCGGAAGCTGGAGGACATCCTGGCCTCGGTGGGCCCCGGGCTCCTGGCGGAGCTGAAGGCACTCGCCGAGAAGGGCGAGACCGGCCGCCTGAAGCTCTACCGCACGATGATGGCGGAAGAAGCGAACGCCATCATGGAGTGGAAGGGCCTGGCATCGCTCACCGAGGAGTGGATCACCTCCCAGGAGGACACCGCCGGAATCGCCAAACGCTTCCGGGGGGCCGTGGAGAAGGGCGAGGCCGGCATCATGCCGATCAGCAACCACCTGGGCGACGCAGGCCAGGCCGACGAGTACTTCACCAACGAGGACACCCAGGTGACCGTGGAGTTCACGCTCAAGCCCGGCGCCCACGAACTCCTCTTCTCGCCGGACTACATGGCCATCTCCGGGGACAAGGGAACCCCGTACCACATCAGGAAGACCCGGGAGAGCGCCGACAACCCGTTCCCGGAGGCAGCCGGCGGCGAGGGCGCGCTCGCGGGGTACATCGGCCTGAAGCCCGAGGAGAAGGAGCCGTTCAGCCTCTCCATCGGCAAGACCGACATCACGCGACTCCTCTTCCAACTGTTCGTCGAGGACATGCGCGCGGTGCGGGGTCAGAAGAACCTGACGTCCGGCACCGCCTGACATTCCGCCCGGTGCGGCCGAGGGGGCGGGCGCGCCGGGGCTCCGGCCCGCCCGCCCCGCACATCACCCTGCCGGGTTGTGCCGGATCAGCGACTCCACCAGCCCGGACCGCTGGTTCGGGTAGTCCAGCGGGACGATGCCGAGCCCGGTCCACCCGGCGGTCTCCGCGCGCTCCAGGAAGGAGTGCACCTGCGGGTTGAGCCGGTCGGCGTTCCAGCGGGGCGGCATCAGGGCGGCCGTGGAGACGTAGTTCATGAAGAACTTGCCCGGCTGCTGGGCTGCCTTGCGGAACTGGGCCTCGATCTTGGGGTACTTGGCGAACGGCTCCGCCATGTAGTCGTCCTGGATGTCGAAGAGGGCGGAATCGCCGTAACGCACGCCGGGCAGACCGCCGTTGTCCGCGAGCAGCACCACCTTGCCCCGGGCCCCGCCCAGGTCGGGAAGCGTGGAGTCGAGGCGGAACAGCGACCGCCAGCCGCGCACGTCCAGGTAGTCGTCGAAGACCGCCCGGAACGCGGCGTCGCTCGCGGACGAGTGCTCCTGCTTGACCCGCATCAGCACGGTCTCGGTCGGGCGCGTGGCGAGGAAGTCCCGGCAGGCGACGAGGACATCGCCGAACATCATGTTCTGGAACGACGCCCCGTGGTGGATCGCGAACGACCCGTCGATGAGCCGGCACCGTACGTCGAGGAAGCGGATGCCGCTCGTCAACTGCTGGGCGATCGTGGTGTTCTGGCACTCCGACCAGGGCCCGCCGAACCGGGCGCCCGAGTCGTGCGTGCCCGGGATCGTGAGCCGCTGGAGCGCGGTGCCGTCGGGCAGGGCGGCCATCCAGTCCTGCGTCCCCCGGACCGCCCGGGCCTTCTCCCGGGTGGCGGCCACGGCGGGCGCCGTGCCCACGATCGCGGTGGCGGACACGGCGAGGGCACCGGCCAGAAAGCCTCTGCGGGAGGGCCGGGACAGGGACGCGGAATCGGGCGTGCGCGCGGGGGTGGACATGCGGGTGCCTCCAAGGGCCGTGGGGGGTCGGACCGGGCGGTAACCCTTGGATTCTGTCGGGTGCACGTCACCCAGGGAAGGGGACGTACCGGCCGCGGAGAATTACCGAGGTGAACGGAATGCCGCGGAACGGAAAATTCAATATGTCGCAGCACGGAATTACCAAAGCCGCATAAAAGGATTGCCGAATATCGCCAAAAGCCCTTACTCTTAAGCCACTTGGCCGGTCAATTCGACCGGAACCACCCGGCGGAAAGGCGATTTCCGGTAGGCACGCAAGCCATCGGCGCCCTTCTTTTCTCCCTCCGCCGCGGAATCCCTTGGGACCATTGACACAACTGCGAGGAAGACCTGTGCGACGCATGACCTCCGCCCTCCTTTCCCTCAGCGCCCTGCTGACCGCCTCCGTACTGGCCGCCCCCGCGGCCGGTGCCGCCCCGCAGAACGACCGGCAGCCGGCCGCCGTACCCGCAGGCTGGGAGACGGTGGACGGGGCCGAACTGGCACGGATCACCGGGACCGGCGAGAGAATCCAGGCCCCGTCCGCTCTCGACCGCAGCGCCTCGGGGCCCAGCACCTCGGGCCGCAGCGCCTCCGCCCTGGCGGACGAGTCCGAGAAGCTCGCCGTCCAGTCGGTCCGCAACGGAAAGTTCGCCGCCACCGAGAAGAACTACGCGTCGCCCAACACCGGTGTGCTGCGCGCCCGTTCCGCCGAAGTGACCGGTGCCTGGGAGGGCTTCGCCTTCGAATGGCACGAGGCCACCGGGACCTACGCCCTGAAGTCCCTGGCGAACAACCTCTATGTCGCGGTCGAGGGCAACTACACCGGCACCTCGCAGAACGTCCTGCGCGCCCGGTCGACCGGCGCGGGCACCTGGGAGCGGTTCACCCTCTACTACAACGAGGACCTGGACCGCTGGGCGCTCCAGTCCGCGCTGAACGGCCGCTTCGTCGCCATGGAGAACAGCTACACGGGATCGCTCCAGTACGCGTTGCGCGCCCGGTCCCTCGAAGTCACGGGCTCGTGGGAGCAGTTCGAGCTCTTCGAGATCACCGGCTGACACCACGGGGCCCCTCAGGCGGCGGTCCCCGCGAGCGGCCCGACCCCCGGCCCGTCCAGGTCGTCGAGCGCCACCCGGCGGCCGGACACGGCCAGCAGCAGCGAAAGCGCGGGACCGGCCACCTCCGCACCCTCCCCGATCGACAGGTCGGCGTCCGTCGCCGTCAGCCGTACGGACGCCACCGCCTCCTTCGCCCCGCCGAACGACGCCGGGGTCCGCACCTGGAGGCGCAACGCCCGGACCACCGCCTCCTGCGGATAGGAGCGGACCAGGCCCACCGCCCGGCGGATGTCCTCGCCGTGGACGACCTCCTCGACCAGCCGGGTGTCGAGAGAGGCCGGAGGCGTCGTCGTCCGCGACACCACCCGGCGCAGCCGCTCCAGCGTCTCCTCGGGCGACGCCCCGCGCCGACGCTCCACACCCCGCGCGTTCTGCAGGTCGAAGTCGAACCGCGCCCGCACAAGACCCGCGACGAACCCGATACGCGTCGTCAGCGCGGTGTCCACGAGATGGGCGGCCACGTCGTGCACGGTCCACCCCGCACAGAGCGACGGCGTCGCCCACCGCCCCGCCTCCAGCCCCGCGAGGTCCTCGACCAGCGCCGCACGCTCGGCGTGCACCATGCGCCAGATCCCGCGCTTCGCGTCGCTCTTCACGGCTGCCTCCACTCGCTGCGTCATGACCGGGCCTGCCGTATGAGACCCCGGACGCCGGCGAAACTCATCGCACCCGGCCACCGGACATGGATCAAGAAAGGTGATCTTGTCCCGCTGTGTCATGACTTCGTAACAGCGCGCCAACCGTACAACTCCTCCGCGTCACGACCTGCCCGACAGAGTGTGACTCACACCACTTCGAGGGGTGGGGATCCGGGCGCCCGACCAGGCGTCGCGCAGTGACCGAATCAAGAAACCGGGGAACGACATGACCAACATCCGACGGGTGTCAGCCATCGGCGCCGCCCTCACCGCGACCGCCTGCGCCGCGGCGGTTCTCGCACCGGCCGCCGTCGCGGCGGAGCCGACCGCCCACCGGGCCACCGCGCCGACCAAGGCCGCCGCGGCCGCGAAGTACAACGGGGCCTGCGGCGGCGGCTACGCCGTGGTGAACTCCGCGCAGATCGGCACCAAGGGCACGGTGTTCCTGACCTACAACTCCGCCACCGGCAAGAACTGCGTGGTGACCGTGCGCACCAAGCCCGGAAAGGCCGTGCACATGACGGCCTCGCTCGGCTTCGCCTCGCCCACCACGACGGTCTCGGACACGGGGTACTACACCACGTACGCGGGGCCGGTCTACCTCGACGCACGCGGCCTGTGCGTGACGTGGCGCGGTGAGATCTCCGGCGAGGTGGCCGGCAAGAACGGCACCAACTGCGGCTCACTGGCCGCGAACCGGTGACGGACCCGCACTGAACGGAGGCGGGGGGGGGGGGGGGGGGGGGGGCGGGGGGGGGCGGCGCCGCCCCCCCCCCCCCCCCCCCGCCCGACCCACCAGCGCCCCGCCCGGCGGCGCG
>NZ_JAFEUF010000239.1:5291-10167 GCF_016901035.1 Streptomyces durocortorensis
CGTGTTCGCGGTCTTGTGGGGGTGTGGGGGGGGGGGGGGGGGGGGGGGGCGGCCCCCCCCCCCCCCCCGGGGGGCCCGCAGCGCATCGCATGAGGGCCCGAGCCGGGGCCGGGTCAGGGGGTTACGGAGTCGCCG
The DNA here is from genome assembly GCF_016901035.1 of Streptomyces durocortorensis. Classification (GTDB taxonomy): domain Bacteria; phylum Actinomycetota; class Actinomycetes; order Streptomycetales; family Streptomycetaceae; genus Streptomyces; species Streptomyces durocortorensis. The sequence goes on from NZ_JAFEUF010000239.1 coordinate 5,427, forward strand.
CTGCCCTCCCCGCCGTGCTCGCCGCCGGTGCCACCCCCGCGACGGCCCCCGGGGCGGGCGACGCGCCCTCGTCCGGCGAAGGAGGCGGTCGGCATCGGGACCGTCGGGACGCACGCTCCGGGAAGGTCGGGCGTGGCGTAGCGGGGCGGAAGGTCAGGGGTGAGGAGTGCGCGTGCGGTCATGGGTCACACCTGCCGAGCGAGGGGGCTGAGCGGTCTCTCACCAGTAATTCGTAGCCGCTCGGCAAGGGGATTGGGACGGGCGGTCAGGGCAGCCCGGCCCAGGCGCTCAGGGCAGCCCCGACCCAGGCACTCACGCGCTCAGGCGCTCAGGCGCTCATCAGCGAAATGCCGAGCATCCGCGCCCCCGTCTCCGTACGCGGGCGGTGTTCGCTGCCCGGCGCGAACACCACGTACGCCCCCGGTCCATGGCGCTCGCCGCCGTCGATGACCTCGCCGCTCAGGACGAAGTACCGCTCCTCGGTTGAGTGTTCGTCGATCTCCGGCCACTCCGTGCCCGCCGCGAAGTCGATCAGCCAGCCCCGGGCGTACGCCGTGGCCGGCAGCCTCCGACGCCAGATGCCGGGGGCCACCTCGTGCGGCTCGACGTCGTCGACCTGGACGACGGTCTTCAGGGCGCTCGTCGTCGATGCGCTCGTCTCCAGGGCGCTCGGCGCGTCTCTTCGCGTGTCCTCGCTCATGGCTCCACCGTGGCGCGCGACGGCCACCCCGCACGAGTGTCCGGCCTGACATCCTCAGGTACTTTCCTGCCATGCCCGCATCCGGACCCCGGCACCACGTGGTGGCGCTGCTCAACGAGCCGCAGTCCCCCTTCGAACTCGCCTGCGCCGCCGAGGTGTTCGGCGGCGACCGCCCGGATCTGCCCGCCCACTACACCTTCGAGATCTGCGCACGGCGGCCCGGCCCCCTGCGGACCACCATCGGCCACGCCCTGCTCGTCGAGAGCGGCCTCGACGCCCTGCGGACGGCGGACACCGTGATCGTGCCGGGCTGGCAGCCGCCCGGCGGGCCCGTACCGGACGAGGTCCTCGACACCCTGCGGGCGGCGCACCGGCGCGGGGCGCGGATCGTGTCGATCTGCACGGGCGCGTTCGTCCTCGCCCGGGCCGGGCTGCTGACAGGGCGACGCGCGACCACGCACTGGCGGCGCAGCAGCCAACTGGCAGACAGCTTCCCCGAGGTGACCGTCGTCGAGGACGTGCTCTACGTCGACCACGGCGATGTGGCGACCAGCGCGGGCAGCGGGGCGGGCATCGACCTCTGCCTCCACCTCGTACGGTCCGACCTCGGTTCCTCCTACGCCTCCCAGGTGGCCCGGCGCATGGTGGTGCCGCCGCACCGGGACGGCAGCCAGCTCCCGTACGCGGCCCCGCCCGCCCCCATGGGCACGGCCCCGGGCGCGGACGCGTCCCTCGCCCCGGTCCTGGAGTGGGCGCTGACCCGACTGGGGACGGACCTCTCCGTGGGCCGGGGGGGCGCGCACGCCGGGCTCTCGCCGCGCACCTTCGCCCGGCGGTTCGGCGGCCAGGTCGGCGTCAGCCCCGGGCAGTGGCTGCTCCAGCAGCGCATCGACGCGGCCCGGTCCCTGCTGGAGCGGACCGACCTTCCGGTCGAGACGATCGCCGCCCGGGTCGGCCTGTCGTCGGCCGTCAACCTGCGGAGGCGGTTCCGTACCGCCCTGGGGACGACGCCCGGCGCGTACCGCCGCCTCTTCGGCGAAGCAGCAATAGCAAAGGTTCAGGGCGGCGTCCGAGCGAGCAGGGCGGCTGGGCACGCACCCCTCCACCACTGATGCGACACCACCATCTCATCCCCTTGCGCCAGTTCGTCCCGAACCCGCCCCATCGGTGTTCCGTGGCACTCACCCGTACGGCGGATAAAGAGTCGTCGCACATGCAACCAATATCGCTCCGGACCGCGTCGTCAGACCTGCCCGTGCCGGTCACCGCACCGGTCTACGAGCACCTGTCTCCTTTCCGCTCACCTTCGGAGGATCCCGTGCGCAGACTCACCGCCACCCTGATGACCCTGGTCTCCACGGCCGCCGTCGTCGGCACCACCCTCGTTGCCCCGACCGTCGCCGTCGCCGCGGACACCTGGCAGACCCACGACAAGAACTGCAAGACCATCAACGACGTCAACGCCCAGCCGGTCGGCTCGGTCTGCGCGGAGGTCCAGAAGCGGGTCACGGCCTCCGGCGCGGTCAACGGTTACCGGGGACGCGTGACCGTGGACCCCACCGAGGGCAACTGGCTGAAGCCGACCACCTACGTCTGGTCCACCTCCGGCGGCCTCGGTGAGGTGTGCGGCGGAGGCTGCCCGCAGCAGACCACCGCCTGGTCGTCCCCCTGGACCTCGGTGAAGACGGTCCCGGGCAGCTACGCGGTCCGGGGCGAGTCCAGCGCCGGGAACTTCGACGTGACCGCCTCCTGGAGCAACTGGTCCCAGGTCGCGGAGAAGTGCGCCACCTACGCCGGCGCCGGTGAGGTCTGCGTACGACGGCACGAGCGCACCCACCGCGGGATTCTGCAGGAGCGCGGCCAGATCGCCGTGCACCCCGCGAAGAGCAAGTGGATCGAGCCCCGTACGGTCCGGGTCGGCACGGTCAACGACGGCACGACCTCGGCCACCAGCCGCGACCTGTGCGACCCTTCGTGCACCCGGCGCAGCGCCAACTGGTCGGCCACCGTCTCGCGCACGCTGGTCGGCCCCGGCGGCGCCTTCGAGGGCTTCGCCTCGGCGTCCTTCGCCCTGCCCTCGGGCACGGTGAAGACCCTCAAGGCCTCGTACTCCTGACGGCGCTCGGCGCGGCCGGGGTGGCCCTCAGCCCGGCCGGGCGGAGACCCCGGCCCGGCCCGGGTCGGGGATCAGCCCACCCGGCGGTCACTCCGGCCGAAGGAGAGCCCGTCGTCGTCAAGCAGGCCCCGAACGCCTTCGACGACACCGACCTCGGCGAGCACGTTCCCGCAGGCCAGGACGTGATCATCGCGGGCTGGATGACGCACATGTGCGTGGCGTTCACGGCCCAGGGCGCGTTCCTGCGCGGCAACCGCCCCACCGTCGTCGCCGACGCCTGCGCGACCCGCCCGCTGCCGCTGACCGGCAACCCGAACGGCATCCCGTCCGAGCAGCTGCATGCCTCGGCGCTCGCCACGATCCAGGACCTGTACGGAGTGGTGGTCCCGACGCAGAAGTCCCTGAAGTAGCCGACCCGTGCCCTCGCCCCGGGCCGCGGGGTGGCACCCCGAAATCCACGCGCACCCCGCCCGGACCCCGTGATACACCTCCCTGCCATGGGAGACCTGATGACCGAACGCCTCGTGCTCCACCCGATATCCGTGGACGAGGCCGAGCAGATGGCGGCGGGCCGGCCGGACGCCGAGGCGCGCTGGGAACCCGGCTTCCCGACCGAGGGCGATGTGTCCGTGGCCAAGCGCTTCCTGGAACACTTCGCGTCCACCGGCGATCCACAGCCGTTCGGCCCGTACGTGATCCGCCGCCGCTCGGACCACCGGGCGATCGGGGGCGTGGGCTTCCACCGCCCGCCGGACGAACACGGCAACGTCACGATCGGCTACGGCCTCGTCCCGTCGGCCCGGGGCAAGGGTTACGCCTCCGAAGCGCTGCGCGCCCTGCTGTCCCTCGCGCGGGCCGAGGGTGCCGCCTCGGTGAAGGGCGACGCCGACCACGACAACACGGCGTCGCAGCAGGTGATGAGAGCGGCCGGTATGCGACAGGTCGGCGAGGACGAACGCGTCAAGTTCTACGCCATCTCCTGGAGTCGGTGAAACCTGAATCCCGTGGCACTACGTTCGTGGCGCGTGCTGGACCACACCGGCCTCAACCGGTCGACGGCTGGAGCCCGGCGGCCCTGTCACTCGCCGCCGTCTCCTCGAATGGTGGGGCCAGCACCCGTGCCTCACCTCACGAGCGGTCGGCCCCGAACCCGTGGGCGGTCAGCAGACTCCGTACGTCCGCCAGCGACGGGACGCACATGTGCGCCTGCCCCAGCGCGTCTTCCGTGTGCGTCGTCGTCAGGCCGACGGCGATGCACCCGGCCCCCACCGCCGCCTGGATGCCTGCGGGTGCGTCCTCCACGACCAGGCACTCCGATGCCGGAACCCCGAGCCGGGATGCGGCCAAGGCGAAGCAGTCCGGGGCGGGCTTCGCGTGCTGTACGTCGCCGGCGTAGACCTGTACGGCGGGGAGAGGCAGGCCCTTCGCGGCGAACCTGGCCCGCACGAAGTCCCGGGGGGCCGCGGTCACGATGGCCCACGGGCTCCCGCACAACGACTCCAGGAGGGCGGGAGCGCCCTCGACCGGCTGGATGCCGCCCATCTCCTCGGCCAGCAGACGGTCGAGCGTCTTGCGTTCGGCCGCCGGGTCCAGATGGACGGCCACGTCCCTGACCGTGTCCTCGGGACGCCGCCCGAACGTCAGCTCCCACACCTTCTCCGGATCCAGGCCCCGCGCCGCCGACCATGCGTCCCAGACCCTGCGGTGCGCGCCCGCCGAGTCCAGCAGGACCCCGTCCACGTCGAAGAGCACCGCAGAGATTTTCATACACGCATGCTCGCAGGGGCCTGCCCCGGGCCGTCACCGGGTCGTGCGCCGCCGCGACCCGGTACGTCCCCCGTAGGCCCCCACCGGATCGTGCGTCGGCGCGACTCACTGCCGCACGACATCAACTACTTAAAGAACCAGGAGAAATAACCCAACCC
>NZ_JAFEUF010000240.1 GCF_016901035.1 Streptomyces durocortorensis
GGATACGGGGCGGCAAGCCGCCCCGTAGAGCGCGAATTGCGCAAGCGCAATTCGAATTCCCCCGCAAGCGGGGGAATGGAATTCCGTAAACGGAATTCCGAACGGAATGCAATTCGCGCAAGCGCGAATTGAAGGCGACCGCGCAAGCGCGATCACCGAGGCTGCCTACGAGGAGAGGCGCATCACGCGCGGGACTGTGTAGGGCTTGGGAATTCCAGCCACCATCCCCGCCACGACTGTGACGGATCGTCGGGTCGCATGGGTGCCGGCCTCGCCGCGGTGACGGGTTCCGCTGCGCCCCACCCTGACCCCTCCCCCACTCCCGAGCTTGCCCGTTCACGTTCACCAATACCCCGCCAGCATACAGGCCGACCGGTCACTGTGGGGCGGAATCCGACGAGACTCCCCCCGAGGGAACGAACGCGCGGCGGGGATGCTGCATCACGTACCCAAGCTGTGTAGTGTTTGGGTCGCTGCAGCATCACCCCCGCCCCAGTCATAAACTACCGACTGAATTCATAATTGCGCGGACCAAAATAGCTTAGCCACGGGAAAGGACGCTCCGATATGGTATCGGTTTAATTCGATGTGCGGAGGTACCGGAGCCGATCGGCCGCCAGGCCGGACGGCGGAACCGCCCACCGGCACCAGCCACGCTTCCTTGGTCCTAATCGTCACGGCCGGTACCACCCGAGACTCAGAGCCGCTGCTGTCGCCTACGGTCCGCACCGGTCACCCACGAGGCGCCGCGCGACACGCCCGGCTTGCCCGCTGCTGCCCGCCTGTGGCCGATGCGTCGGCGGCCTCAGCTTGGGGTGGGTTGGCGTACTACAAACACCTAAGAGTGCGCACGCTCGAAAAGCGCTCTGAACTGGGCAAACGCCAATCGGTGTGTTCTAGATCTCCAGAACAAAGAGGGTCGGGTGTGTTCTGGAGATCTAGAACACACCTCGGGCGAGTCGCCGGGGCGCAGCGAGCTGTCCGGGACGGGGTTTGTTCTAGTCCTCTGAAACAAGACGGTTCCCCTAGTGGTACCGTTCGGCCCACAGCTCGATGATCTTCCTGGAGGACCTTCTGATGGAGCAGCTGCCAATCGTTCGGCCCGGCCAGCGTGTTGTCGCCCGGTCGGACGGCAAGGGCGGCATGGTCGTCAGCGTTGAGAAGATCAAGGGCCGTGAGTTCGCGGTCAGCGCGCAGCTGAAGGGGTACGTCCTGGATGCCCGGCTGCTGATGGACGTGCTGGGCAGCATGAAGATGCCGGGCAGCTGGTTCCAGGTGTGGTGCAAGCTCGTGGCCGCACAGGACCCGGGCTACCACGGTGTGGACCGGACGAAGGCGCCGCGCGGGTACGTCCGGATCAACCAGCGCGATCTCCAGCAGCTGTGCACCCTGTCCGCGGCCTCGGTCAGCGAGCCGTCGCAGTTCTTCCACCACATCGGCTGGATGCGTACCGCGAAGCCCGGCGTGCTCCAGCTGAACCCGTGGTTGACCGTGGCCGGCACCTCTGCCGAGCAGGAGCAGTGGCAGAAGGAGTGGAACGCCGCGAAGGGCCCGGCCTGCATCATCCCGTCCCCGGAGTACCCCGCTGAATGGCGCGCGGCGCGGGCGCAGGCGAAGAAGGAAGCCCAGACGGCCCGCCGTCGCGAGAAGGTCGTGGCGCTGCCGCGCCGACGCCAGGCGTTCCGTCAGGCGAGCGCGTGACGCGGCCGGGCATATCCTCAGAGGCAGACGAAACCGATCAGGAGGCCCTCGTGAGCACCACTTACGTACCTGGCCCCCCGTCCGACGAGCCCATCACGCTCACCCGCGACGCTCTGCGGATGCTCGCCCTCGTGGACATCTCTCTGACCGCCCGGCGTGTGCTCGATGTCCTCCTGGCCCTCCAGGACCCGGACAGCGGTGCCGTGGACATCAGCCAGGCCGAGATGGCCGCCGAACTTGGAGCAGGGAAGCCCGCGGTGAACCGCGGCTTCAAGGAGCTGCGGGAGGCCGGCCTAGCCTGGCTCCTGCGCCGCGGCTACTACCAGATCCACCCCGTCCTCACCGGCGGCCGGGTCGCCCGTACCGCCATGGCGGTGCCCGAGATCAACACGACGCCTGCAGAGGACTTCACCGAGCAGCGCCGGACTCGCTTCGCCGCCCAGGTCGCCAACCTCGCGCAAAGCGCCTGAGCAGCCCTCCAAAGCTCTTCCTGGCGCCATGGCGCCGCCACCCCAGGCTGCGGCGCCGTTCGCATGTCCGCGAGCCCGCACACCCGTCCCGGAAGGCGAGTGGCGGGCCAGAGTCGGTATCACTAGGGGAACCGTTTTGTTCTGGTTCTCCAGAACACGCGCCGCGACGTCCGGCGGTCAGGGGGCGTACATCGTTCCCCACGGGGGGAAAGCGCAGGTCAACAGGGCGTAGCGCGCCGGGACGGTATCACCAGGGGAACCGTCCTGTTCTGGTTCTCTAGAACACGCGCCGACTGTCCCACCGCGTGCGGTACATCGTTCCCCTGGAGGGGAAAGCCCCAGGTGGCAGGGCCAGCGAGCAGCACGGGTGCCGCGTTGTATGCAGCAGCCGCGCATAGATCTCGCGCATAACATCGCAGATCCGCGATCCACGGTTCCGTCGCCGTGGAGCAGCAAAGCGACCTGTTGCCATCTGAGGCTTGCAACAAGGGTCTCGGGCAGCGGGCAGCAGCTGGCCGTGCTGCATCGGCCGGGGCCGGCCTGCTACCTGTGCAGCACCCGTGTGCCGCCTGACCCATGCAAATGCTGCGCGGCCCGACGACCACCACCAGGACCACGAGCAGCACCCCCGCCAACCACGGCACCACCCCGCTACCCACCGAGCAGCCGCCCGCTCCACACCACCGCGAGCAGCACGGCCAGGAGCAGCGGCACCCCGTCGGCGCAGGCCCTCGCCTCACAGCTCACACACCTCACAGCACACCCCACCCATCTGGGGAAACGGCCTGTGTGCCACACAAGAACACCGGGGCGAGTGGCCTACAGGACGGTGCCGTACAGGGCGCGGCGGTCGCCGGACAAGGCGTAGCGGTGGGCCGCGAGGCCGTTCTCCAGGTCGTCGCCGATCTCCTCGCACAGCAGGGCCAGAACGTCGGTGGCCGCAGTGTCGGACAGGTAGGCCGGGCCGACTTCGAGCATCAGCTCCCCGAGCTGGTGGGTGGGGTGGGCGGCGAGGTCGTCGACGACGTGGCGCAGCTCTGTGAGCGCGGGATCCGCCGGCGGATCGGCGGGCGGCGGAGGCGGGGCGGTGCGGACGTCGCGGACACCTGGCGGACCACGGTGCGCACGGTGGACTCATCGAGCGCCGCCAGGCCGCTGTGGGCGAGTGCGACGAGTCGGCGGGTGATCAACTGAGTGACGGTGTCCGTACGGCTAGAGAGGGCGATCACGGCCCGCTGGAACAGGCCGCAGTCGAGTGCGGCCTACGAGATCGCCCTGTAAGCGTTTTTGCGGCTCCTCCACTCTCAATAGGTAGCTGGGGCGTTCCTGGCATCCGACGGAGGAGGGCGAGCAGACGATGCACACTGTATGGGCGTGGCTTCCTGCAGCGATCTGCTTGAGTGCCGCTGCTGTGGTGCGGGCGTATGCCTACCGGATCCGAGAGCGGGGCAAACGCAAGACCATCGCCGTTGTACTCCAACACCTGAACCAACAGGGAGGGTTCGCCCAAGCCGTCGACGAGGACGGCCTGTCATGGACCATGCGGGTACCCGGAGCACAGCACACTGGAAGCCCGGCAGACAGCCAAGTGCAGAGGGTGAGAAGCGCTGGGCATGGCGAGTGACAACATCGGGCCCGCCTTCGATCAGCTCTACCGGACGTTGTACCGGAGAATGCTCGCAAAGGGCATTGTGGTGTGCGGCGGTAACTCCGTAGTGGCTCAGGACGCGGTGCAGGAAGCCTTTATCCGGTGCTGGCGCCGTATGAAGGATGTTCACAGCCCACCTGTGGAGAACTGGCCTGCATGGCTTTCCACAGTCGTGGTGCGTGAATGCCTTGCAGCTCTGCGTCACCTGCCAAACACCCTGCCCTTGGAGGGCTGCGACTTCTCGTCCACCACACCAGATTTGGCAGCGCACCTGGATCTCAAGGACGCGTATCGTCGAGTATGTGCGGCAATCGCTCAGTTGAGTGAGCAACAACGTGCAGCTGTCGCCTTGTGCTGCATGGCGGATCTCGATGCCAATCGAGCGGGGGCAATTATGGGCATCGAGGCGGCAACAGTACGCGTTCACTTGAGCAGAGCGCGTAGAACGTTGGGCCCGCTGTGGGGAGAGTTTGATTCCTTGGGGGTCTTTGACGACCAGAGGGAAGGCGGGACACGATGAGTGACAGGTCGAACCACCTCACGATCCGGCAACGCCTGACCGGTCGACCGCGGCGCGTACGCACCGGCGACGACGACAATGCGCGCCTGCGCGACACGGTCAGTAGTACCGAGGATGCCATCCATCACGCACTCGGACCGGTCGTAGATGTCGAGCAGTCACTGGCGGCCTTTAAGCAGCGTGTGGAGCAGGACCCTTCCCCGGCTGACGGCGAGACATCGTCCAATACCTCTATCCTCGACCGTATCCCGGCTCTCGTCGCCCTTGTTTACGGGCCAGAGCACCGTCTCACTTACGTCAACGACGCCTACGTGAGGGCCTTCGGAGTGCGCCCTCTGGGCGAGCCTGCCTACGAGGTGCTACCTGAGCTGAACGAACTGGGCTTGCTCGACCTTTTCGACCAGGTCCTGCGTAGCGGCAAGCCTCGTACGCTCAAGTCCCGCAAAGCACTCGACGGCCGGTCTTACACCGCCACGTGCACCCCGGTGACTGACGGCGACGGGGTGATGGTTTTCGCGACCGACGTCACCGACCACGTTGAAGCAGCCGAACGCCTCCGCGCAAGCGAACGCCGCCAACGTGAAACAGCCGTAACCCTGCAGCGGTCCTTGCTTCCCCAGGCGTTGGCAGAGCCGGATGACTTGCGCATCGCCGCTATGTACCAACCGGGCGGCACGGAGGCCGCGGTTGGCGGCGACTGGTACGACGTGATCCCCCTCGGCGGCAGCCGCACGGCCATGGTCATCGGCGACGTTACGGGCCGCGGAGTACGGGCGGCAGCGGTCATGGGCCAACTCCGAACAGCGGTCAGGGCGTACGCCCGGCTGGACCTGCCCCCTCACGAGGTGCTGCAACTCCTGGACACCCTGCTCACGGAGATCGACGCCGACCAGATTGCCACCTGCATGTATGCCGTCCACGACTCCAACGAGGGCCGCCTGTTCTTCGCCTCGGCCGGCCACCTGCCCATCCTGATCCGTGACGGAATCGGTTCGGTCCTGCGTGCCGATGAACCTCAGGGGCCACCCTTGGGCACGGGTGGCTGGATGCACACGTCCGGCTCGATCAGCCTCGCCCCTGGCTCCACAGCGGTCCTCTATACCAATGGCCTGGTCGAGCGCCGCAACGAGGACGTGGACATGGGAATCGCATCCCTGATGCGGGCACTGGAGGGCGTGGCAACAGGCAGCCCACCGGTGGTCTGCGACCGGCTGCTCCGTTCGGCAGACGCCACCGTGAATAGTGACGACGATGTGGCCATCCTGGTCTTCCAGAGCACGCGCACGGACAGAACCCGATAAGCCTCGTCACCGTTGACATCCCTCAGACGGTCCAGATCAGCGTGCTGCATACGACTCAATCGTTTCGAGGAGGTCGCTCCCGTTCACGGCGCACTCAGCCCACCAAGAGCGCGTGGACGAGGAAAAGCGCGATCCCCAGGAAGTCCGCCCCAGATGACGCGTCCGACCCATGAGAGCGACACAGCCCGAGTCGTGCAGCACGACCTGGAGAGGTTGCTGCTGGGGTTCCGCTCGCTGGTCAGCCAGCAGGCACCCGGCAACTGGGAGCACATGGGTGACTACGACTTGTGTGGCGTTGTCACCGGGGGCTATCCGAGCCAGACGATGTTCAGCACGGTCAGCCGGCGCAGCGGCCGGTTGATCCAATAGGTGAGGGAAAGCGGGCCGACGGACGCGTAGCGCACGTCCTCGCCCTCGAGGTCCTGCGCGTTCCACTGCCGGAACCCCCACGGGTCTGCTGCGGCGGCGCTCAGGACGTCCCACACGGTGTCTTCGATGTGCTCGGGCAGGGTGTCGAGGACCTTCGCGGCGGGTGCGGAGAAGCGGACCGCGTACGGCTGTCCGCTCACCGGCGCTTTCGCCTTCCCCGGAGCTCCGCCATGTCGATGGCGTCGATGTCGTCGTAGCCAGAGGCGACGAATGCGTCGACGGCCGGGGCGTGGGCGAGGCGGCCCTGCCAGTCCTGGAGGACCGCGTACAGCCCGCCCAGGGAGAAGGTCCGGCGGGACTCCTCCAGAGCGGCCGCCCACTCCTGCTCGAAGGCCGGCACCCACTGCGCGGCGCGCCGGTCGGCGCGCAGTTGGCGGAGCAGTTCGGCCGGTGCCCCGGGCGCGGGGGCGTACGGGGTGAGGGGGGCGTGGTCGGGCTGCGCGCTCATCTGGTCCTCCCGGCGGGTCGTCACCTCACCGTACGCGCACCGGTAGTTCATGGTGGTGGGCATGGCAGAGATCCTCCCGATGGGAGTCAGGGCTGACCGTCTTCGGGGCTCTGGCCCCGCACGAGGTAGGGCGCAAGGTCGGAGAGGGAGGCGTACCAGTAGACCTCGGAGCGCTTCTTCATGAACGTGTTGAGGGCGTCGACCGGAACCCGGTATGCGGCGCGCGGGCGTCCCGTGGCAGTAGTGGTGACCTGCCCGTCGGCGGCGTAGACGTGGTGGGTGGTGATGTCCTCGCTCTCGATGTGCAGGAGCAGGATGTCGTCGACGAGATCGGGGTTGTAGCTGCCGCTCTTGGGCCCGCCGAACCCGATGCCGTCAGGTTTGTGATGCCAGGCGCGCTTCACATCGACACGGCGCCCGTTGCCCCTGACGTCCCAGCCGCGGGCGTTGGACGCGCCGCGCCAGAAGGCATCGTCCGCGTCCGCGCCGACGATGCCGGCACCAGCCAACTCGGCCAGGAACCACAGCATGGCGCCGAGACCGACCCGCTGGCCCTCCCAGGTCCAAGGCCCGCCGTAGTAGTGGTCGACGTCGCAAGAGTCCTGGTCAGCGCGGCTGCCAGTTGTCTCTAGGCCCGCGCTGAGTGCGGTGGCAAGAGCCTGGGCGTGCTCGCGCAGCGGCAGGTCCTGCCTGTCCCAGGTCGCGGCCACGTAGTTGAGGAGTTCGGCCGTGGCCCGTTCCGAGTCGCTCGGGTCGCTGGAGAGCAGCCGGTCGGCGGCGTAGGCGATGTCCTCGGCCGGGACGCCGTGCTCCTGGTCGCGGTCGGGGTGGTACGCGGCGGTCAGGGTGAGGGTGTACTCGTTGCCAGTGCGGGTGAACGCGGTGATCGCGTCGAGGTTGGGCAGCCCGAAGGACGGCTGCTCCAGGACGGCGCGGATGAAATGCGGGTGGTTGCCGATCGCGGCCGCGACGGCGTCATGGGCGTACGCCACCCGCTCAGCATCGGGGTCCGGCTCAACGGCGGACAGGGACAGCTCGATGCCGATGCCGTCGGCGTCACGGAACCGGACGGTCTCGTCGCCGGGCGCGGCCGGGGCGACGAAGGTGATGTGCGGGCTGCGACGCAACGCGTCGGCGATACGGACAGCGTCGTGATCAGCGTCGAGCAGCGGGCTCTTGTCACGGGCGATGGACGGTAATGGCGTGGTCATGCTTCGCTCCCCATTTCAGTAGTCCAGATCGAGGTAATCGATGTCGTTGATTTCCACGTCCGACAGTCCCATAGCGCGACCGCCACCGTCCTGGAAATACACGTCCTTAAATCCTTCGGCGATGATTTCACGCATCTGCTGGTCGCTGGCCCCGGTGTCGCGGGCGTCGAAGAGGCGCTGCGCGTACGCGGCCGGGAGCTTCACGGTGAGGCGCCGGAAGCGGCCGTCGTCGGTCGATCCGGCGGACGAGGTGTAGCCGAACCGGGCCCGGGTCTCCACCGTGATCCCACCAGATGCGGCGGCCTGCTTCTGCCGGCGCTTGCGCACCATGGGCTGCCACCGCTGGCGTACGGCGTCGTCGATCTTCGCGGCGACGTCGGCGCGGGCGTGTTTGCGGGCGCCGCGCCGGTAGCGGTTGACGGAGTCAGCGGTGACGCCGAGCTCCTGGGCGACGGCCTTGGCGCTGCCCATCTGCTTGAGCAGGTAGCCGATCTGGCCCTTGAGCGTCTTCGGCGGCTCGCGGGTGAAGCTCTCCCGGTCGGCCCGCTCGATGGCGTCCTCGATCTCCCCCACGTCTTACTTCCCTTCGTCCAGGACGGCGTCGTGGCCGTCACCCTTGATGTGGCGGGCCGGGTTGAGGCCCTTTTCCATCAGGTCGACCGCCCACGCCATCTCCTGGACGCCCTCCAGCTTCGCCAGGCCCGGGGTGGGCCCCAGGCGGAAGGCTCCGGGCTGCGGCTTGCCGGAGGCCGCGTAGGGCAGGAAGTCCAGCGGGCTGGCGCTGGGGGCCGGGTAGACGACGCAGTCCGACAGCACGGCCAGCGGGAACATGCCGGTCATCTTCGCCATGTTCGCGAGCTTGCGGTGCATGTTGACCCGGGCCTTGCTGATGACGGCGGCCCGGATGTCGGGGCGCCACGTCGGGCGCATCATGGCCGGCCACGGCTCGCCGTCCTTGTGGCCCTTGCCCTGCGGGTTCTCGAACAGCTTCCCGATGCCGCCCTTGATGGTGCCCTTGATCGCGGCGAGCACGGCGGTCAGCACCGGGTCCACGTCCTTGTGGTTCTCCATCGCGGCGAGGAACTGGGCGTCGGTGAGGTCCTTGGTGACGCCCATGTCGGCGAGGGTGTCGACGTAGGCGGCCTTGAGCCGGTCGTGCCACGGGTCCAGGTACGCCCCGGTCTCGCGCCGCAGGTACGCCTCCAGCGGTTCGACGTTGTAGCCGAGCTCCTGGGCGTAGGCAACGGTGTGCGTCTGGTACCAGGCCGGGCCCGTCGGGTGCTCGCCGTCCGGTGTGAACGGGGAGGGCAGGCGCTCGTCGATCTCCACGTGGGACAGGTCGATCAGCCAGGATCCGGGGATTTTCGGGTTGAACTTCGGGGCCACGAAGTGGTCGGGCTCCGAGAGGCCGACGTTGAGCCGGGCGGCGGCCGCGAGGAACGCCGTGTTGAGGTCGAGGCCCACCGCGTAGGGGAGCAGGCACTCCTCGTCGGACAGGGTGTCCACGGACCGCATCCACTGGAACGCTTCCTCCTTGAGGAAGCCGCCCTTCCAGCCGATGTTGAAGACGGCCGGGTGTTCGATCTGGCCTTCCGGCGGGGCCGGGTCCATCGGCTGCGTGCCGAGGCTGCCGGGGTTGTGGCCGGAGACCCAGTTGCCGGTCTCCTCGTCGCGCACCGGGCGGGTCGGCGGGCGCAGCGCGGTCATCAGCTCCAGGCCGGAGACGGCGGTGCTGCCGCGCGGGGTGGCCACCCGCTGGGCGTAGATGCCGAGGACCTGGGCGATGGCGGCGGGGTCCATGTCGGCGACGCCGGGCCAGGAGCGGGTGTCGAGGGCGTCCCAGGGCAGGATCGCGAGCTGCACGCACTGACGCTGGCCGCCGGTGGCCTTGCGGTAGATCCGGGCCCACGGGCCGAAGCCCCGCTGGGTGAGCTGCCACTTGGCCTTGATGATCTGCTTGACGACCGGGTGGTCCTCCTCCAGGCGCAGCCCGCGGCGGTCCTCCAGGCGCTCGGGCAGCCCGAGCTTCACCGCGGCCGCGGCGGTCAGGACGATCAGTGGGTCGGAGTCCTTGCCGTTGCGGTGGAGCTTCGGCGCACCGAGGCCGGCCTCGCGCAACGTCCACTCCACCAGCTCCACCACCGTGGTCGCCGGGCAGTCGAGCACGATGCCGTCAACGCCGTACGCGGAACCGTCACCGTCCAGCACGGCCAGCGGGCCATGCTGATAGGGCGCGGCGGCGATGTTCGGGATAACGCGCTTGCGTGCTGGGCGACGCGATGACGCGGCCGGACGGGCGGAACGCGTGGGCGTGGGCTGGGCGACCGGGGCCGGGGCGGCGGGTGGGCTGGCGGGCCATCGCCCGGGGGGC
>NZ_JAFEUF010000241.1 GCF_016901035.1 Streptomyces durocortorensis
CCGCCCCCCGGGGGCGCCGTGCCGCGCTCCCCCCTGCCCTCCAGCACCACCGGAGTCCCCATGCTGCTCGCCGCCACTCCACCGCCGGTCGAGACACCACCGCACACCGGTGGTCTGCTCCTCCTGATCGACGGCACGGCCGGTCTGCTGACCGTCGCCGCCCTGGGCATCGCCCTCCTGCTCTTCCTGATCATCAAGGTCAGGCTCCAGCCGTTCGTCGCCCTGCTCGCGGTCTCCATAGCCGTCGGCCTCGGCGCCGGGCTCTCGGTCACCGAACTCTTCGGCACCGTGCAGAAGTCCGCCGCCGTCTCGGTCATCGAATCCGGCATGGGCGGCATCCTCGGCCATGTCGCGATCATCATCGGGCTCGGTACGATGCTCGGCGCGATCCTCGAAGTGTCCGGCGGGGCCGAGGTGTTGAGCGCCCGGCTGCTGAACGCCTTCGGTGAGAAGCGCGCCCCGCTCGCCATGGGGATGACGGGCCTCGTCTTCGGCATCCCGGTCTTCTTCGACGTCGGCATCTTCGTCCTCGCACCGATCGTGTACGCCGCGGCCAAGCGCTCCGGAAAATCGATCCTGCTCTACGCCATGCCGCTGCTGGCGGGCCTGTCGATGACCCACGCGTTCCTGCCGCCGCACCCGGGGCCGGTGGCCGCCGCCGGACTCTTCAACGTGTCGCTCGGCTGGGTCATCCTGATGGGCGTCGTCGTCGGCATCCCGTCCGTCATCGCCGCCTGGGGCTACTCCGCCTGGATCGGCAAGCGGGTCTTCGTCGACGTACCGCAGGACATGGTGGAGGCCGCCGAGGAGGCCAAGGCCGCCGTCGCCGCCGAACAGCGCGCCGCGGGCGTCACCCCGCACGAGAAGCCGGTCCCGCTCGCCACGGTCCTCGCGATCATCGGCACCCCGCTGATCCTGATCCTCGCCGCGACGTTCTCCTCGATCGCCCTGGACCCGTCCACGCTCCGCTCGGTGATCGAGTTCTTCGGCAACCCGTTCGTCGCCCTGACGATCGCGCTGTTCCTCGCTTACTACCTGCTGGGCATCCGCCGCGGCTGGTCCCGCAAGTCCCTGGAGTCCGTCTCCACGTCCTCGCTCAAGCCGGTCGGCAACATCCTGCTGGTGGTCGGCGCGGGCGGTATCTTCGGCGCGGTCCTCAAGGGCAGCGGCATCGCGGACGCGCTCGCCGACACGTTCAACGACGTGGGCCTGCCCGTCATCCTGCTCGCCTGGCTGATCTCGGTCGTCCTGCGCGTCGCCCAGGGCTCCGCCACCGTCGCGATCGTCACCACGGCCGGGATCGTGGTCCCGCTCGTCGAGGGCCAGGACCTCTCCCAGGCCCACCTCGCGCTGATCATCATGGCGATCTCGGCGGGCTCGATCTTCGCCTCGCACGTGAACGACGGCGGCTTCTGGATGGTGTCGAAGTACTTCGGCATCAGCGAGCGCGACACCCTGAAGTCCTGGACGGTCCTGGAGACGGTGCTCTCGGTCGCGGGCTTCGTGGTCGCGGCGCTGCTCAGCCTGGTCATCTAGGGGCTTCGGCTCGCCAGGCGTCCGGTGCCTTCGTGCCGCACGCCTGGCGTCCTCCCGGTCAGACGGCCAGGACCGAGACGTCGTACTGGGGAATCCACTTGTCGCGGGTGACGATGGTCATCCCCTCGATCTGCGCTTGGGCGACCAGTATCCGGTCGAAGGGGTCGCGGTGCAGGGCCGGCAGCCTGCCCGCCCGCACTCCGTGCCCCGCCGTGATCGGCAGCGCGGTGAACTGGCTGTCGCGTACGCGCTCCGCCAGGTCGTCCGGACCGTCCAGTTTCCCCAGGGACTGTTTGATGGCGATCTCCCACGCGGAGACCGCGCTGAGGTGTACCGACGGCTCGGTGTCCAGGAGCTCTTTGGCCTGGTCGGAGAGCTCCTCGGAGTCCGCCAGCCACCAGAGGATCACATGGGTGTCGAGCAGGAGGCGCATCAGCGCATCCCGAAGGCGTCGGCGATGTCGTCGGGCAGCTCGTCGAAGTCGTCCGCGATGTGGATGCGGCCCGCCAGCGACCCGCGCCCGGTCCTCCGTACCTTCGGGTGCAGGGGCACCACCTTGGCGACGGGCTCGCCGGCCTTGCTGATGACGACCTCCTGGCCGGTGGCGACCTGCTCCAGGATCCGGGAGAAGTGCGTCTTGGCCTCGTGGACGTTGTACTGCCGGGCTGCTTCCATGGTGCCTCACCAGAGGACGACGGGGGTGGACTAAGTGCTGGACTAAGGCTACCTCAGGCTACCTGGGGTTACCTCGTGACGGACTCCGGTCCACCGATTCCGTGCACACCCCTTGTGCCGCCGCGCCGATTGCGCTTCCTTGATCGGCATGGCGGAGACAAGCGCAACCACAGGGACAGGGGAGCCGGCCTCCCGACCACGTAAGTCCAGCTGGAAGTACATCGGCCCCGGCATCGTCGTCGCGGCGACCGGGGTCGGGGCCGGCGACCTGGTCGCGACGCTGATCGCGGGCAGCAAGTTCGGCTACACCCTGATGTGGGCGGCGGTGATCGGCTGCGTCGTCAAGATCTCGCTCGCCGAGGCCGCAGGCCGCTGGCACCTGGCGACCGGCCGCACGCTCTTCGACGGCTGGCGCAGCCTGGGCCCCTGGACCACGGTCTACTTCGCGATCTACGTCGTGGTCTGGGGCTTCATCTACGGGGCGACGGCCATGTCCTCCAGCGCCCTGCCCATCGTGGCGCTGTTCCCCGACGGTCCTGGGCTGAAGTTCTGGGCCATCGTGACCGGGCTGATCGGTCTGGTCTTCGTCTGGTTCAACCGGTACGCCGTCTTCGAGAAGGTCATGACGGTCCTGATCGGGATCATGTTCGTGGTGGTCGTGTACGTGGCCATCCGGGTCGTCCCGGACGTCGGGGCCTCGTTCGCCGGACTGCTGCCCGTGCTCCCGGACGGCTCGCTCCTCTACACCCTCGGGCTGATCGGCGGCGTCGGCGGCACGATCACCATGGCCGCCTACGGGTACTGGGTCAACGCCAAGGGCTGGAGCAACTCCTCCTGGATGAAGGTGATGCGGCTCGACAACCGGGTCGCCTACATCACCACCGGGCTCTTCGTCGTGGCGATGCTCGTCGTCGGCGCCGAGCTGCTGCACGCCTCGCAGATCGCCCTCACCTCCGGCGACCGCGGGCTGGTCGACCTGGGCAAGGTGCTGGAGGACCGGTTCGGCGCGGGCACCGCCAAGCTCTTCCTCATCGGCTTCTTCGCCACGTCGTTCTCGTCGCTGATCGGGGTCTGGCACGGGGTGAGCCTGATGTTCGCCGACTTCGTGGAGCGGTTCCGGGCCCCGGCGGCCGGGGTGGAGCAGGCGGAGGAGCACGAGGGGGCGGACGTCGCCGAGCGCCGGCAACGCTCGCTGCCCTTCCGCGCGTACCTCCTCTGGCTGACCTTCCCGCCGATGACGCTGCTCTGGCTGGACGAGCCCTTCGGCCTGGTCATCGCGTACGGGGTGCTCGGCGCGTTCTTCATGCCGTTCCTGGCCCTGACCCTGATCTGGCTGCTCAACTCCTCCCGTACGCCCGGGGAGTGGCGCAACGGATGGGTCAGCAACGGGATGCTCGCCCTCTCCGGGCTGCTGTTCGTCGTGCTGTGCGTCCAGCAGGTGCGCGATCTGCCCTGGTGACGGGCGCGTGCCCACGTAACGCCGCAGCGCCGCCGGGGGAGCGGCGGCGCTGCAGGTTCTGAGGATGCGTCGGTGTTACGGGATACCGGTTACGGCAGGCTGCGGACGTGCGGGCCGACCGCCTTCGACCAGGCGAACCCGGCCGTCGCGTCCCAGTTCGTCGACCAGGTCATCGCGCCGCGCAGCGACGGGTAGGTCTTCGACGGCTTGAACGAGCCGCAGTTGGTGCCCTTGGTCAGGCAGTCCAGCGCGGCGTTGACGATGGACGGGCTGACATAGCCGCTGCCCGCGCCGCGGGTGGAGGCGGGGACGCCGATGCCGACCTGGGACGGGTCGAGGCCGCCCTCCAGCTGGATGCAGGCGAGCGCGGTGAGGAAGTCCACCGAACCCTGCGAGTAGACCTTGCCGTCGCAGCCGAGCATCGAACCGCTGTTGTAGTACTGCATGTTGACGACGGTCAGGATGTCCTTGATGTTGAGCGCCGTCTTGAAGTACTCGCCCGACGTGGACTGCATGTCGATCGTCTGCGGAGCCATCGTGATGACCAGTCCGCTGCCCGCCTTTGCCGACAGCTGGCGCAGCGCCTTCGTCATGTAGGTGGCGTTGAGACCGTTCTCCAGGTCGATGTCGACCCCGTTGAAGCCGTAGTCCTGCATCAGCGCGTACACCGAGTTGGCGAACGCGGTGGCGGAGGCGTCGTTGTCGACCCGGACCGTGCCCAGCTCGCCACCGATCGAGATGATGACGTTCTTGCCCTGAGCCTGCTTGGTCTTGATGTCGGCCCGGAACTGGGCGTCGGTGTATCCGTTCAGACCGGCCGTGTCCAGGTTGAAGGTGACCTGGCCCGGCGTCGGCGTGGCGTCCGCGAAGGAGACCGCGATGATGTCGTAGTCGGCCGGGACGTCGGTGAGCTTCTGGACGGCCGCGCCGTTGTTGAAGTTCTGCCAGTAGCCGGTGACCGCGTGCTTGGGCACCGCGGGGCCGGGGCCGGGGCCCGTGCCCTCCTTCGCCGTACGGGCGCTGATGGCCGCCGACTTGACCGACTCGCCGGCCGCGTTAGTGGCGCTCACCGAGAACTGGTAGGCGGTGTCGGCGGTCAGGCCCGTGACGGTCGCCGAGGTCCCGGTGGAGGTGGTCGCCTGCGCGCCGTTCCGGTAGACCTTGTAGCCCGTGGCGCCGGAGACGGCGTTCCAGGACAGTGCGACGGAGGACGTGGTCGTGGCACCCGCCGTGAGGCCGGCCGGGGCCGCCGGGATCACCGGTCCGGGCTCCTCGCCGCCCCCGCCGTCGGGCCCGGTCACCTCGACGTCGTCGGCGAAGTAGGCGGCCTGCCCGTACCAGCCGTGGGTGTAGACGGTCACCGAGGTGGTGTTCGCGCCTGTCCTGAAGCTGGTGGAGAGCTTGGTCCAGGAGGACGAGCCCGGCGTCCAGGTGGAGACGTCGGTGGTTCCGGTGCCGCTCACACCGAGGTAGGCGTAACCGCCCTGCACCCAGGAGCTGAGCGCGTACGTCGAGTTGGGCTTCACCTTGACCGACTGCGAACACCTGGCGTTGTCATGGCCGGCCGGGGTGGCCTTCAGCGCGGACGTACCGCTGCGCACGGGGCTGGAGACGGCGGCCCCGCTCCCCCCGGAGCAGGTCCAGTTGGCGAGGCCCGACTCGAAGCCCGCGTTCTTGGCGTTGTTCACGTCGGCGGCCTGGGCGGTGCTGACGAGCCCGGTGACGGTCAGGGCGGCGGCCGCGACGACGGCGAGGGTGCCACCGAGCACGGGCCGGGAGCGACGGCGTCTTCTGTGACTGCGGCCTGCGGAACGTTCCACTGGTGCCTCCGGGGGGAGTTGGGGGGGTGCCGGGGATGAGCGGTGTGGTGTGGTGCACGGCGGTGCGGTGCGGTGCGGTGCGCATAAACTGGTCCAGACCAATCAAGTTGTCAAGACCTCTGGCAGTGAAAGGTCCTCCGTGCGGACGGACGCGAGGAGCCGCGCCCACCCCCGTACGGGGGTGCCGGGGCCGCGGATTCCGGGCCCGGGGGCGGCCCCGGGACCGCACGTCGCCCCCCGCACGAGTGATCTTGCGGGAGATCTTCGGGCGGTCACGGAAACGCCCTTACGAAAAGGGGGTCGGGCGCCCCGAAATCCAGTTTGACGTGCGCGAATGGACACCTGATCGAAAGCCGGACGCGGGATTCGGTAACCCTCCGCAGTGATAGTGGAGTTGGGCGGAATCGATTTCATCCCGTTTAGCACCCGGCCTCCGTTGGAACGGTGTTCGCATGGTGCCGTACTGGTCTCCGATAACTGTTCTCTGCCTGGTG
Source organism: Streptomyces durocortorensis (assembly GCF_016901035.1). Taxonomy (GTDB): domain Bacteria; phylum Actinomycetota; class Actinomycetes; order Streptomycetales; family Streptomycetaceae; genus Streptomyces; species Streptomyces durocortorensis. The sequence continues at coordinate 5,985 of NZ_JAFEUF010000241.1, forward strand.
AGACGTGGCTAAAGTGCTGGGGCAGGAGCACGGAGCAGGAGCGATTGCGGCCGACGTCCCCACGTCGACCGGAGCCGAAACGGGGAGAGCGTGCCGACCGCGATAGCAGTGACGAGTGCAGACCTGGTGCTGCCGCCCACCGACCAGCAGACACCCACCGCCGCCCTGCTCCAGGCCCCCGAGGCCCAGGCACTGGACCTGGCGATCGGCGACATGCACCTGCTGCTGGAACAGCACGGATATGTGATCGCCCTCTACCCCGCGGGCATCCGGCCCGCGCACGAGCGCCGCCTGCACTCCATCCGCTCGGTGCTGGAGAGTGACCGGATCGCCCTGGTCAAGGTGGATCTCCCGCCCCTCGGCGTCGCCGTACTGGTGCGCCAGCTACGGCAGTTGTCCATCTGCGACTTCAGCCCCGGGGTGGTCGCCTCCGCCGCCCGGCTGCTCTCGCACTACATCTACGCGGGCGCCCTCCTCAACTCCGTCGCCAGGCTCGACCGGGTGCCGGTCAGCCTCAAGAGCCACGCCAAGTCCTGGGTTCCCGGATCCCAGTTCGCCGTGCTCGCCGGCCCCCGTCCGCAGCTGGTGAAAGTGGGTCCGACCGCCGAACCGCTGGCGGGGCCGGATTTCGGTACGCATCTTCTGGTGGCCAAAGGGAATCTGCAGTCCGCCTGGGTATCGGAGACCCTTGCGCCCGCCTGGAAGGTCCAGGCCATTCACGACACCGCGGTCCCGGCCGACTCACCGCGCTGGTGGGGTACGGGAAAGCTGGTGGAGTTCGCCGCCCATCTCCCGGACCTCTCCGTGCTCTACCAGCTGGTCTCCTCCGTACGCCGGGAAAAATGTCACTGGTGCGCCATGGAACTCATCGGCGACCGTTGCGCATTCTGTTCCGCTCCTCTCGCGGTTTCGGAGAACCGCGCGCTGCCCGCCGGTGTCCAACACCATGGGGCCGACGAGTCACCGGGCCCCTGACGCGACCGTCCCCGCTCCCCACCCGCCGTCCCGTCCAGCGCCTCCACCTCGCCGCTTTCTCCCGGCCGCGGTGGACGTGTCGTAGATGTAAGCGCGTAACCGCTCCACCGCACCTACCGGTTCCACCGCACACGCCCGTTCCACAGCACCGCTCACTCTGTCCGCTGTCCGCTCCACGCATCCGATTCGAACGAGGTTGTCCGGACCATGAACTCCCGCCAGCGCCGCGGCGTGATACTCCTGCTCCTGTCGGTCCTGTGTGCCTTCGCGGCCTTCGCCGGCGTGCTCTCGGTGATCAGCGACGTCAACTCGAAGGTCGGACCCGAGGTGACGGCGTACCAGCTGAAGACCGACGTGGCTCCGTACACGGCCCTGAACAGCGGTCAGTTCGAGAAGATCAAGATGCCCAAACGGTGGCTCTCGGAGAACGCCGTGACCGACCTGCAGGAGGTCGAGTCGAAGATCGCGGTCACCGAACTACGCGAAGGCTCCCTGCTCCAGTCGGACATGATGGTCCGCAAGCCCGAACTGCGGGCCGGGGAGCAGGAGATCGCCATCATGATCGACGCCTCCACCGGAGTCGCCGGCAAGATCACGCCGGGCGCGACGGTCAACATCTACGCCACGTTCGCCGGTGAACAGGACGGCGCCGCAGCCCAGTCCAAGGTCATCGTCTCCAACGCCAAGGTGCTGGACGTCGGCGAACTCACCGCCCTCGACCCGAGCGCGGACGACCGGGGCACCCGGGCCACCGAGGCCGTGCCGATCACCTTCGCCCTGAACACGCTGGACACCCAGCGCGTCGCCTACGCCGAGTCCTTCGCGGAGCACGTCCGCCTCGCGCTCGTCGCCCCGGGCAGCGACGGAACCATCCGCCCGGGGGACCGCACCTACACGCTCGACAAGGACAAGTGAGGACGGGATGACCACCAGAATCCTCCCGGCCGTCGGCGACATCGACGCGGCCCGCTCCGTCACCACCCTGCTCAGCCAGCTGCCCGACGCCGAACCGGCCACCCCGGTCGGCGACTCCACCCAGCTCATCGACACCCTGGCCCGCCTCGCGGGCGAGGCGCTCGACGAACTGCCCGAGGTGGTGCTGGTCCACGAGCGGATCGGCCCGGTGCCGGCCCTGGAGCTGATCCGGGAGGTGTCGCTGCGGTTCCCCTCGGTCGGCGTCGTCCTGATCACCGCGGACGCCAGCCCGAGCCTCTTCGCCAACGCGATGGACTCCGGCGCCCGCGGCCTGGTCACCCTGCCGCTGAGCTACGAGGAGCTGGCCAACCGTGTCCAGGCGGCCGCCCAGTGGTCCGCCGGCGTCCGCCGCCACCTCACCTCCGGCAACGACGTCTTCACCGGCCCCGGCGGCACGGTGGTCACGGTCACCGGGGCCAAGGGGGGCGTCGGCGCGACCGTCACCGCCATCCAACTCGCTCTGGCCGCCCAGGCGTCCGGCAACACGGTCGCACTGGTGGACATGGACCTCCAGACCGGGGACATCGCCTCGTTCCTCGACGTCCAGTTCCGCCGCTCGCTCGTCGACCTCGCACTGATCACCGACATATCCCCCCGGGTGCTGTCCGACGCGGTGTTCTCCCACTCCACCGGCCTCGCCCTGCTGCTCGCCCCCGGCGAGGGCGAACGCGGCGAGGAGGTCAGCGACCGTTCGGCCCGGCAGATCGTCAGCGCGCTCCGCACCCGCTACGAGATCGTCGTCATCGACTGCGGCGGCCAGATGAACGGGGCCAACGCGGCGGCCATCGAGATGGCGGACGTGGCCCTGCTGGTCACCACGCCCGACGTGGTCGCGGTGCGCGGCGCGAAACGCATCGTACGGATGTGGGAACGGCTCCAGATCCGCAAGGCGGAGGAGACGGTCACCCTCGTCAACCGCTTCACCCGCAACACCGAGATCCAGCCACCGCTGATCCAGAAGATCACCGGCACCCGGGTCGCCTCGGCGGCGGTCCCCGCGAACTTCAAGGAGCTCCAGGCGTCCATCGACTCCGGACGCCTGCACGAACTGGACGCCAAGAGCACGGTCAAGCAGGCGCTCTGGGGCCTGGCGGGAGAGCTGGGCATCGTCAAGGAGAGCGCGACGACGAAGAAGAGCGGCAGCGCCCTGGTCAAGCGGAACAGCGGCGCCTTCAAGAACGACCGGGGCTCGATCGGACGCCCGCGCCGTCGGCGCGACGGCTCCGGACGCGGGCCCGGAGACTCCGAGGGGACACGTTGAGCGATGACCACCACAAGGACGGCACGCAGCGGCATACGGGGGCGGATCACCGCCCTACGTGACCGCGGGGGACTGGGCCGGAACCGGGACCGCGGCCAGACGGCCGTCGAGTTCCTGGGCATGACCCCCTTCATCATCCTGATCATGCTGGTGCTCTGGGAGTGCGCCCTGATCGGCTACACGTTCAGCCTCGCGGGCAACGCGGCGGACGTGGGCGCGCGCAAGGGCAGCGGGGCGGAGTTCGCGCCCGGGGCGGCGTGCCGGCAGGGCGCGCTGAAGGACCTGCCCGACGCCTGGTCGGAGAGCGCCGACGTCTCCTGCGGCGGCGGCAGCGGCCTGTACGAGGCCACGGTGAAGTTGAAGGTCCCGGTGCTGGTGCCGGGCCTGTTCGACCTCGACACGGAGATCACCGGCAAGGCCGGCTCGCCGAGGGAGGACCAGTGATGACGAGGCGTCCGCACCGGGAGAACGATCGCGACCGGGGCCAGGTGGCCATGGAGTACCTCGGCTTCCTCCCCCTCCTGCTCCTCGTCGCGATGGCGGCCATCCAGCTCGGCATCGCCGCGTACGCCGCCTCACAGGCGGGCACGGCCGCCCGGGCCGGGGCCCGTACGGCAGCCAGTGTCGACGCCCGGGGCAGCGGCCAGTCCAACGCCCGCGACGCGGTCAGCGACTGGGTGGAGAGCGGCGGATTCCGCTACGGCGAGAGCGGCGGCCGGGACATCACGGTCACGGTCGAGGTCAAGGTGCCCTCCGTCGTGCCGGGACTGGACGGCTGGTGGGCCAAGCGGAGCGCGACCATGCCCAACGAGAGATCCCCCTTCTGACCCCCGCCCCACC
>NZ_JAFEUF010000024.1:0-2047 GCF_016901035.1 Streptomyces durocortorensis
TCACCGACCAGCAGCACCCTGCGGACCCGGCTTCCCCGCCGTGCGGCCGAGCTGCTCAACTCCCGTACGGATCACGACTATGCGCTCGTCGCCGCCATACCGGTGGGGGCCGGCCGGCTGGAGCTGGACGGGGTGCAGATGCCGGGACGCCTCGCGTCCTGCCCGGCCGACGACGATGTCTCCACGGTGCTCGGCGGGGTCTACGCCCACGCGGCGGACCTGGTGCTGGTGGCTCCCGGGCCCCAACTGACCGGCGACCGGCTGCGCCGCCTCGGCTGGGGGCTGCACGACGGGGGCGTCGCCCTCTCCGTGCTCTCGGAGCTGTCCGGCGTGGCGGCGACGCGGGTGCGTCCCGTCACCGCGGCCGGGCTCACCCTGCTGCACATCGCGCCGCCGCTGCGCGGGGGGCCGCAGGCGGTGGTGAAGAACGTGCTGGACCGTGCGGGCGCCCTGTTCGGACTGCTGGCCCTGGCACCGCTGTTACTGGCCGTGGCGCTGAGCGTCCGGCTCTCCTCGCGGGGCCCGGTCTTCCACCGTCAGGTGCGGCAGGGGCAGCACAACCGGCCCTTCACCATGTGGAAGTTCCGCACGATGGTGCCGGACGCGGAGCACCTCAAGGCGCGGCTCGCCGCGGCCAACGAGGTCGACGGCCCGCTGTTCAAGATGCGCAGCGATCCCCGGGTGACCCCGGTCGGCCGGATGCTGCGGCGCACGTCGATCGACGAACTCCCTCAGCTCGTCAACGTGTTGCTGGGTCACATGTCGTTGGTGGGCCCGCGGCCGCCGCTGCCGGAGGAGGCGTCGCGCTACGACGAGCGGGAGCACCGCCGGCTCACCGTGAAGCCGGGGCTCACGGGCCTGTGGCAGGTGAGCGGCCGCTCCGACCTGAGCTGGCAGGAGACCGTCTCGCTCGACCTCTGGTACGTGGACAACTGGTCGGTCGGCGCCGACATGGGACTCCTCGCCCGCACCGTGCGCGCCGTCACCGACGGCCGCGGGGCGTACTGAGAGCGGCGGGCGTGCTGATGCGAGGAGCAGCACCACCGGTGCGCCGCCGCGAGACCTCTCCAGGCCTCGGCGGCGGCGAACGGTCACTGTCCGGGCGGGAGTTGTCCGAGCCACCAGGCGTAGGTGTGGGCGATGCCGTCGCGCAGCGGGATCTGCGGCTTGAAGCCGAGGGAGGTCAGGCGGGTGACGTCGAGCAGCTTGCGGGGCGTCCCGTCGGGCTTCGAGGTGTCCCAGCCGATGCGGCCCTGGTAACCCGTCACATCGCTGACCGCCTCGGCAAGTTCGCGGATGGTGAGGTCCTCGCCGCAGCCGATGTTGACGGGTTCGTCGCCGTCGTAGGCCTCCAGCAGGGTGACGCAGGCGGCGGCGAGGTCGTCGACGTGGAGGAACTCGCGGCGCGGGGAGCCGGATCCCCACAGGGTCACCTCGGGGGCCCCGTCCCTGCGCGCCTCGTGGAAGCGGCGGATCAGGGCGGGCAGGACGTGCGAGGTCTCCAGGTCGAAGTTGTCGCCCGGTCCGTAGAGATTGGTGGGCATGGCGCTGATGTAGGACGCGCCGTACTGCCGCCGGTAGGACTGGGTCTGGACGATCCCGGCGATCTTGGCGAGGGCGTACGCCTCGTTGGTGGGCTCCAGTTCACCGGTGAGCAGCGACTCCTCACGGATCGGCTGGGGCGCGAGCCGGGGGTAGATGCACGACGAGCCGAGGAAGAGCAGCCGCCGCGCCCCCGCCGCGTGCGCACCGGCGATCACGCTGAGCTGGATGCGCAGATTGTCCTCCAGGAACTGCACCGGATACGTGCTGTTGGCCATGATCCCGCCGACCTTGGCGGCGGCCAGCACCACGGCGTCCGGGCGGACCTCCTTCAGAAACGTCTCGGTCCGCGCGGCGTCGCGCAGGTCGAGGAGGTCGCGGCCACGGGTGGCCACCTCGTGGCCGTCGTCGGCGGGGCGGGGGGGCCCCCCCCCCCCCCCCCCCCCCCCGGGGGCCCCCCCCCAAATAGCGGGGGCGGGGGGCGGGAGAGGAAGGGGGGGGTTCG
>NZ_JAFEUF010000024.1:2057-50514 GCF_016901035.1 Streptomyces durocortorensis
GCTCGGGGCGGGGCCGGCGGAGAAACCCCGAAAAGCCGCCGCCCCCCCCCCCCCCCCCCAGGGGTTTGAGGCCCCCCCCCGCCCCCCCCGCGGGGGGGGGGGCGCGGGCGGCCGGCCCCCCCCCCCGCCCCCCCCCCAGGCCGCGGTGTCCCGCGACGAATATGCGGGAGCCGGGGCGCAGTAGAGGACGGGCGGATTCCTGGGCCGGGACGGGGAGTTCGGTCGTCATGGCTCGGATTGTGCCAGCAGAAAAGGACTGCGGTGACGGTTTGCCGCAGAACGCTCCAATTCCGAAATGTCGGTGAACATCGCCGCCGAGGCGATCAGCAGAGAAGGGGGAATCGTGGCGAAGACCGCGCTCATCACCGGAGTGACCGGCCAGGACGGTTCGTATCTGGCCGAGTTGTTGCTCGACAAGGGATACACGGTGCACGGGCTCATACGCCGTTCCTCAAGCTTCAACACCGAGCGGATCGACCACATATACCAGGGCCCCGAGGAGCCGGAGCGCTCCTTCGTCCTGCATCACGCGGACCTGTCCGACGGTGTGGCCCTGGTGAACCTGCTGCGCGACATCCAGCCCGACGAGGTCTACAACCTGGGCGCGCAGTCGCATGTGCGGGTGTCTTTCGACGCCCCGCTCTACACCGGTGACGTCACCGGGCTCGGCACCGTCCGGCTCCTTGAGGCGGTCCGGGCCAGCGGCATTCAGACCCGGATCTACCAGGCCTCGTCCTCCGAGATGTTCGGCGCCAGCCCGCCCCCGCAGAACGAGAAGACCCCGTTCCACCCGCGCAGCCCGTACAGCGTGGCGAAGGTCTACTCCTACTGGGCGACGGTCAACTACCGCGAGGCGTACGGCATGTTCGCGGTGAACGGGATCCTCTTCAACCATGAGTCGCCGCGCCGGGGCGAGACCTTCGTGACCCGGAAGATCACCCGGGGCGTCGCCCGGATCAAGGCCGGGCTCCAGGACCGGCTGCACCTGGGCAACCTGGACGCGGTCCGGGACTGGGGGTACGCGCCGGAGTACGTGGACGCCATGTGGCGCATGCTCCAGTGCGACAACCCCGACGATTTCGTGATCGCCACCGGTGAGGGCGTCAGCGTCCGGGACTTCCTGGAGTACGCCTTCGAGCACGCGGGTCTCGACTGGCGCGAGCACGTGCGCTACGACCCGAAGTACGAACGCCCCAGCGAGGTCGACGCGTTGGTCGGTGACGCGTCCAAGGCCGAGGAGCTGCTGGGCTGGAAGCCCGAGGTCAAGTCCCGTGAGCTGGCCCGGATCATGGTCGACGCCGACATCCGCCGCCTGGACGACCAGCTGTCCGGGGCCGCCGTCCGGGTGGACCGGTGAACGGGCGCCTCCTGGGCGTGCGACGCTCCCCCGGCGGCCGGGGCGGTCCGCTCCGCCGCCGCTCCGCCGTCCCCTTACCGGACCGGTCCGACCGTGCGACCGCCGACGCCCGCACCGGGCCGGCGGCCACCCATGACTCCCGGCCGGCGCTCGCCGCGCCCGGGACGATCACCGGCGCCACCGCCGATCTCCACCGACCGCTCGGTGGAGCTCAACGCGCCGGCCACGGGCGGGGCCCCGGCCCCGCCTACCCACTCGCCCCGGCCGGCGGCGGGACACTCCGTCCCCGCCGCCGGTCGGGCGAGGCAGCATCCGCGGCCTTTCGGCCGCAGCTCGAATCTCACCTTCGGAGCTGAATGATGAACGGAAGTACGGGGCGCAGAAGCGGAGGTCGCGGCCGTGTGCGGGCCGCCTCCGCCGCTCTCGGCCTGCTGGCCGGAGTCCTGACCGCGACCACGGTCGGGGCCTCCGGGGCAACGGCGCTGACACCACCGGTCGCCCTCACCGCGGACGACCTCACCACCTGGCAGACCAACGGCATCGTCTGGTCGATGGCCGCCGGCGACGGCGTCGTCTACGCGGGCGGCACCTTCTCCACCCTGCGGCCCCCCACCGCAACCCCCGGCACGAACGAACAGCCCGCGGTGAACTTCGCCGCCTTCGACGCGGCGACCGGGGCGCCCACCGACTGCTCGCTGTCCTTCACCATCTCCTCGGGAACCGCGACGGTCCGGTCCCTCGCCCTCTCCCCGGACGGCGAAACCCTGTACGCGGGCGGCCAGTTCGGGGCGGTCAACGGTGTCGGCGTGAGCAACATCGCGGCGATCGACACCGAGAGCTGCACGGTCCGCACCTCCTTCAAGATCGGGGTGTCGGCGAGCGTGCGGGGACTCGCCGTCACCGATGACACGGTCTATCTGGCGGGCGACTTCACCACGGTCGGCGGGCAGACCAGGAGCCACTTCGCCGCCGTCACGACCGGAGCCTCCCTGCTGCCCTTCACGGCCAACGCCGACGAGGTCGCACGGGCCGTAGAGGTGACTCCGGACGGACAGAACGTGCTGCTCGGCGGGGACTTCTTCCGGATCAACGGCACGAACACCCACGCCCTGGCGGTGGTCAACGCCACCACCGGGCAACTCACCAAGTCCTACCCGGGGTTCATCCACAACAACTCCACGGTCCAGGACATCACCACCGACGCCACCGGCTTCTACACGGGCAACGAGGGCACCGGCGGCGGGGTGTTCGACGGGCGCATCGCGCTGAACCTGAACAACTTCGAGCAGCGCTGGCGGGACACCTGCCTCGGCGCGACCCAGTCCGTGCTGGTGCACTCCGGGGTGCTGTACAGCGGCAGCCACGCCCACGACTGCGCCAGCATGGGCGCGTTCCCCGACCAGCCGCGCAAGCACCTGCTGGCCCAGGCGGTCGACGACCCGAAGCTGCTGCCCTGGTTCCCGGACACCAACGACGGGATCGGGGAGCCGGTCGGGCCGCGTGTGATGGCCCAGACGAGCAGCGGCGGGCGCCACTACATGTGGGTGGGCGGCGAGTTCACCACCGTCAACACCAAGCCGCAGCAGGGTCTGACCCGGTTCGCGGACGGCCCGGACACGGGCGCGCCCTGGGTGCCCAACATCAGCCTCTCCACGCTGACGCCCGGGCAGATCGACGTGAACTGGCAGACCAGCTTCGACACCGACGACGGTGAGCTGACCTACCGGATCTACAAGGACGGCTCCAACACCCCGATCCACACGACGACCGGCTACTCGGTCTTCTGGGACCGGCCGCAGCTGACCTGGACGGACACCGACGTCGCCCCGGGCGAGACCCACTCGTACCGGATCACCGCGAGCGACGGCACCAACACCAGTGCCAAGTCCCCGGCCCAGTCGGCCACCGTGGCGAGCGCGACGGAGGCGTACCCGGCGCGGGTCAGGTCCGACGGGGCGAGCCTCTACTGGCGCTGGGACGAGGGCACCTCCACCTTCGCCCACGACAGCAGCGGCAATCTGAACAACGGCTTCATGCGCAACGGCCCCGCCTACCGGCAGACCCCGGCGGCGGTCGCCGGGCCCTCGACGGCCATCGGGTTCAACGGCACCGACGAGTACGCGTACAGCAACCGGCAGCACGCCCAGCCGGCCCGGTTCACCATCGAGACCTGGATCAAGACCACCACCACCCGGGGCGGGAAGATCGTCGGCTTCGGCAATCTGACCCAGCAGAACAGCACCCGCCACGACAAGCACATCTACATGCGCAACGACGGGCGCCTCGTGTTCGGCGTCCAGAGCGGCGGGGCCCGTACCGTCGCCACCTCGGGGTCGTACAACGACGGCCAGTGGCACCACGTCGTCGCCACCCAGGGCCCGCTGGGTCAGGGCATGTCCCTGTACGTCGACGGGCAGCTGCGCGCGTCGAACATCCTGGTCTCCGGCAACGAGAGCCAGCCGGGGTACTGGCGGGTCGGCGGGGACAACCTGGCCGGCTGGCCGAACCGCCCGACCAGCAACTTCTTCGCCGGGCAGATCGATGAGACCGCCATCTACCCGACCGCGCTGAGCGCTTCCACGATCAGTGCGCACTACGCCCTGAGGAACGGCTGAGCGATGAGAAACCCGTTCCTGGCCTGCGCCGCCGTCGTCCTGACGGCGGCGGCGCTGGCCGCCTGCGGCTCGTCCGCGGACGGGAGAGACCCCGAGGCCCCCCCCGCCCCCCCCCCCCCGGCCCCCGGCCCGTCCGCCACCACGGCCACCGAGCCCGCCACACCGCCCACCGAGGAACCCGCGGCCACCGGGCAGTCCGCTCCGGCCGCCACGGCCGAGGGCCCGAAGACGCCCGCCGACAAGATCACCCCGGCCATGGGGACGTTCACGAAGAAGCAGAAGGAGTACCTGAAGGACCGGGTGCCGAAGGGGATGGACCCGGCGGCCGTGCTCCAGACCGGTCAGGAGACCTGCGACAAGCTGCGCTACCTCGTCAAGGCCGACCGGGACACCGCGGTCGGCGCGATCGTGACGGGCGAGATCCCCGACGCGAAGGACGCGGTCGCCGGGCTCTGCACCCAGCACCAGGCCCTGGTCGACGAGGCGGCGTACGGCTACCCGGACGGCAAGCACGCCGGGAAGAAGCTCCGGCCGGGCGTGTACCGCTCGGCCTCGCCCACCACGGACTGCTCCTGGCAGATCGAGGGGGCGGGCGGCAAGGAGCTGGCCTCCGGCGCCTCCGACACCGGGAAGTCCCGGAAGATCACCATCCCCGTTTCCGCCCGCACGTTCACGTCCACAGGCTGCTACGCCTGGCTGCCCGAAGGAGCCGCGGGATGACCGCAGGTACGCCGAAACTCCCGATAGCCGTGGCGATCCCCACGAAGAACGAGGGGCTGAACATCGCGGAGGCGGTGAAATCGGTGCTCGGCCACTTCGAGGCCGTCGTGGTGGTGGACTCCCACAGCACCGACGACACCGCGAAGATCGCCGAGGAGTGCGGGGCCGAGGTGGTCACGTACACATGGGACGGCGGCCACCCGCGCAAGAAGCAGTGGTGCCTGGAGAACGTCCGCACCGACCTGGACTGGATCCTGCTCCTGGACGGCGACGAGCGGCTCAGCCCCGGGCTGCTGGCCGAGCTGCGGGAGACCTTCCGGAACCCGGAGGCGCCGAAGCCCGCCGCGTACGACATCCCGCTCGGCTACTGGTTCTCCGGGAAGCGGCTGAGGCACGGATACACCATCCGCAAGCGGTCGTTGACCGACCGGACCCGCTGCCACTACCCGGAGGTCGGGGACCTGGACGCGCCGGGGATCGGGGAGGTGGAGGGCCACTACCAGCCGGTCGCGGCGAGCGTGGGCACACTCAGCCACCCCATCGAGCACCAGGACCTCGACCCGGTCACCGCCTGGTTCGAGCGGCACAACCGCTACTCCGACTGGGAGGCGTGGCTGGAGCACCACCCCCGGGTGAAGGAGCAGGTGCGCCAGGTCAAGTCACGTCAGGGGCAGTTGTTCCACAAGGCGCCGTTCAAGCCGGTGGTGTCCTTCGCCTACATGTATCTCTACAAGCGGGGATTCCTGGACGGCCGGGCGGGCCTGGACTTCGCGCTGGCGATGAGCTTCTACCGCTGGCAGATCGCCCTCAAGTCCCGCGAAAAGCCCATACGTTGACGAGTCGGCCGCTCACCCTCGCCTCCGGCGGACCACGTCCTCGTAGGTCCGCCGGAGGGTGGCGGTGACGGCCTCGATGGTGAACTGCTCGTTCACCAGCTCCCAGGCGGCCTTGCCGGCCTGCTCGGCGGCCTCCGGCTCCAGCAGTTCCAGGATCGCATCGGCGACCTTGCGGGCGTTGGCCGCGTCCTCGCCGACCCGGCTGTCGATGACCCGGCCCGAGCCGGCCTCCGCCACATCGGGGGCCTGCCCGCAGGTGCGGGTGATGACGACCGGCGTGCCGACCGACATCGCCTCCAGCACCGAGACCGGGAACGGCTCCTCGATGGCGGGCAGCACATACACGTCGGCCTCGCGGTCGGCGGCCAGAACCTCGTCGTGCTCCAGCGGGCCGACATGGTCGAGGGATTCGGCCACCCCGAGCTGCCGGGCGAGCCCGAGGGTTTCGGCCAGTGCGCCGGTGTCAGGACCGGCCAGCACGAAGCGGGCGTCCGGGTGGCGGGCGAGGACGTGCGGCATCGCGGCGACGAAGTCCTCGGGCCGCTTGCGCTCCTGAATCCGGGCCAGATACAGCACGGTGGGCGGGCGGCCGGGCTCACGGGCGGGCTTGCGCTCCTGCGGGCGGACCCCGTTGACCAGCCGTACGGTGCGGGTGAGCGGGACGGGTGCGGCGACGGCGTTCACGTCGACGCGTTCCATCTCGGTGAGGTGCAGGACGGCGTCCGCCTCGCGCAGCACCTTGCGGACCCCGAGAAGGTCGGTGAGCTGGGCGACCTTCTTCTCGGTGGGGTCGATCATGCCGTGGGTCTGGACGACCAGGGGCGTACGGGTCGCGAGTGCGAGGAGCGCGGCGGGCAGGGTCACCAGGTCCCGCATCAGATGGACGTGGACGAGGTCGGCGCCGCGCATCATGCGGCGGGCGGTGTTGAGCAGCTTGGCGGAGGTGATGCCGCTGACCTCGAACATCGGGAGGAGGTGCCGGGCCTGGAAGAGATGGACCGGAACTCCCTCCACGTGGCGGGGCAGTTCACCGCCGGCGAAGCCGTCACCGAGGGCCATGACCCGTGCGTCGTCGCCGTGCGCCCGCTGGACCTTGGAGAGGTTGAACGCCACCCGGGTCGGACCGCCGAAGGCGTGGTCCGGGGTGTGGAGCGTGACAACGTGCAGGATTTTCACCAGAGTTCCCCTCGACCATGGCCATGTATTCACAGCCTAGCCATCGGCCCCCCTCAAGTGGGCTGATTCGTTAGAGTGTTCAGCGGTTCACTGATCCCGGGGGGGCGCATGACGTCGGTGCACACATCGGCGCGCACGCCGCCCCGGGGGCCCGCGTCCGGCGCGCCCGAGCGGCCGATCGTCTGGTCGATGCTGTCGCGGGCCGTGTCCGTGCCGCTCATCCTGGGCCTGGTCTGCTTCCTGCCCGCGGTGATCGCCGCCCAGCCCGGTACCGGGGTGCGGGACACCGCGTACTGGCTCCAGCTGGTGCTGACCTGCTACGCGGGGGCCCGGCTGGCGACGATGATCCTCTCCACCCGGCGGCGGCTGCTCCAGGGCGTCTTCTGGATGTTCGTGTACATCGCGATGGGCGTGGCGCCGTTCGCCCAGGTGGTGATCGGGCAGACGCCGACGCCGATGGTGGGGCCGCGCCAGGACCTGGTCACGGCCATCGCGATGGTCCTGGTGGGGTGTGCCGCCTACGACCTGGGGGCGCTGCTGGCCTCGCGGCGTCCGCTGCGCCGCCGTACGCCCTCCGCGCGGGCCTCGGGCGGCGGGCCCGCCGTCGCTCATCCGGTGCGGCTGCGGCTGCTGGTGCTGGTGGCGTTCGCGGCGAGCGCGTTCTACGTGCTGAAGCTGGGCGGGCCCGCGGTCTTCTTCTCCAGCCGTCAGGAGATCAACGAGACGGTCGCGGCGAGCGGGGTCGTCGCGGAAGGGTCGAATGTCGGCTCGGCGTTCGTCAAGGGCTTCGGCCAGGTCCCGGCGCTGCTGGCACTGCTCTTCTACACCCGCCGGCTGGCGACCTCCTACCGGGCCCGGCGCAGACCGTCGACGGTGCTGGTGTGGGTGGCGCTGGCGGGACTGAACCTTCTGGTGAACAACCCCATCTCCAATGCCCGTTACTGGTTCCTGACGGTGGTCGTGGCGTTCGTGTTCGCCGCGTTCCCGAGCAGTGCGGCGGTTTACCGGACGGTGCTGACGACGGGCGTGGTGGGGGCGCTGGTGCTGTTCCCGTACGCGGACAAGTTCCGGTACGAGGAGGGGGGCCAGCGGGCCGTGCAGTCGGCCTCGGTCTTCGATCCGCTGGTGACCAAGGACTACGACCAGATGGTGATGTTCGCCAACACCATCTCGTGGGTCGACACCCGGGGCCACACCTACGGCCGCCAGCTGTCGGGCTCCGCGCTGTTCTTCGTGCCGCGCGCGGTGTGGAGCGGGAAGCCGGAGGACACCGGGGTCCGGGTCGGGCAGTGGATGGGGCTGCGGATGACCAACCTCTCGGCCCCGCTGTGGACCGAGTTCTGGGTCGATCTCGGTGCGAGCGGCATGATGGGCGGCCTCGCGCTGATCGGCTACGCGTCGGCCCGCACCGACCGCCGCTACGCCCTGGCGGTCACCCGGGCGGGGCCCGGCCCCGGGAGCGTGCTGGCCATCGCCGCGCCTCTCATCGCCGGATACACCTTCATCCTGCTGCGCGGCCCGCTCCTCCAGGCGGCGGGGAAGCTGGCGATCGCCGCGCTGTGTCTGCTGGCGATCGCCACGTTCAGGGAGCGGCGGAAAGAGCGTCGGCGCTGAGCGCGTCGCCCTGCCCGCGACCGGGCCCGGACCTCGATGCGTATCCAGGTGCCGCCCGCAGCCCGAGCAAACCATCTTGACCCGTGTGAACAGGCGTTTTCCGGGCAACGGCGATCATGGCGGATGCTCCGTCGCAGGTGACCCAGGAGAATCGTCGTGACGTACACCGAAGACTGTGCAGCCCAACTGCGGGGCGATCTCGAAGCCGCTATCGGCGGCTACATGGTGGCCGTGGCCGGAACTCTGCTCGACGAGGAGGTTCCGGTGGCCTCCATCTCGGCGTACGGAGACTTCGACGATCCGAGCCAGGACGACTTCGCGGGGGATGTCGAAGGGAGCGTCGAGTTCGCGGACGCCTTCAGGAGAAGACTTCTCGGGGACGGCGGAGACGCGGGTCTGCTCTGGTGCGGCGTCTCCGGATGGTGCTTCTTCCACATACCGGAGGGTTCGGGCCGGTCCCTGCTGGAGACCGCCCGCTGGATGGGGGGCGGACTGACACCCGAGCCCAGGCGCGTCGCGGTTTTCCTTTCGGAGGCGCGGCTGGACGCCCGCAACGCGGGGAGCGGCGAGCGGCCCTTCTACCGCGCTCCCCGCAGCGAGCCTGACGCCCTCCTCATGCGGCTCAGGGCCTTCGGCACGTCGGGGGAGTGCACGGAGCCGTGGTCCGGGAACAGCCGGTTCATCTCTTTGCGGAGCTCCGCCACCCAGCGGCGTGCGGTGGGGGCCCTCACCGCGGCCGGCCAGGAGATCGTCGACGTGGCACTGCACATCGGCGAGCTGAGGGCCCTGACGGAACTCCTGGAGTACGTGGAGGGGGACACCCCGCACGCCGAGTTGCGTGAGCTTGCCCGCCGCCTGGCCCGTGACCTGGCCCTGCGCGCACGTGACGGGGTCGAAAGCGTCGACGAGCACCGGGAAGCGTTCGACTACGCGGTGGAGCGGCGCTGATGGGGGGCCTCTTTCCCTGCCCCCTCCCGGCGGGCCGGCCACGCTCGCCCGGATCACCGGGTCGCGGACCAGCGACTGTTCCGGGATGAGGCGCGGCCTCCGCTTCAGGCCCGACCGCCGACCGTGTCCTCGGCTACCGCCACGGTCCGGTCGGGCGCCACGGTACGCCGGCGGAGCCGGGCCACCCTGATCCAGGTGGCGGCGGCCTTGCAGAGCGACCCCAGGAACAGCCCCCAGGCGGCGCCCGGGACGCCCCCGACGACGTAACCGCCCGCGAGGAACGCCACGGCGGTGAGCGAGAAGACGACCTGGATGGCGAGCGTGGTGCGCGGGTCGAGCATGCGCAGGGCAAGCAGCCCGCAGGTGCCGACGGCCATCGCCGCGTACTGGCTGCCCGTCGCGGGGAGCAGGTCGACGGCCACCGGCCAGGTGTCGCCGAGGAGTTGGCGACCGGCGGAGTCCGGCAGCAGGGCGAGCACGGTGGCCCAGAGGGCGGCGATCCCCGCGAGGACGGCGGCGAGGGCGGCGGTGGCCCGGATCCGGTGGCGCTCGTCGGTGATGCGGCCGAGCATCGGGGGGCCGAAGGACGTGGCGGAGGTGTAGAGCACGTTGAGCGGCCCGAACAGGGTGGTCGCCCCGCGCAGTGCGCCGACCAGGAGGGGGTTGCCGACCGCGCCGAGGCCGAGGACGGACAGCTGGCCGGTCGCGTTGCCCACGCCGAACTCGACGGTGAAGCGCTGCCCGAGGTGGCCGCGCCGCAGCAGCGGGCGCAGCCGCAGCGGGGATCCGGCGGTGGCGCGGTGGAGGAGCGCGGCGGACAGCAGGAGGGCGGGCAGGGCGGAGAGCCCCCAGACGGCGATGAGGCGCGCCGGGGACGCCCCGTAGTCCTGTACGGAGAGCGCCCCGAGCACGCAGCCGAGCCGCAGCAGATCGCCGGTCAGGGCGAGATGGGGCTGTTGGAGGGTGGCGAAGGCGTACCGTACGGCGTCCTGTCCCAGCACCACGGGCAGGACGAGGCCGAGCATCAGCAGGGCGCGGGCGGTGTCGCCGGGGACGAGGACGCAGACGGCCGCGAGCAGCGCCCCGATGACGGCGGAGGCGAGGACGGTGAAGGCGACCGCGGACCGGCAGGCGCCCCGGGTCTCCTCCCCCGCGCCGCGCTTGAGGACCAGCGGTTGCCCGGTGTACGCGCCCGAGACGCCGAGGAGCACGGTGAAGACCAGGTAGACCGCGGAGAAGCGGGCGAAGTCGGCGAGGGTGGAGAGCCGGGCGGCGGCCACCAGCACGAGGATGTTGGTGAGCGCCGCCACGCCCTGGTCCGCGACCGAGCAGAGGACGGCGGTACGGGCTCTCACCGGCGGGCGGCCGGCAGGGTGAAGGAGCGCAGGCCGAGGGTCTCGGTGGGATCGCCGGTGGTCTCGGGGGTGTCCGGCTCGGCGGTGGGGGCGGGCCGGCTTCGCCCGTCGCTCCGCGCGGCGCAGCCGCCCCCGGCCCGGGTGGAGCAGGGCGCCGAGGACGGAGCCGCCGGAGGCGCCGATGATCTCACGGATGCGTTCCAGGTCGCTGCGGTGCACCTCGCGCGGATCGCAGACGATCATGACGCCGTCCACCCGGTCGACCAGCGCGACCGCGTCCGCGTAGGACAGGACGGGCGGGGCGAGGACGATGACGACGTTGCCGCTGCGGTCGGCCTCGGCGACGATGCGGCCGACGGACGGGGAGGTCAGGGCGCGCGGGACGTTGTCGACGGTGGTCCCGGGGATCAGGGCGAAGGCCCCGGAGCCGGGCACGTCCACATTGGTGCGGCCGCCGCCGCCCGGCCAGCTGCCGTCGCCCTCCTCGGCGGCCCAGCGCGGCGGGCGCACCTCGTGGCCGGCGGAGCCCAGGTCGCGGGCGAGGGAGGGAGTGCGCAGGTCGGCCTCGACGAGCAGGACGTCCCGGCCCATCTCGGCGAAGGCGGCGGCCAGGTTGGCGGCAGCGGCGGCGGCTGCCGTGCTGTCGCCGCGCGGGGCGGTGACCAGCAGGCGGCGGCTCTCGGCGAACGACGGGTCGTAGGCGAGCCGGAAGGCGACCGCGCGGTACTCCTCGGCCAGCCGGGAGCTGCCCCGGCCGATGGCGAGCAGGCTGCCGGCGGCGGCGCGTTCCCGGGGCAGGGTGCCGAGCAGGGGTGCGCCGAGCGAGCGGACCAGCTCGCGGTCGGAGCGTACGGCGGGGTCGAAGACGAGGCGCACCCAGGAGAGCAGCAGCCCCAGCGCGAGGCCGACGACACCGCCGAGCCCGAGGAGCAGGGGCAGTCCCGGGCCGGTGGGCGAGGCCGGGGCGACGGGCTTCTTGTTGAGGTAGCCGGGGGTGGTGTCCAGGGCCCCCAGCTCGGAGATCTTCCGGCTCAGCTCGGAGATGGAGACGATGATGTTGGCGCGGGCGCTGGTGACGTCGTCGGCCGCGCCGGTGCCGGACTGCTCCTCCAGCTGGTCGCGTTTCTCCTCCAGCGGCTTCAGCTGGGCGCGGTAGCCGCCCGCCATGTTCTCGATGCTCTCCTCGGTGCGCGCCTTGCGGTGGGCCAGATAGGCCTCGGCGAGGGCTTCGGCGCGGGCGCGGGACTGCTCGGGGGTGGCGCCGGTGTAGGAGAACCGCAGGGTGAGGGTGTTGGGCGGGTTGGTGACCTGGAGCCCGGCGAGGAGCTTGCGGGCGGTGACGTCGTCGCCCTCCTTGAGGAGGGTGCCCGCGGCCAGGGTGCCCACGGTGTCGCTGATGGCGGTCTGGCGTTCGGAGCCGATGTTGATGCCCTTGTCGGCGGTGGATCCGGCGGCGAAGGGGTCGGAGATCGCGGAGCGGACGAGTACCTCTCCGGTGGCGGTGTAGGTGTCCTCGCCGCCGAGTGCGAGGTAGCCGCCGCCGAGCAGGCCGATGACGACGCCGACGGCCAGCAGTGAGCGGTAGCGCAGGAGTTGGCGGAACTGGTCGCGCAGGAGCGCCGGCTCGTCGTGGTCGTCCGGGGCGCGGTGCTGTGGCGTCATCGGCGGGGGCTCCCTTGTGCGTCCGGCAGGACCTCGGCGAGCAGGTCGTCGAAGCGGGCGAGGCCCGCCTCGCGGCTCAGGTGGCGGGCCACGTAGCGCGGCCCCTCCGCGCCGAGCGCGTCGGCGGCGGCCGGGTCGGCGGCGAGCTTGCGCACGGCCTCCAGCAGCGTGGCCGGGTCCTCGGGGGCGACGAGGACGCCGGCCCCGGAGCGGCGGACCTCGTCGGCGGTGCCGCCCTCGTCGGCGACGGAGGCGATCACGGGGCGTCCCGAGGTGAAGTAGGAGGTGAGCTTGGAGGGGACGCTCATGTCGAGGACGGAGGCGCGCTGGGTGACCGCGAGGACGTCGGCGGCGGCGAGCACGTCGGTGAACTCCTCGGCCGCCGCGGGCTCCAGGAACTCCACGTTGGCCAGTCCTTCGGCGCGGGCGCGCAGGGCGTCGCGCTGGTTGCCGTCGCCCATCAGGACGACGCGGACGTCGGGGGCGAGGCGGGCGGTGTCGACGAGCACCTCCAGCCCCTGCTTGAGGCCCATGTTGCCGGAGTGCAGGAGAACCGGGGCGCCCTCGGGCCAGCCGAGCCGGGCCCGGGTCGCGGCCCGGTCCGCGGTGGGCCCTTGCACATGGGTCCAGTTGGGGACGAGGCGGATGCGGCCGGGGTCGACGCCGAGGGCCCGGACACCGGGGACGAAGCTCTCGTGGATGACGCCGACGAGGGCGGCCCCGCGCAGCGCGTACCGTTCGGCGGCCGCGGCGACGGCGGCGGCCCTGCCGCCGCCCCGGATGCCGCTCTGCGCTGCGGCGGCGCCCATCAGGTCCTGGACGACGGGGAGATAGGGGACGCGGTGGCGTCGGGCGAGGCGCGCTCCGATGACTCCGCCGGCGAGGCTGGGCATCTGGGAGATCACGACGTCGGGACGCCCGGGCGGCGGCGCGAGCAGCCCGGTGGCGAGAATGCTGGCCTCGAACGCGGCACGCTTCAGAGCTGTCTGACGGGGTGGCACATAGTGCCGACGTCGGTGTACGCCGACGCCGCCGCGTATCTCCACCGTCCGCCACACGCCCCGGTAGCCCTCCTCCAGTCTCCAGGAGGGATAGTGCGGCATGCCGGTGAGCACCCGGACGCGGGCGCCGGACGCGGCCCAGTGCTCGGCCAGTTGGGTGGCGTACGGGCCTATGCCCGTCAGCTCCGGCGCGTAGTTGGTCGAAACCACCAGAAGTCGGCGGCCCCGCATCGGACCGGGCCTTGCAGCATCGGACATCGGACGATCGCCTTCCCCCCACGACAGCCGCTGTCCCCACCGAGGAACAGCCCCCGTCGAGCTTATCCGTTCACGGCTTGCACAAGTGTTCTTCACAGTAAGGTCGTTGGCACATCACCGGATCACGTTTCACCGTGGGGGGAGAGATACGGATGGTGCAGCACAGGGTGGGTTACGCACCCGGGGTGTACGACCTGTTCCACGTCGGACACCTCAACATCCTGCGACACGCCCGCAGTCAGTGCGACTACCTGGTCGCGGGGGTCGTGTCGGACGAGATGGCGGCCCTGGCCAAGGGCCATACGCCGGTGATCCCGCTCCGCGAACGGCTGGAGATCGTCCGCAGCGTGCGCTTCGTGGACGCCGCGTTCGTGGAGACCGTGCCGGACAAGGTCGAGACCTGGCAGCAGGTCCGGTTCGACGTGATCTTCAAGGGCGACGACTGGCGGGGCACGGAGAAGGGGGTGAAGCTGGAGCGCGACTTCGCCGAAGTGGGCGTGGAGGTCGTCTACTTCCCGTACACCGTGCACACGTCCAGCACCCAGTTGCGCCGGGCGCTGGACGTGCTGGTCAGCCGGCCCGGAGCGCTTTCAGCTCCCTGAACCACTTGGCGAGGAAGGCCGCCAGGAACAGCGTGTGCACGACCGCGAGCACGGCGTACCCGGCGCGGAAGGCCCCGGGTGCGCCGAGCAGCAGGAACACCAGGCAGAACACCCCGTAGTCGGCGGGCAGCAGGGCCACGGCCCGTACCCGGGAGGCGGGCGCGTCCTGGGCCGCCGCCCAGGACGGCCCCCGCGCACTCACCGCCGCCTTGCCGAGGTGTTCGCGCAGCAGCCCCGCGCAGAAGGTCACCACGGCGGCCAGCTGAAAGCCCAGCGGCAGCAGCAGCCAGGCGTCCGAGGGAAGTTCACCGAAGCGGTAGAAGGAGATCAGGACCGCGGTGTGGACGAGCAGCAGTTTCCCGCAGTCCACGACGTGGTCCAGCCACTCCCCGTCCGGCCCGCCCCGGCCGGTGAGCCGGGCGAGCTGCCCGTCCGCGGAGTCGAGGGCGAAACCGACCGCGAGGGCCGCGTAGACCAGGACGGCGAGCGTCCAGGACGGCTCGACGAGCGCGACCGCGGCCAGCGCGCCGTACGTGAACAGCCCGCTGGACAGTGTGACTTGGTTGGGCGTCATGGCCGCCCGGTAGGCCCCGGCCGCGAGCACGCGCCCGGCGGGCCGGTTCACGTACCGCGAGTAGAGCGAGACGCCCTTGGCGCTCTTCTGTGCGCCGCGCAATTCGCGCAGCACCGTGCCCGTGCTTCCCATACGCCCCCCAGCGTCCGGCATTGCCCGCATCATGGCACGCGGGCACCGGCCCCGTGGCGTCTTTGGATCTCCTTACCTCGGGGGTAATCGACGCCGTCGAAGCCCCGGGCCAAGGTGGGTGCACCGCCCCGGATCGCCGGGGCGACGACGGAGAGGGCTCACCATGACCGCGTACGACGAGATCGTGTCGCGCTATTTCGCCGCCTGGAACAGCACCGGGGACGAGGAGCGGGCGAAGGCGGTGGCCGCCGCGTTCACGGACGACGCCCGCTATACCGACCCGCTGGCCGACGTGCGCGGGCACGAGGGGCTCGCCGCCCTGATCGGCGGCGTGCAGGGACAGTTCCCCGGCTTCCGGTTCACGCTCACCGGCACGCCGGACGGGCACCACGACCTGGTCCGGTTCTCCTGGGAGCTGGTCTCCTCGGCGGACGGTTCCGCCCCGGTGGCCGGGTTCGACGTGGCCCGGCTGGCCGAGGACGGCCGGATCAGCTCGGTGAGCGGATTCCTGGACCGCGTACCGTCGGCATGAACCCGCCCCGCACCAAGGTCACTTCCCGTCGGTGAGCTGCTCGTCGAGCTCGTCGAAGAGCAGCTCGCTGTGGTCGACCTGTCCGGTGCGGTAGGCGGAGCGGGCCACCAGATGCGAGGCGACCGGTCCGGTGAGCATCTGGAAGAAGGCGATGAGGGCGAGGGTGGCGAGTTCCATGCCGCCGCGCAACCGCAGCGCCACCCCGGCCAGCACCAGGATCATGCCGAGGGTCTGCGGTTTGGTGGCGGCATGGCTGCGGGAGAGGACGTCGGGCAGCCGGAGCATGCCGATCACCCCGAGCAGACAGGTCGCGGCGCCGATCAGGAGCAGGACGGCGCCGGCCGTGTCGACGATCTGGAGCCAGAGGCTCATCGCGGGCCCTCCTGGGCGTCGTCGGAGTGCGGAGGGGGGTCGTCCGGTGTGCGGGGCCGGTCGCGTACGGCGATGAAGCGGGCGATGCCCACCGAGCCGGTGAAGCCGAGGAACGCCAGCACCAACATGATCGGGAAGTAGAACGGGTCTCGGGCGAAGGCGGACTTGGCGGCGAGCCCGGCGATGATCAGGGCGGCGCAGACGTCCAGCGAGATCGCCCGGTCCAGCATGGAGGGGCCGCGCCAGATGCGGGCCAGCAGCAGGGCCCCGGCGATGAGGATGAGGATGACGGCGCAGGTCAGCAGAGCCCGGTCGACCTGTTCGGGTGCGGTCATGGTGCGGGCCTCCCGGCGGCGAGCTGGGGCGGTGGCGGGGGTTCGGCGACCCGGGCGATCTCGTCCCGGGTGCCGAAGGCCCGTACGGTCAGTTCTTCCACGCGCCACACCTGACGCCGGGCGGCTTCGAGCTCCTCGGGCCGGTCGGCGTCCAGGACGTGGACGAAGACGGTGGCGGTGGCCCGGCGCACCTCGATGATGGAGCCGCCGGGGACGTTGGAGACGGCGACGGCGGTGGCGGCGAGCATCAGGTCGCTGCGGCAGCGCAGGGGGACGCCGATGACGGCGGCCCGGTGCGGCAGGCCGAACAGGGTCTGGCGGGTGACCTTCACGGCCGAGGTGTACATGTCGTAGAAGAGGTAGCCGGCCAGGCACACGATGCCCCAGGGGTGGAGTCGCAGCCCGAGGTCGACCCGGGGCAGCGGGAAGGCGAGGCAGACGACGACCGAGACGACCAGGCCGGTGAGGACGTTGGCCCAGGTGAGGGTGGACCAGAGCAGCACCCAGATGACGGTGAGCCAGATGATCAGCGGTAGGTCCAGCACCCGCCGGCGGCGGCCGAACTCGAAGCTCAGCGGCGGCAGATCGGCGTTGCGGAAGGAGAAGCCCAGCACGCGTTTCACCGGCCCAGCACCTCCTGGATGTAGGGGGCGCGCTGGAGGAGTTCGGCGGCCGTGCGGTCGGTGTAGGAGGTGAGCGGGTCGGCGAAGACGGTGAAGGCGAGGCCGATCGCGATGGTGGCGGCGGTGGCCGCGACCATGGGGTGGGGCAGTCGGCTGGTGGTGGTGACGGCCCGTCCGTGCAGGGTCGCTGCGACGGCCTGGCCGGCGGGCGGGGGCGTGGTACCGATGCCCTCGTCACCGGTGCCGAACACCCCGTCCGGGCCGGGGTCGCTGTCGTCGTCGCTGTCGTCGCCAGACTCCAGGACCGTACCGGTGGCGGCCTGCCCGGGCGGGGCCGCGCGCCAGAAGGCGAGGTTCCAGACCTTGGCGACGACGTACAGCGTGAGCAGGCTGGTGGCCGCCGATCCGGCGACCAGGACCCAGGCCCAGCCGCCGCCGTCGGCGACGCCGGCGCGCATCAGCCCGAGCTTGCCGATGAAGCCGGAGAGCGGGGGGATCCCGGCGAGGTTCATCGCGGGGACGAAGAAGAGCAGGGCGAGCATCGGGGCGGCCCGGGCGAGGCCGCCGAGCCGGGTCAGCTCCGTTGTGCCGCCCCGGCGTTCGATGAGCCCGGCGACGAGGAACAGCGTCGTCTGGACGGTGATGTGGTGGGCGACGTACACGATGGCCCCGCCGTACGCCTCGCGGGTGGCGAGGCCGATCCCGAAGACCATGTAGCCGATGTGGCTGATCAGGGTGAAGGAGAGCAGCCGCTTGAGGTCGGTCTGGGCGACCGCGCCGAGGATGCCGATGACCATCGACGCCAGCGCGATGGCCATCAGGAGGTCGCCGATGCGGTTGCCGGGGAAGAGCAGGGTCTCGGTGCGCAGCATGCAGTAGACGCCGACCTTGGTGAGCAGTCCGGCGAAGACGGCGGTCACGGGGGCCGGGGCGGTCGGGTAGGAGTCGGGGAGCCAGGCGGCGAGCGGGAAGACGGCGGCCTTGATGGCGAAGACGGTGAGCAGCAGCGCCTGGATCAGGGTCTGTACGCCGATGGGGAGTTCGGCGAGCCGCACGGCGAGCTGGCCGAAGTTCGCGGTGCCGGTGGCCGCGTACGTCATGGCGATGGCGGTGAGGAAGAGCATCGAGGAGAACAGCGAGATGATCACGTAGGTGGAGCCCGCCCGCATGCGGGGTCCGGTGCCGCCGAGGGTGAGCAGGACGAAGCTGGCGACGAGCATGATCTCGAAGCCGACGTAGAGGTTGACGAGGTCGCCCGCGAGGAAGGTGCAGGAGACTCCGGCGACGAGGATCAGATAGGCGGGGTGGAAGACGGCGAGCGGGGTCTCCTTGTCCCGGTCGGTCATGCCCTGGCCGAGGGAGTAGACGAGCACGCAGAGGGTGACGGCCGAGGAGACCGTGAGCATCAGCCCGGACAGCCGGTCGGCGACCAGGGTGATGCCGAGCGGCGGGGCGAAGTCGCCGAGGTGGACGGAGAGCGGGCCCTGCCGGTCGGCGGCGACCATGAGGATCGCCGACAGCGCGGTGACGGCGGTGAGCACGGCGACGCTGATGAAGCGCTGGAAGCGCCCCAGACGGGTGCCGAAGGCGAGGCTGAGGCCGGTGGCGCAGAGCGGCAGCAGCACCGGCAGCGGGACGAGCGCGTTCATCCGTCGGCTCCTCGGTCACGGGGGTAGCGGTCGTCCGCCTTGGCGTCGCCGTCGCGGGCGTAGTCCTCGGGGTCCGCGCCTAGCACGTCGTTCCAGAGGTTTCCGGAGGCGTCGCGGCCGCGGGCCTGGCGGGCCCGGTCGGCGCGGAGCCGGTCGCGGAGCCGGCGGCGCTCCTCGCGGTAGCGTTCGCGCTCCTCGGCGGTGGGTTCGGCACCGGACCGGAACTGCTCGCGCAACTCGGCGCGTTCGCCGAGGACTTCGGCGCGCAGCACGATGCGCCGGTCCTCCAGGTCGTCGTGGACCTCGTCGGTGCCGGTGATCTGGTGGCTGCGGTAGGCCATGGCCAGCAGGAACGCGGTGGTGGCCAGGGTGATGACGATGGCGGTCAGCGCGATGGCCTGGGGCAGCGGGTCGGTGACCCGGCTCAGGGACACCCCGTACAGCAGGGGTGCGGCGCCGGCCCGCCCGGTCGAGGAGAGGACCAGCAGGTTGATGCCGTTGCCGAGGATGACGGCGCCGAGCAGGATGCGGGTCAGCGGGCGGGTGAGCATGAGGATGCCGCCGACGGCGCAGAGCACGACGGCGGTGGCGATGAGCGAGGCGCTGACGATCACCGCAGGGGCCCTCCCGCCTCGGGTCCGCCTTCGGGGGTGAGGACACCCGCCGCGCGTTCGATCTGCCGGTCGACCTTGGCGCCGAGGGCCCGCACGATGTCCAGGACGACGCCGAGGACCAGCAGGTAGACGCCGAAGTCGAAGAGGACCGAGGTGCTCAAGTGGTACTTGCCGAAGACCGGCAGGTGTCCGTAGTAGGTGAAGGCGTGCAGGACGGTGCCTTCCAGGAGTCCGATGAGGCCCACCCCGGTGGAGATGAACAGGCCGAGGCCGGTGAAGAGTCCGGGTTGCAGGGGGGCCGCCTCGGCGAGTTCGAAGCGGCCGCCGGCGAGGTAGCGGGTGATCAGCGCGACCCCGGCGACGAGTCCGGCGACGAACCCGCCGCCGGGCAGGGACTCGGCGCAGAACAGCAGGTAGACCGAGAGCACCAGGATCGGGTGGAACAGCAGCCGGGCGACCACTTCGAAGACGATCGAGCGGTGTTCGGGGGCGAGGGTGGCTCCGGCGGCCAGCCAGCTGCGTTCGGGGGCCACGTCGTCGCCCTGCGGCAGCCGGGAGGAGTGGTGGGCGGAGAGCGACCAGGCGGTACGGCCCTGCAACTCCTCCTGGGCCATGGAGCCCTCGCTGCGGCGGTGCAGGTAGATGAGGCTGGTGACGCCGATCGCGGCGGCGGCGAGGACGGCGGACTCCCCCATCGTGTCCCAGGCACGCAGGTCGACGAGGATGGTCGCCACGACGTCCTTGAGCCCGTGGTCGGCGACTTCCTGGACCATGGCGGTGCCGGCCGGTTCGGCGGTGCGCGCGGCGGCGGCGACCCACATCCCGACGCCGACGGTGGCGGCCGCCGCGAGCGCCACGGGGATGCGGGCGGCCCGTCGCCAGGTGCTCACGGTCTCCTGGAAGTGGACGGGCATGCGGCGCAGCACCAGGACGAAGACGATCATCGCGACGGTCTCGACGCAGAACTGGGTGAGCGCCAGGTCGGGCGCCCCCTGGACGACGAAGAGCAAGGCAGTGCCGTAGCCGGTGAGGCCTGCCAGGACGACGGCCTTCATGCGCCGCCGTACCGTCAGGCAGAGCAGGGCGGCGGCACAGGTCAGGGCGGCGACGGCACCCTGGAGCGGGTTGTCCCAGAGCCGGGGGCGCACGGCCCCGTTCCAGGGGGTGTCGACCATGAGGACGGCGAGCTGTCCGCCGAGCATGACGAGCAGCGTGGTGGCGAGGTAGACGGAGAGGGAACCGCGCTGGATGAAGCCGGTGACCTGGAGGGCGAGACGTTCCTGCCCGAGCAGCAGATGGCCGAAGACGCTGTCGGCGGTGGGCCAGGCGATGCGCCGGGAGAGCCGGGTGACCTGGGTCCGGCCGAGGAAGAGCACGGTGCCCGCGACCCAGGCGACGGCCGACAGGAGCAGCGCGAGACCGAATCCGTGCCAGAGGGCGAGGTGGTACGGGTCCGGCTCGGCCGGGAACAGGTCGGCGTACGCGTTCGGCAGCCGGTCGGTCCAGCTGACGGCCGGGCCGAGGACCAGGCCGAGCACGGCGAGCAGGGCGGGCGGGGCGAGGAAGGCCGGGCCCACCCGGTGGACGGGGGTGTCGGGGACGCCGGGCTTGCGGAGGAACGCGCCCCAGAAGAACCGCAGGGTGTACGCGGTCGTCAGCGCGGAGCCCGCGACCACGGCGACCAGCGCCCACCGGTCGGCGGTGGATCCCTGGATCAGCGCCGCGAACGCGGCCTCCTTCGCGGCGAAGCCGAGCAGCGGCGGCAGGGCGGCCATGGAGGCGGCGGACAGCGCCGCGACCCCGGCGACGTACGGCAGGGAACGCCCGACCCCGGAGAGTTTCCGCAGGTCACGGGTGCCGGCCGCATGGTCGACGATCCCGGTGACGAGGAACAGCGGGGCCTTGAAGAGGGCATGGGCGAGGATCATGGCGAAGGCGGCGAGCGCGGCGTCGTGGTTGCCGGTCCCGGCGAGCAGGGTGAGGAAGCCGAGCTGGCTGACGGTCCCGTAGGCGAGAACGAGCTTGAGGTCGTTCAGGCGCAGCGCCCGCCAGCCTCCGAGCAGCATGGTCGCGCCGCCGAGGACGAGGACGACGGGTTTCCAGACGGGGACGTCGGCGAAGGCGGGGGCGAGCCGGGCGACCAGGTAGACCCCGGCCTTGACCATCGCGGCGGCGTGCAGATAGGCGCTGACGGGGGTCGGGGCGGCCATGGCGTTCGGCAGCCACATGGAGAACGGCCAGATCGCCGACTTCGACAGGGCCCCGCACAGCACGAGGACGACGGCGATGGACATGGCGAGCGTCGTCTCGGGCGGGTCGGCGACGATCGCGGAGATCCGGTAGGTGCCCGCGGCCTGACCGATGATCAGGAAGCCGACGAGCATGGCGAGGCCGCCGAGCGTGGTGACGACGAGGGCCTGGAGGGCGGAGCGGCGGCTGTGCCGGTGTTCGCTGCCGTGGCCGATCAGCAGGTAGGAGAAGACCGTGGTCAGCTCCCAGAACACATAGAGCGTGATCAGGTCGTCGGCGAGGACGAGGGCGAGCATCGCGCCGGCGAAGGCGAGGAGGTTCCCGGCGAAGCGGCCGAGCTGCGGGGTGTCGTCGGTGAAGTAGGAGGCGCAGTAGAGCAGGACGAGCGCCCCGACCCCGGCGGCGAGCAGCACCATCAGCTCGGCGAGCGCGTCCAGCCGCAGATCGAGGGTGACGCCGTAGTCCGGGATCCACTCCCAGGTCCAGGTGTCCGCGCCGCCGGACGCGGCGGTGTTCCAGCGGGTGAAGGCCCAGACGGTGGCCGCCGCCGGGGGCAGCGCCAGCACGACGAAGGCCCGCCGGCCGAGCCGGTGCACCAGCGGGCCCGCGCAGGCCGCCAGCGCGAAGTGGGCGACGATGAGCGCGATCACAGCGGGGTGTCCGGTTCGGGCGGCGGGGCATCCGGAATAAAGGGCACTAAATACAGATATATCCCCCAGAGTGATTCACCCGTCCGGCGCGCCGCGCACCTCCCGGCCCGCTGCGGTTCGGGGCCTCGGGGTCCGGCCGTCTCAGCCGTGTCCGGCGCAGGGCCCGCTGTGGTCGCAGTACGGAGTGTTGCCGGTGGCGCCGCAGCCGCAGAGCATCACCCGGGTCTCGTGGCGGGGCCCGTACGGGGTGGCGACCTCCAGGTCCCCGCGCACGTGCAGTACGCCGTCGGCGTGGAGCGACACATGGGTGGGGACGTCGGGGACCTCGTCGGGCATGCCGTCGGTGCGGTGGTACTGGAGGGCGCCGCTCGGGCAGCGGTGGATCTCGGCGGCGACCTCCTCGGCGGGGGCGTTGTCGGGCTGGACCCAGGGACGGCGGCCGACGTCGAAGACGGTGGGAAGGCCCCGCACGCATTCGGCGGCGTGCAGGCAGCGGCCCGCGTCGAAGCCGACGACGATGCCCTCGCCGTCGTAGGACTTGGCGGCGGGGCGCGGGGGCGGCTGGCTGGTCACCGCTGGCTCTCCCGGGTCGGCTCGGCATCCGGACCCTTTCAGCCTCGCCCCGGCGCCCCGCAGCCGCTACTCGGGAGCCGGGGTCTCACGGGAGGACCGCGACCCCGTCGATCTCGACCATCGCCTGCTCGTCCCAGAGCCGGGCGACCCCGATGACGGCCATCGCCGGGTAGTCGCGCCCCGCGAGCGTGCGCCAGATCCGCCCCAGCTCGGGGGCGTGGGAGCGGTAGTCGGCGACGTCGGTGGCGTAGACGGTGACCCGGGCGAGGTCGGCGGGGGCGCCGCCGGCCGCGTGGAGAGCGGTGAGCAGATTGCCCAGCGCCAGGGCGAACTGCTCGGGCAGGGTGGCCCCGACGACCTTGCCGTCCGGGTCGAGCGCGGTCTGCCCGGCGAGGAAGACCAGGTGCCCGCCGGTGGCGACGACCGCGTGGCTGAAGCCGGTGGGCGGGGAGAGTTCGGACGGGTTGATCCGGTGGGACGGGCTCATGCGGGCGGCTCCTGGGTGAGGCCCACGGGATCCACGTGCTCGTGGGCGGCGGCGTTCGCGTACAGCTCCTTGGCGATGATCGTGCGCTGCACCTCGCTCGCGCCCTCGTAGATGCGCGGCGCGCGGACCTCGCGGTAGAGGTGTTCGAGCAGATGGCCCCGGCGCAGGGCGCGGGCGCCGTGCAGCTGGACGGCGGCGTCGACGACGTACTGCGCGGTCTCGGTGGCGTACAGCTTGGCCATCGCCGCGCGGCGCGGCACCCCGCTCTCCCCCGCGTCGTACGCCGCTGCCGCCGCGTACACCAGCAGGCGGGCGGCCTCGGTGCGGGTGGCCATCTCCGCGACCTGGTGCGAGACGGCCTGGAGGTCGCTCAGCGGGCCGCCGAACGCGGTGCGCTGGGCGGTGTGGTCCAGGGTCGCGTCGAGGGCGGCGCGGGCCATGCCCACGGCGAAGGCGCCGACGCTGGGCCGGAAGAGGTTGAGGGTGTTCATCGCGACCCGGAAGCCCCGGTCGGGTTCGCCGAGTACGTCGTCGACGGTGACCGGTACGCCGTCGAACTCCAGGGTGCCGATGGGGTGCGGGGAGAGCATGTCGAGGGCGGAGCCGGTGAGTCCGGGGCGGTCGGACGGGACCAGGAACGCGGTGATGCCCCGGGAGCCCGCACCGGGGGTCGTCCGGGCGAAGACCACGGCGAAGTCGGCCTCGGGGGCGTTGGAGATCCAGCACTTCTCGCCGGTGAGCGCCCAGCCGTCCCGGGTGTGCTCGGCGGCCAGGCTCAGGGCCGCCGCGTAGGAGCCCGCCCCCGGCTCGCTCAGCGCGAACGCGGCGACGGCCCGCCCGGCCCGGACCTCGGGGAGCCAGCGATCACGGTGGGCGGGGGTGCCCGCCTGGACGATCGGGGTGGTGCCGAGGCCCTGGAGGGCGAGCGCCGTCTCGGCCTCCGTGCAGCCCCGGGCCAGCGACTCCCGCAGCAGGCACAGGTCCAGCGCGCCGGAGCCCAGCATCCGGCCGAGGAGGCCCAGCTCGCCGAGGGCGGCCAGCAGCGGACGGTTGACCCGCCCGGGCTCCCCCTTCGCCGCGAGCGGGCGCAGCTCCCGTTCGGCGAGGGTGCGCAGCTCCTCGCACCAGGCGGTCTGTTCCGGTTCGAGGGAGAATGCCGTCATGGCGGCGCCTCTCTTGTCGCGTCGTGTCGCGTGCCCCGTCGCGTCGGGTGGCATCTCGTCGCATCGCTTCGCACGCCATGGCTTATCGCGGACCGTTGACTACCGTCACCCAAACGATACGCTCCAGAGGCGACAAGGGGGCGATCCTTCATGGAGCCGAATTCCTCGCCGAACACGCCCACAGCCGCCGCCGACGCGTCCGTACGCGTCCCCGGCGCGCCTCACGAGCCGACCAGGCACGCCACCGGCGCCCACACCGACACCTTCGCGCGCGACCATCTCCCGCCGCCGGAACAGTGGCCGGAACTCCTCTTGGACGATCCGGCGCCGCGTTACCCCGACCGGCTGAACTGCGGACACGAGCTGCTGGACCGCACGGTCGAGGAGTACGGCGCCGACCGTCCCGCGCTGCGCTCCGGCGACGGGAGCGTCTGGAGCTACGGCGAGCTGCGGGAGACCGTGGACCGCATCGCCCATGTGCTGACGGACGACTTGGGCGTGGTGCCGGGCAACCGGGTGCTGCTGCGCGGTCCGACCACGCCCTGGCTGGCCGCCTGCTGGCTCGCCGTCATGAAGGCGGGCGCGGTCGCCGTCACCGTACTGGCGCAGGCGCGCGCCACGGAACTGGCCACCATCTGCTCGCTTGCGCGGATCAGCCACGCCCTGTGCGACGCCCGGTCCATGACGGATCTGGCGGAAGCGGACGTGGACGGGCTGCGGATCACCCTGTTCGGCGGGGACGGGCCCGAGGACCTCACCCGGCTGGCGGAGCGCAGGTCCGGTCCGTTCCGGACGGTGGACACGGCCGCCGACGAGGTCGCGCTCATCGCGTTCACCTCGGGAACCACCGGGCGCCCCAAGGGCTGTATGCACCTGCACCGGGACCTCCTGGCCATAGCCGACACCTTCTCCCGCCATGTGCTGCGCCCCTCGGCCGACGACGTGTTCGCGGGCAGCCCGCCGCTGGGCTTCACGTTCGGCCTGGGCGGGCTGCTGGTCTTCCCGCTGCGGGCCGGGGCCTCGACGCTGCTGCTGGAGCAGGCGGGTCCGCAGCACCTGCTGCCCGCACTGGTGAAGCACCGGGTGTCGGTGCTGTTCACCGCGCCCACGGCCTACCGCACGATGCTCGGGCAGTTGGACGGCCACGACCTGTCGGCGCTGCGGCGCTGCGTGTCGGCCGGGGAGAACCTCCCCGAGGCGACCTGGCGGGCCTGGCGCGAGGCGACGGGGCTGCGCATCATCAACGGCATCGGGGCCACCGAACTGCTGCACATCTTCATCTCGGCCGCGGACGACGCGATCCGGCCGGGCATGACGGGGCTGCCGGTGCCGGGCTGGCAGGCCCGGGTGGTGGACGAGCACGGCGACGAGCTGCCGGACGGCGAGCCGGGCCTGCTCGCCGTGCGCGGCCCGGTCGGCTGCCGCTACCTCGCCGACCCCCGGCAGACGGAGTACGTCAGGCACGGCTGGAACATGACCGGCGACGCCTTCGTCCGCGAACCGGACGGCTACTTCCGTTACGTGGCCCGCGCCGACGACATGATCATCTCCTCCGGGTACAACATCGCGGGCCCCGAGGTGGAGGACGCCCTGCTGCGCCATCCGGAGGTCGCGGAGGCGGCCGTGGTGGGCCGGGCGGACGAGCTGCGCGGCGAGATCGTGGTGGCGCACGTGGTGCTGACCGAGGGGTCGGAGCAGACGCCCGACTCGCTGCGCGCCCATATGAAGGCCAACCTGGCCCCGCACAAGTGCCCGCGCCTCTTCGTCTTCGAGGAGTCCCTGCCGCGTACGGCGACCGGCAAGCTCCAGCGGTTCCTGCTCCGGGAAGACGTCCGAAATGACCTCCGGGAGGACCTCCGGAAAGACAGAGCCTAGAGTGATCACGTGGCCGAGTTGCGCACCCCCCGTTCCCTGATCATCACGCTCTACGGCGCGTACGGCCGTCCGGCGGACGGCTCGCCGTTCGCGGTGTCGGAGCTGATCCGCCTGCTGCACGCCGTGGGCGTCGACGCCCCGTCCGTACGCTCCTGCGTCTCGCGGCTGAAGCGGCGCGGGCTGCTGGTGGCCGCCCGGGCCGGGGACGGCTCGGCGGGGTACGCACTGTCGCCCGACGCCCGGCAGCTGCTGGACGACGGGGACCGGCGGATCTACCGGCACCCCGCGCCGAGCCTCGCCGACGGCTGGGTGCTCGCGGTGTTCTCGGTACCCGAGGCGGAGCGCAGCAAGCGTCATGTGCTGCGCTCCCGGCTGGCCCGCCTCGGCTTCGGCACGGCGGCCCCCGGGGTGTGGATCGCGCCGGCCGGGCTGTACGAGGAGACCCGGCACACCCTTCAGCGGCTCGAACTCGCCCCGTACGTCGACCTGTTCCGCGGCGAGCACCTCGGCTTCGCCGCCACCCGCGAGGCGGTGGCCCGCTGGTGGGACCTGGACACGGTGGCGCGGCTGCACCACGACTTCCTGGAGCTGCACGAGCCGGTGCTGCGGGACTGGGAGGCGTCCGGAGCCGACGGCCCGCCCCGCCCGCAGACCGCCTACCGGGACTATCTGCTGGCGCTGGACTCGTGGCGGCAACTCCCCTACGCGGACCCGGGACTTCCCGCGGAGCTGCTGCCCGCGGACTGGCCGGGCGGCCGGTCGGCGGAGGTGTTCGGTCGGCTGCACGAGCGGCTGCGGGACTCCGGGGAGCTCTTCGTACGGGAGTGAGGCAGCCCGGCACGCAGAAGGGACGGACACGTCGGGTTGTCAGACGCGGCCCAGCTCGGCAGCGCCGAAGGAGACGTCGAACCGGTCGCACCAGATGCTGATGCTCGTGAAGGCCGCCGGGTCGAGGCCCGCGGGCAGCCGGTAGTTGTGGGATCCCTTGTTGCCCTTCAGCCTGCCGAGGCTCTCGTGGCGACCGTCGTCGAAGACGAACCAGCCCGCCCGCCCCTCCTTCACCGGTGCGTCGGTCAGCCAGACCCTGAGATCCGGGCCGTTGCTGGTGTCGAGGTCCTCCAGCCGCACGATGTGCGAGCCGTCGGCGAGCCGCAGCAGCTTCACGGTGCCGGACGTGGCGTGCTCGTGACTGATGAGGTTGCCGGAGGCCACCGTCACCGGCGCCGCCCGGTCGGGGCCGGGAGCCTGTTGCGGCGTCGCCGCCCGGCTCGCGGAGGTGTCGGCGGACTCCGCGGCCGTCGCCTCGGGCAGGGCCTCCCGCACGGTCTCGTCCTGCCACAGCTTCCAGGGCTGGAACCAGCAGAGCCCCACGCCCACCAGCACCACGGCCACTGCCAGGGCCCCCGCCACCATCGGCCGCGTCAGAGTTCCGCGCACCCGTCCCATTCCGGTTCCTCCACTACATCGGCTCGCCGGATACACTCCCTCCGGTCCGGAGCACCATCCAATCCGACCGACCCCACCCGCGGCGACCGCTCCCGGATGACGAGAGTCTTACGGCATCACCGCCGCCGGACGCCGGGGAGCGGGTTCTTCGTGCGCGGGACAGCGCTCTGGGCGCGGGGGATACGGAGGGACACATGACTGCGGAGTCCGTGACGCCGCAGCCCGTGACGCCCGAGCTGCTGTGGCTCGTCGCCGCCAACGTGGTGCGGTGGCGGCGGTACGGGGACGGCGGGCAGAAGTTGCGGCCGGGGACGAAGTCGTACCGGGGCGGGGCGAAGGTGTACGTCGTCGACACCTACCCGGGCATGGGGCATGAGCAGGTGACCACCATCGGGCGGGCCCGCACCGGCCGTTGGATCACCGTCGACACGGGCTCGCGCCATCTGCACACCTTCCGGGCCAAGCAGGTGTTCGCGCCGGCCGTGCTGCGGCGGGCCGACTCGATCGCGGTGCGCCCGCAGACCCGGGAGGAGGCCCAGGAGCTGGCCGCGCTGCTGGAGCGGCTCGCCGCCACGTACCGCGAGACCCACCACGGCGCACCCCACCCCACGCCGTGCCTCTGCCACACGTGTCTGGTCACCCCAGGGTGAGCCGGGGTTTCGGGGCGTCCGTACGGCCGGTGGGCGGGGTGCGGCTGCCCGCGTCGTACGGGAGGGGCCAGGGCGCGCCCGGTCCGGTGTAGCCCTGTTCGGCCGCCGCGTGGAGGGTCCAGTGCGGGTCGTACAGGTGGGGGCGGGCCAGGGCGCAGAGGTCGGCGCGGCCCGCGAGGAGAAGGGAGTTGACGTCGTCCCAGGAGGAGATCGCGCCGACCGCGATGACGGGGACGTCCACGGAGTTGCGGATCCGGTCGGCGTACGGGGTCTGGTACGAGCGGCCGTATTCGGGGCGCTCCTCGGGCACGACCTGGCCGGTCGAGACGTCGACGGCGTCGGCCCCGTGCTCGGCGAAGGCGCGGGCGATCGTGACGGCGTCCTCGGCGTCGGTGCCGCCATCGGCCCAGTCGGTTGCGGAGATCCGCACGGTCATCGGCCGTTCCTCCGGCCATACTTCGCGCACGGCGTCGAAGACTTCGAGGGGGAAGCGGAGGCGGCCCTGCAGGGTTCCGCCGTAGGCGTCGGTGCGACGGTTGGTGAGCGGGGAGAGGAAGCCGGAGAGCAAGTAGCCGTGGGCACAGTGCAGTTCGAGGAGGTCGAAGCCGCTGCTCGCGGCGCGCCGGGCGGCCGCCACGAACTGCTCGCGCACGGCGTCGAGTCCGGCCCGGTCCAGCTCGGCGGGGACCTGACTGACGCCGGGGGCGTACGGGAGCGGGGAGGCAGCTGCCAGGGGCCAGTTGCCGCTGTCCAGGGGCTGGTCGATGCCCTCCCACATGAGCTTGGTGGAGCCCTTGCGGCCGGAGTGGCCGAGCTGGACGCCGATGGCAGCGCCGGGGGCGGAGGTGTGGACGAAGTCGGTGATCCGCCGCCAGGCCGCCGC
Organism: Streptomyces durocortorensis; assembly: GCF_016901035.1. Classification (GTDB taxonomy): domain Bacteria; phylum Actinomycetota; class Actinomycetes; order Streptomycetales; family Streptomycetaceae; genus Streptomyces; species Streptomyces durocortorensis. Next base: position 31,010 of record NZ_JAFEUF010000024.1, read on the forward strand.
CTGTTCGTCGTTCCACAGGCCCGTGCAGCCGGGGGTGATGCGGCCCTCGGGGCTGACGCAGACCATCTCGGTCATGGTGAGTCCGGCGCCGCCGAGCGCGCGGGCCCCGAGGTGGACGAGGTGGAAGTCGCCGGGGAGCCCGTCGGTGGCGGAGTACATGTCCATCGGGGAGACGACGACGCGGTTGCGCAGCTCCAGGCCGCGCAGCCGGAACGGGGTGAACATCGGCGGGGTGCCGGGCGGGCAGCCGAACTCCTCCTCGACGGCGGCGGTGAACGAGGCGTCGCGCAGCCGGAGGTTGTCGTGGGTGACCCGGCGGCTGCGGGTGAGCAGGTTGAACGCGAAGCGCCGGGGCGGCTGGTCGACGTAGTGGGCCAGCTCCTCGAACCAGCGCAGACTGGCCGCGGCCGCCCGCTGGGTCGAGGCGACGACCGGGCGGCGCTCGGCCTCGTACGCCGTCAACGCGGACGGCAGGTCGGGCTGTTCCTCGACACAGGCGGCGAGCGCGAGGGCGTCCTCGACGGCGAGCTTGGTGCCGGAGCCGATGGAGAAGTGGGCGGTGTGGGCCGCGTCACCGATGAGCACGGTGTTGCCGTGGGACCAGCGGGAGTTGGTGACCGTACGGAAGGCGAGCCAGGAGGACCGGTTGCCGCGCAGGGGGCGGCCGTCCAGGGCCTCGGTGAAGAACTTGGCGCAACGGGCGGTGGATTCGGCCGGGTCACAGGTGTCGAGCCCCGCGGCGCGCCACACCTCCTCGCGCATCTCGACGATGACGGTGGAGGCGTCGGCGGCGTACGGGTAGCCGTGCAACTGCATGACGCCGTAGGGCGTTTCGGCGACCTCGAAGCGGAAGGCGTCGAGCGCGAAGTCGGCGGCGAGCCAGATGTAGCGGTTGCGGTGTTCGGTGACGCTCGGGCCGAAGGCGTCGGCGTGCGCGGCGCGGGTGGCGCTGTGCACCCCGTCGGCGGCGATGACCAGGTCGTGGTGGGCGGCCAGCTCGGCGGCGGGCGGGGCCGGGGTGCGGAAGCGGAGGTCGACGCCGAGGGCGGCGCAGCGCTCGTGCAGGATCTCCAGGAGTCGGCGGCGGCCGAGGGCGGCGAAGCCGTGTCCGCCGGAGGTGTGGGTGCGGCCGCGGTGGGCGATGTCGATGGTGTCCCAGCGGACGAATTCGCGGCCGAGGGCGCGGTACACCTCGGGGTCGGCGTGTTCGATGCCGCCGAGGGTCTCGTCGGAGAGGACGACGCCGAAGCCGAAGGTGTCGTCGGGGGCGTTGCGCTCGAAGACGGTGACCTCGCGGTCGGGGTCGAGGCGCTTGAGGAGCGCCGCGGCGTAGAGCCCGCCGGGGCCGCCGCCGATGACCGCGATGCGCCGCACGGCTGTGCTCTCGCGGGTCATGGCTACCGCCCCTGCCACTTCGGGGGCCGCTTCTCGGTGAAGGCGGCGTGGAACTCGGCGTAGTCCTCGCCGTGCATCAGGAGGGCCTGGGTGTTGGCGTCGAGCTCGACGGAGGCGGCCAGCGGCATGTCCAGCTCGGCGGTGAGCAAGGCCTTGGTCTGGGCGAGGGCGAGGGCGGGTCCGTCGGCGAGGCGGCGGGCCAGCTCGGCGGCGCGCTCGTCGGCCTTCCCCTCCTCGGTCAGCTCGCTGATCAGGCCGATCCGCTCCGCCTCGGGGGCGCGGACGGCGTCGCCGAGCATCAGGAGCCGGGTGGCGTGGCCGAGGCCGACGACCCGGGGCAGCAGATAGGCCGCGCCCATGTCGCCGCCGGAGAGGCCGACCCGGGTGAAGAGGAAGGCGAAGCGGGCCGCGGGGTCGGCGATCCGGAAGTCGGCTGCGAGGGCCAGCACGGCTCCGGCGCCCGCCGCGACGCCGTGGACGGCGGCGACGACGGGGAAAGGGCACTCCCGCAGGGCCCGGACGACCTGTCCGGTCATCCGGTTGAAGTCGAGGAGCTGCGCGGTGTCCATGGCCAGGGTGGCACCGATGATCTCGTCGACGTCGCCGCCGGAGCAGAAGCCGCGCCCCTCCCCGGCGAGGACGAGGGCGCGGACGGAGCGTTCGCGGGAGAGCTCGGCGAGGAGGTCGCGCAGATCGGCATAGGCGCCGAAGGTGAGCGCGTTGAGTTTCTCGGGGCGGGAGAATGTGACGGTTGCCACACCGCCGTCCCGGGTCAGCCGGAGATGACGCCATTCCTCGGTGCTCGGGGCCGAGCTGGGAAACGGGCTCATGGAGGGATCCCCTTCAGCGATCGGGCTGGTGCCGGCCGTGCGCGGGTCGCGTTCCGCCTCGAAGTTATCACTCCTGCGTGACTGCCGTCACGAGGTCGCAATACCGCATCCATGAGACTGTTGTGGCGAAAGTCCCCTTTGCTCCGGCCGACCGCCTCTATGGCTGGGCCGGAGCGGTTCGTAAGGTTGAAACCGGGAAGTCCCGACACGCGAACACGAGAAGACGTGAACCCGAGAAGTCGAGACCTCCCGCTTCGAGGAACAACCGCTCCCGAACGGAACCCTGCCGTGCCGCCCGATGTCCCCGTCCCCGCCTCCTGGCGCATCGCCCTGCCGCACTCCACCGCGGCCGTGCCGATCGCCCGCGCTCTCATCCGTACGGCGCTGTCGGACATCGACGCCCCGGCCGACAGCGACACCGCCGAACTGCTGACCGCCGAACTGGTGGCCAACGCGGTCGAGCACACGCTGGGCGGTGAGCCCATCGAGCTGGTCGTGGAGCTGCTGCCGACCGGCTGCCAGGTCGAGGTGCACGACCGCGACCCCGCTCCGCCGGGCGACCTGTCCCGGCCGCAGCCGGGCTGTGAGGTCGATCCCTGGCAGGAGCACGGCCGCGGCCTGCTGCTCATCCGGACCCTCAGCTCCGCGTGCGGTCACCGCACCACGGAGCACGGCAAGGCCGTCTGGTTCACGCTTCCGGCGATACCGGCCCAGCCGGGTCCGTCCCCGGGGAGCTGACCAGCCGGGAGCGCTTGCGCCCGTAACCGGCGTACAGCAGGGAGCCGACGGCCAGGAAGACCGCGAACTGGACCCAGGTCGTCCAGCCGGTCCCGTACATCAGATACAGGCAGAAGGCGACGCCCAGCAGCGGGCTGACCGGGTAGAGCGGCACCCGGAAGGTCCGCTTCAGCTCGGGATTGCGGCGTCGGAGCACCACCACCGCGACATTGACGGCGACCATCGTGGCGAGCGTGCCGATGGTCGTCAGGTTCACGACGACGTCGAGCGAGACGAAAGCGGCCGGGACCGCGAAGACGCTGGCGACGATCCAGGTGTTGGCGACCGGGGTGTGGGTCTTGGGCGAGACCCGTTCGAAGACGCGCGGAATCAGTCCGTCACGGGACATCGACATCAGGATGCGGGTCTGCCCGTACATCACGGCGAGCACCACCGAGGCGATGGCGACGACCGCGCCGAAGGCGATGATGCCGCCGCCGACCGAGGAGTCGGTGACCTCGTTGACGGCGATCGAGAGAGCGGCGCTCTTGTTCGCGACGGCGTCCGAGCCGATCGCGCCGATGGCCGAGAGCGCCACCGCGCAGTAGAGCAGGGTGACGACGCCGATGCAGATCAGGATGGCGATCGGGATGTTCCGCCGGGGGTTCTTGACCTCTTCGCCGGCGGTGGTGATGGCGTCGAAGCCGATGTAGGAGAAGAACGCGAGCGACGCGCCCGCCGTGATCCCGCCGAGCCCGTGGGTGGCGAACGGCATGAGGTTGTCGTCCCGGAACGCGCTGAACGCCACGGCGCAGAACGCGACGAGGATGCCGATCTTGAGGACCGCCATCGCGGCGGTGGCGGTGGCGCTCTCCCGGACACCGCGCACCAGCAGGGTGGCGGCCATGGCGATCACGACGACGGCGGGCAGGTTGACCACACCGCCGTCACCGGGCCCGGAGGACAGGGCGGCGGGCAGTTCCCAGCCGAACAGGCTGTTCAGCAGCTCGTTGACGTACTGGCTCCAGCCCACCGCGACGGCGGAGACCGAGACGCCGTACTCCAGCAGCAGGCACCAGCCGACGAGGAAGGCGGTGCGCTCGCCGAGCGCCGCGTACGCGAAGGAGTACGAGCTTCCGGAGACCGGGATGGCGCTGCCCAGCTCCGCGAAGGACAGGGCGGTGAAGATGCAGGTGATCGCCGCGAGGACGAACGAGATCACGACGGCCGGGCCGGCCTCGGCGACGCTGTCGGAGAGCCCGACGAAGATGCCGGTGCCGACGATCGCGCCGACCCCGAAGCAGACGAGCTGGAAGAGGCCCATCGTGCGCTTGAGGCCGTGGCCCTCCAGGTCGCCGCCGGATTCGGCGATGAGCTGGTCGGGGCTCTTGCGGCGCAGGTCCCGCTGGGGGAGGCCGGGGGGCTTCGGGGTGCCGGATCGCGGCAGACCGGTGCTCATGCGGGACGTTCTCATCTCTGGTGGTGCAGTGGGGGGACGGCCCGTGCGCGGCGGCACAGGTATGGGGTTCGACCCTGCGGGGGTCTCCCCGGGTCCGAACCCCACCAAGAGCCGACATCGTAGCCACGACCGCGCATGTTAACCCAATCGGGTGTATGAGCATGCGAACCCCTGCCCCGTATGCGTACCGGATCCTCACCGGGTGTCCGTGTGGGCGTGCGGGCGTCCGTGCGGGCCGGGGCTACTTCCCGGCCAGCGTCGCCACCAGCACGGCCTTGATCGTGTGCATCCGGTTCTCCGCCTGGTCGAAGACGACGGAGTGCGGCGACTCGAAGACCTCGTCGCTGACCTCCAGCTCGGTCAGCCCGTACCGGGCGTGGATGTCCCGGCCGACCTGGGTGCCGAGGTCGTGGAAGGCCGGAAGGCAGTGCAGGAACTTCACGTCCGGGTTGCCGGTGGCCCGCAGGACGTCCATGGTCACGGCGTAGGGCCCGAGAGCGGCGATGCGCTCGGCCCACACCTCCTTGGGCTCCCCCATGGAGACCCAGACGTCGGTGGCGACGAAGTCGGCGCCCCGCACGCCCTCGGCCACGTCGCCGGTGAGGGTGATCGTCGCGCCGCTGACCTCGGCGAGCTTCCGGGCCCGCGCCACGACGGCCTCGTCCGGCCGGTACGCCTCGGGGGCGACGATCCTGACGTCCAGACCGAGCAGGGCGCCGGTGATCAGGTAGGAGTTGCCCATGTTGAAGCGGGCGTCGCCGAGGTAGGCGAAGGCCGCCCCGGCGAGGCCGCCGGCGCGGCACTCGGTCATGGTGAGGACGTCGGCCAGCATCTGGGTGGGGTGCCAGTCGTCGGTGAGCCCGTTGAAGACCGGCACCCCGCCGTACGCGGCCAGCTCCTCGACGGCCTGCTGGCTGTCGCCCCGGTACTCGATCCCGTCGAACATCCGGCCCAGCACCCGGGCGGTGTCCCGCACCGACTCCTTGTGACCCATCTGGGAGCCCGCGGGGTCGAGGTAGGTGGTGAAGGCGCCCTGGTCGGCGGCGGCGACCTCGAACGCGCAGCGCGTACGGGTCGAGGTCTTCTCGAAGATCAGCGCGATGTTCTTCCCGCGCAGCCGCTGGACCTCGGCCCCGGCCTTCTTGGCCGCCTTGAGCTCGGCGGCCAGCGCGACCAGGCCGAGGAACTCCTCGGAGGTGAAGTCCAGCTCCTTGAGGAAGTGGCGGCCGGTGAGGTCTATGGCCATGATGACTGCTCCTGGGTCTGGCGGGGATCGGCGCACTGCGCGCGGCAGAGCTGGAAGTCTATACGATCGACCGCATCTCTATACAGGGCCGGGGGCTCCCGATCAGCCGGCCTGTCATGCGACGGGATCCCGCTCCACCGGGCAGCTCATACAGCGCGGCCCGCCCCGCCCCCGGCCCAGCTCGCTGCCCCGGATCTCGATCACCTCGATGCCCTGCTTGCGCAGATAGGTGTTGGTCGTCGCGTTCCGCTCGTACGCGACGACGACGCCGGGCTCGACCGCGAGCACGTTGCAGCCGTCGTCCCACTGCTCGCGCTCGGCCGCGTGCACGTCCTGGGTGGCGGTGAGCACCCGGATGGAGTCGAGGCCGAGGGCGGCGGCGATGGCACGGTGCATGTGCTCGGGCGGATGGTCGGTGACCTTCAGTTCGCGGGGGCCGCTGCCGGGCTCGATGGTGTACGAGCGGAGCATGCCCAGACCGGCGTACTGGGTGAAGGTGTCGCCGTCGACCATCGTCATCACCGTGTCCAGGTGCATGAACGCGCGGGCCTTGGGCATGTCGAGCGCAACGATCGTGCGCGCCGAACCGGCGTCGAAGAGGCCCCGGGCCAGCATCTCCACCGCCTGCGGCGTGGTGCGCTCGCTCATGCCGATCAGGACCGCCCCCTGCCCGATGACCAGGACGTCACCGCCCTCGATGGTGGAGGGGTAGTCGTCCTGCCCCTCCGACCAGTGGTGGAAGACGCCCGCCTCCGGGCCGGTGAAGAGCGGATGGTGCCGGTAGATGGCCTCGAAGTGGACGGTCTCGCGCTGCCGGGCGGGCCAGCGCATCGCGTTGATGGAGACCCCGTCGTAGATCCAGGCCGAGGTGTCCCGGGTGAAGAGGTGGTTGGGCAGCGGGCCGAGGACGAAGTCGTCCAGGTCCATCACGTGGAAGCGGACGGAGGTCGGCTCGCTGTGCCGCGCCAGGAACTCCCGCTTGGTCATGCCGCCGACCAGTGCTTCCGCGAGCTCCTGGGAGGACAACTCCTCGAAGGCGGCCCGCAGATGCTCGGTGGCGAGCGGCCCGTACTCCTTCTCGTCGAAGACCCGGTCGAGCACGAGGCGCCGGGCGACCGGGATGTCGAGGGACTCGCGCAGGAGGTCGCCGAAGAGGTGGACGGCGACCCCCCGGTCGCGCAGGACGTCGGCGAATCCGTCGTGCTCCTCCCGGGCGCGGCGCACCCACAGGACGTCGTCGAACAGGAGCGCGTCCTTGTTCCTGGGGGTGAGCCGCTTCAGCTCCAGATCGGGGCGGTGGAGTATGACGCGGCGCAGCCGCCCGGCTTCGGAGTCGACATGGAATCCCATGTCTCCATCCTCACCGCGCGGAGCGCCGTTCACCCGGCGAATCGCCTACCGGTTGGACCCGGCCAGGATCCACCGGACGCCCCCTGGCTCAGAGCCGGGGGTCCACCGGCTCCGACTCCAGGGCCAGGACGGCGAACACCGCCTCGTGGACCCGCCACAGCGGCTCGCCCTCCGCCAGCCGGTCCAGCGCCTCCAGGCCGAGTGCGTACTCCCGCAGCGCGAGCGAGCGCTTGTGGCCGAGGAACCGGGAGCGCAGGCGCTCCAGATTCTCCGGGCGGGTGTACTCGGGGCCGTAGATGATGCGGAGATACTCCCGGCCGCGCACCTTGATGCCGGGCTGGACGAGGCGGCCCTTGGCGTCCCGGACAAGGGCACCGAGAGGCTTGACGACCATGCCCTCGCCGCCGCGCCCGGTCATCTCCAGCCACCAGTCGACGCCCGCGCGGACCGATGCCTCGTCGCCGGTGTCGACGACGAGCCGGCGGGTGACCTGGAGCAGCCCGGTCGGGTCGTGCTCGACCAGCCGGTCGAGCCAGGCGAGCTGCTCGTCGTGCGGGACGGCGGCAAGGGAGCGGCCCTGGACGGCGAGGATCTGGAACGGGGCGAGCCGCACCCCTTCCAGGCCCTCGGTGGGCCAGCAGTAGCGCCGGTACGCCTCGGTGAACGCCGCGGCGTCCTGCGCACGGGCCCGCTGGTGCCCGGCGAGGCCCGCCGCCTCGACCCCCCGGGCGGCCGCCTGCTCCAGGGCGGCGACGGCCGGCGGGAAGACCGCGCCGGACGCGGCGCCGACGGCGGCGTACTGCGACCGCAGCAGCCCGCCGGCCTTCAGCGACCACGGCATCAGCTCGGCGTCCAGGAGCACCCAGTCGGTGTCCCACTCCGCCCAGAGCCCGGCGGCGGTGACGGCGCTGCGGAGCCGGGCCAGGATCTCCTCGGTCATGGCCGGGTCGTCCAGGAAGGGGCGGCCGGTGCGGGTGTACAGCGCGCCGGTGGGGCCCGCCGTGCCGAACCGCGCGGTCGCCGCGTCCGCGTCCCTGCAGACCAGGGCGACGGCCCGGGAGCCCATGTGCTTCTCCTCGCAGACGACTCGCTCGACGCCGTCCGCCGCGTACTGCGCGAACGCCTCGGCCGGGTGCTCCAGGAAGCCGTCCTCGCGGGAGGTGGCGGTGGGGGCCATGGTGGGCGGCAGGTAGGCGAGGAGCTGCGGGTCGACGGCGAACCGGCTCATGACTTCGAGCGCGGCGGCGGCGTTCTCCTCGCGCACGGCGACGCGCCCCGTGTGCCGGGTCTCCACGACCCGGCGGCCCTGGACGTCGGCGATGTCCAGCGGCCGGCCCTCCCGGCCTCCCGGCGCCTCGGTCACCAGCGGCTTGACCGGCTCGTACCAGACCTTCTCGGCGGGTACGTCGACGAGTTCGCGCTCCGGCCAGCGCAGCGCGGTCATCTTCCCGCCGAAGACGGCGCCGGTGTCCAGGCAGATGGTGTTGTTGATCCAGGAGGTGGTGGGGACGGGGGTGTGGCCGTAGACCACGGTGGCGCGGCCCCGGTACTCCTCGGCCCACGGGTAGCGCACGGGCAGGCCGAACTCGTCGGTCTCCCCTGTCGTGTCCCCGTACAGCGCGTGCGAGCGGACCCGGCCGGAGGTCCGGCCGTGGTACTTCTCGGGCAGCCCCGCGTGACAGACCACCAGCTTGCCCTCGTCCAGGACGTAGTGGCTGACGAGGGAGTCGATGAACTCCCGCACCTGGCCCCGGAACTCGGGGTGCTCGGCGTCCTCGCGCTCCAGCTGCTCGACGGTCTCGGCGAGCCCGTGGGTGAGCTGGACCTTGCGGCCCGCGAGATAGCGGCCGAGCTTGTTCTCGTGGTTGCCGGGGACGCACAGGGCGTGGCCCGACGCCACCATGGACATCACGCGGCGGAGCACACCGGGGCTGTCGGGGCCCCGGTCGACGAGGTCGCCGACGAACACGGCGGTGCGCCCGTCGGGGTGGGCGCCGTCCACGTAACCGAGCGTGCCGAGCAGGGTCTCCAGTTCGGAGCTGCAGCCGTGGATGTCGCCGATGATGTCGAACGGCCCGGTGAGGTGGCGCAGGTCGTTGTAGCGGCGCTCCAGGACCACTTCGGCGCGCTCGGCCTCCTCCTCGGTGCGCAGGACGTGCACCTTGCGGAAGCCCTCGCGCTCCAGGCCGCGCAGCGAGCGCCGCAGCTCGCGGCGGTGCCGCTGGATGACGTGGCGGGGCATGGAGGCGCGGTCCGGGCGGGCGGCGTTGCGGGCGGCGCAGACCTCCTCGGGGAGGTCGAGGACGATGGCGATGGGCAGGACATCGTGCTTCCTGGCCAACTGGACGAGCTGCTTGCGGCTCTCGGGCTGGACGCTGGTGGCGTCGACGACGGTGAGCCGCCCGGCCTCCAGGCGCTTGCCCGCGATGTAGTGCAGCACGTCGAAGGCGTCGCGGCTGGCGCTCTGGTCGTTCTCGTCGTCGGCGACCAGGCCCCGGCAGACGTCCGAGGAGATGATCTCGGTCGGCTTGAAGTGCTTGCGGGCGAAGGTGGACTTGCCCGATCCGCTGGCGCCGATCAGGACGACGAGGGAGAGGTCGGTCACCGGCAGGGTGCGTGCGGGGGTCGGGGCGGCAGCGGTCTCCGCGCCGGTGGAGCTGTGGTCGCTGTTCATGCGGCTTCCGCCTCCTTCGTCTTCTCGGTGCTCGCGCTGTTCTCCGTGCCCCGGGTGAACACGGCCATCTGGGTCGGCGGCCCCACCTCCGGGTCGTCCGGCCCGACCGGCACGTACCGGACGGTGTATCCGTGCCGTTCGGCGACCTGCCCGGCCCACTCCCGGAATTCGGCCCGGGTCCACTCGAAGCGGTGGTCCCCGTGCCGGGCGTGCCCGGCCGGGAGGGTCTCCCAGCGGACGTTGTACTCGACGTTCGGCGTGGTCACGACCACCGTCCCGGGGCGTGCGGCGCCGAACACCGCGTACTCCAGGGCGGGCAGCCGGGGCAGGTCCAGGTGCTCGACGACCTCGCTGAGCACGGCTGCGTCGTACCCCGTCAGCCGCTTGTCGGTGTAGGTCAGCGAACCCTGCCGCAGGGTGACCCGGTCGGCCTGGCGCTCCCCCATCCGGTCCAGCTTCAGCCGCCGCGAGGCGATGGTGAGGGCGCGCATCGAGACGTCGACGCCCACGATCTCGGTGAAGCGGACGTCCTTGAGGAGCGCCTGCACCAACTGGCCCTGCCCGCATCCGAGGTCGAGCACCCGGGTCGCCCCGGCGGCGCGCAGCGCGTCGAGGATCGCGGTGCGCCGGTGTTCGGCGAGCGGGACCGGCTTCTCCTCGGTGTCGGTGCTCTCGTCCACCGCGTTGTCGACACTGTCCACGTCGAGGTCGTCCGACTCGGCGAGCCGGACCAGCTCCAGGGCCTGGTCGGCCTGGCGCGTGAGCCCCCAGCGGTGGGACAGATAGCGCCGGGTGATCAGCGGCCGCTCGGGGTGGTCGGCCAGCCAGCCCTCCCCGGCCCGCAGCAGCTTGTCCACCTCGTCGGGCGCGACCCAGTAGTGTTTCGCGTCATCGAGCACCGGCAGCAGGACGTAGAGCTGCCGCAGCGCGTCGGCGAGCCGCAACTCGCCCTCCAGCACCAGCCGTACGTAGCGCGAGTCGCCCCACGCGGGGAACTGCTCGTCCAGCGGTACGGCCGTGGCCTCGACCCGCTCCCAGCCGAGCGGCGCGAACAGCTTGTGCACCAGCTCGACACCGCCCCGGGCGGGCAGGGCGGGCACCTCGATCCGCAGCGGCAGCGGGCTCTCGGCCCGCTCGGGCATGGCCCGGCAGACCCCGCCGAGCGCGGACTTGAACACGGCGGCGAGGGCGACCGACAACAGCGAGGACGCCGCGTAGGGGCGGTCGTTGACGTACTGCGCGAGCGCCGCGTCGGGCGCGCCTCCCCGGCCCTTGCCCTTGCCGCGCCGCACCAGCGCCACCGGATCCACCTCCAGGAGGAGTGCGGCCGTGCAGCGCTCGGCGGGCGCCTCGGGGTAGAAGACGTGCGCGGAGCCGTGCGAGGTGGAGAACGCCTGCGCCTTGTCGGGGTGCTTGTGCAGCAGGAAGCCCAGATCAGTGGCGGGACGCTCTTGGGTGCCGGTCGTACCGATCGTCATGAACACCTGTCCGAGTATGGTCGTCGCCCCCTGCCCCCACCAGGCATTTTCGCCCCGCCTGTCTACTACTCCTCCAGCCTCTCCGGCTCTTCCCGTTCCCCCGGCTCTTCCTGTTCTCCCGGCTCCTCCGACACCTCCAGTCGACCGGCCAGCTCGGCTATGAGGTCAGGTCCCACCCGGCAGCAGCCACCGACGAGCCGGGCCCCGGCCCGCGTCCAGGCCCGCACCCTGCCCGGGTCGAAGGTGCTGCGCCCGGTCCACCCCCGCGCCCCGGCGTCCCAGCCCTCGCCGCTGTTCGGATAGACCACGGCGGGCCTGCCCGTGGCCGCCACCGCCTGCTCGACGGCCTCCTGCGCGTCCTCCGGATCGCAGCAGTTGACCCCGACCGCGACGACGGACTCCCGCCCGGCCGCCACCGCGAACGCCTCCTCCAACGGCTGGCCGGCCCGGGTCCGGCCACCGGCCACGCTGTACGAGAGCCAGTACGGCAGTCCGGTCTCCTCGGCCACCCGGACCAGGGCCTCGGCCTCGTCCAGGTCCGGCACGGTCTCCAGCGCCAGGGCGTCGGGCCCGGCCGCCGCGAGTGCCGCCACCCGGGGGCGGTGGAAACGCTCCAACACCCGGACGCTCAGCCCGTAACGTCCCCGGTACTCGCTGCCGTCCGCGAGCATCGCCCCGTACGGTCCGACCGAGGCGGCGACCCAGGTCTCCCGCCCGGGGCCGGCCCGGCACGCCGCATCGGCGGCGCCCCGGGCCAGCTCCACGCTGCGGGCGAGCAGGGTCTCGGTCCCGGCCCGGTCGAACCCGTACCGCCCGAACCCCTCGAACGTCGCCTGATAGCCGGCCGTGATGAGCACCCGCGCCCCGGCCCGGAGGTAGGCAAGGTGGGCGGCCTCGATCTGTTCCGGCGCGTCGGCCAGCAGCCGGGCCGACCACAACGCGTCGGACAGGTCGCAGCCCTGCGCCTCCAGCTGGTTGGAGAGCCCGCCGTCCAGCAGGACGGGCCCGGCGTCCAGCGCGTCGGCGAGCGTGCCTCCGGTCCTCACGGCCACCTCCGCCTCCTCGGGTCAGGTCGGACAGGTCAGGTCAGGTCAGGTCAGGTCAGGTCAGGTCAGTTGGGACTGGATCTGCGAGGAGATCAGTTCCAGATGGTCCAGGTCGTCCAGGTCGAGGATCTGGAGGTAGACCCTCGACGAGCCGATCGCCCCGTAGCGGCCGATCTTGTCGACCACCTCGGCGGGCGAGCCAGCTAGCCCGTTCGCCTTGAGCTCCTCCACATCCCGGCCAATGGCCGCCGCGCGCCGGGCGACCTCGGCGTCGTCCTTGCCCGTGCAGACGATCAGCGCGTTGGAGTACACGAGGTCGTCCGGCGAGCGCCCGTGCGCCTGTGCGGCGGCCCGGACCCGGCCGAACTGCTTCTCGCTGTCCTCCAGCGAGGCGAACGGGATGTTGAACTCGTCCGCGTACTGCGCGGCGAGGCGCGGGGTGCGCGTCGCCCCGTGGCCGCCGATCAGGACGGGCACCTTGGCCTGGGCAGGCTTGGGCAGCGCGGGCGAGTCGGTGAGCTGGTAGTAGGTGCCGTCATAGCTGAAGGTCTTGCCGACCTCCGTCGCCCACAGACCGGTGACGATCGCGAGCTGCTCCTCCAGGCGGCCGAACTTCTCCTTCGGGAACGGGATGCCGTAGGCCTTGTGCTCCTCCTCGAACCAACCTGCCCCCAGGCCCAGTTCGACCCGGCCGCCGGACATCTGGTCGACCTGGGCCACCTGGATGGCCAGCACTCCCGGAAGCCGGAACGTGCCGGCGGTCATCAGCGTGCCGAGCCGGATCCGCCGGGTCTCGCGCGCCAGTCCGGCCAGGGTGATCCAGGCGTCCGTCGGCCCGGGCAGACCGTCGCCGGAACCCATGCGGAGATAGTGGTCGGAGCGGTAGAAGGCGTCGAAGCCCAGGTCCTCGGTGGCCTTGGCGACGGTGAGCAAGGTGTCGTAGTCGGCCCCCTGCTGGGGCTCGGTGAAGATGCGAAGATCCATGCCTCCATCCTGCCCCTCCGGCCCCCGGTCCTCCTCACCATCCCGGCCGGTCTCCCCCGCTTCTCCCCCCTCGGACCTGTCGTCTCCGCTCAAGGCCCCGCCGCCGAGGGTGCGGGGCCGCGTATGCCTCCGTACGGGCCGTCGCGCTCCCTCTCCCGCTCCGCCAACCGTCTCAGCATCCCGTGCACGCGGTCCAGCGACTCGTCCGCCGCGTCCATGGCCTCGATGCACTGCCAGTACATCCCGTCCTCCCCCGTGTCGCAGGCCACCCCGACCAGCGCGATCCCGGCCTCGCCCAGCAGCAGCGCGAGCCCGGCCAGGGTCGGGCGCACATCGGCGATCCCGGACAACTGGGCCGCCCTGGCCCCGCCGGAGAGCACTGCCGGGTGGTCCAGCGCCGCACATCCGGCGCCGATCTCCCCGAGCGCCCGCGCCTCGCTCCGTAATTCCACCGGCCCGCACAGCGCCAGCCGACTGCCGACCGCCCGGGCGAGCGCCTGCGCCTGCCAGGCCTCTGCCATGACATCCGGCGCGCCCCGGCTGCCCGCCAGAGCCCGCCGCCCCGCCTCGATGAGTCGCTCCGCTTCCATCTATCTCCCCCGTCCGTACGAAAACCCGCTCACCTCATTCATTACCCACAGTGAGGTAGACAGCACCGTAAGGCCAGAGGAAATCGGAAATCTGTGGACAGGAAGTCGAATGTGGATATCTCGATCACTCCGAAGAGTGACGATCGTGGGGTTCGGGAGCGCTCGGCAGGGGGAAGCGCTTCTCGTTCCGCTCCAACTTGGCCGCCAGCGCCGCCGTCGGGTCGATGCCCAACGCCTCGCAGAACTGCAGGAGATAGGCGAGCACGTCCGCCACCTCGTCGGCGACCCGGTGGGCGGATTCGGGGTTCGCCATGATCCCGGCCGACTGTTCGGGCGTCAGCCACTGGAAGATCTCCAGGAGTTCGGAGGCCTCGACGCTGAGCGCGGCCGCCAGGTTCTTCGGGGTGTGGTACTGCCCCCAGTCCCGTGCCGCCGCGAACGCGGCCAGCCGGCGCTGGAGTTCTGCCACATCGATGTCTGTCACGGCCCCAGGTCTATCACCGGCCACCGACAGTGCCTTCCCGCACGGACTCCCGCACGGCTCCCGCACACCGTGGGCTCCTGGCGGAGGCCGGGGCAGCGGTCCGAAACCGGCTGCCGCCGCCCCGTCTGCCGCTTCCTACGACTGGGCGAGGCCCGCGGGCGTGACTCCCTCGACCTCCATGCCGACCGGCGCGAGCAGGAAGACATTGCGGTCGACGCGGTGCATGCCGCTGCCGAGGCCGAAGACGACACCACTGCTGAAGTCGAGGATCCGCTTCGCCACGTCCGTTTCCGCCGCCGTCAGGTCGAGCAGCACCGGAACCTGGGCGACGAGATACTCGGCGACCTCGCGGGCGTCCGCGAAGACCTGCACCCGCAGCACGACGAGGCGGCGCTGTTCGGCGGCGCGCTCGTCCGGGACGGTGCGGTGGTCGATCCGGGACGGCCACTCGTCGCGGCCGCGCAGGGGTACGACCTGCGCGAGCCCCTCCCACTGTTCGTCGGTGGCGTCGTATCTGTCATACCTGTCGTACCTGCTCACCGGTTCACCCCGTCGTCGAGCCGGTCGGACGGGCACCGGCTGCACTCACTGTTCATCGGGCAATCCTCCACTCCCTCACCCGTTCGGCGTACCAGCGACACGGCGAAGTCCGCCTCCGTGTCGCATCCGATACCCGGCGGGCACCGGTTCATGACGGCCGGACCGGTCAGACCGTGATGACCTGGACCCCCGCCTCGCCGAACCGGTCCCTCGCCTCCGCCCCGATGTGGGAGTCGGTGACCAGGACGTCGACGAGGCCCAGGTCGCAGACCCGGGCGAAGGCCCGCTTGCCGATCTTCGAGGAGTCGGCCGCCACCACCACCCGCTGGGCCCGTTCCGCGAGCAGCCGGTTGACGCTCGCCTCGCCCTCGTGGTGGACGTACGCGCCGCGTTCGATGTCGATGGCGTTCACCCCGAGAACGGCGACGTCCAGCGTGATCTCGTTCATCACGCCCACGGCGAGCGGACCCGTCAGTTCGTACGACTGGGGCCGCGCGACCCCGCCCGTCACGACCATCTTGATCTGCGGCCGGATCGCCAGCTCGCTCGCGATGTTGAGGGCGTTGGTCACCACGGTCAGCGTCGGTTGCCCTCCCGCCACCGCCGTCTCGCCGACGATGTCCGGGCGCATCGCGAGCGCCCTGGCCACTTCGGTCACCGTCGTCCCGCCGGTCAGGCCGACCACCTCGCCGACAGCGACGAGGCCGGACACCGCGCGGCCGATGGCCTGCTTCTCCGGCGCGTGCCGGCCCGTCTTGTAGCGGAGCGCCAGTTCGTAGGAGACGCCGTGCGCGACCGCGCCGCCCCTGGTGCGGGTGAGCAGGTGCTGTTCGGCCAGTTGGTCCAGGTCGCGGCGGATCGTGGCGGCCGAGACGTCGAGCGTCGTCGCCGCCTCCTCGACGTCCACCCTGCCGTGCTTGCCGACCAGTTCCAGCAGCGCGTCCCACCGGGCGTCCCTGGACAAGAGCGTCTCCTCACCGTCAGGCGCGGGCACCGCGTTTCGCGGGAACGCGGTCGCCGGTGGCCGGACCGCCGCAAGCGTCGCACAGGGCCCGCCGGGAGCCCTTCACCCACCTGCACCTTGCTTGTTTTTGCTCGATAACTGCATGTAACGTGCAGAATCCTACATGCGGGTGGAGCGGCCTCGATCAGCCCGGCTCGGCCCCGTTCCCGTGGTCCACCCCGTTGCCGTGGTCCCCCTCGTTCCCGTGGAGTGCAGACGTGTCGTATGCCGAGACCGAGACAGCCAGTCAGCCCGCATGCTGGCGGCGCGCCGCCGCCCTGGCCGGTGGCCCCGAGGCCGCCGTCCTGCCCGTCGCGGGCGAGCGGATCGCGGTCGTCGGCTGCGGCACCTCCTTCTACATGGCGCAGGCCTACGCCGGGCTCCGCGAGGGTTCCGGCCAGGGCGAGTCTGACGCCTTCGCCGCCTCGGAGTTCCCCTCCGGGCGCGGCTACGACCGGGTCGTCGCGCTGACCCGCTCGGGCACCACGACCGAGGTGCTGGAGCTGCTGACCCGGCTGCGCGGCACCACGCGCACGGTGGCCGTCACGGCGGATCCGGATACTCCGGTCAGGGCGGTGGCCGACGATCTCGTCGTCCTGGACTTCGCCGACGAACGGTCCGTCGTCCAGACCCGCTTCGCCACGACCGCCCTCACCCTGCTGCGGGCCCACCTCGGCCTGCACACGGACCAGGTGGTCGCGGACGCGGAGACCGCTCTCGCCGAGCCGCTGCCCGGCGGGCTGCTGGACAGCACCCAGTTCTCGTTCCTCGGCCGGGGGTGGACGGTCGGCTTGGCCCACGAGGCGGCGCTGAAGATGAAGGAGGCGTCGCTGTCCTGGACGGAGTCGTATCCGGCGATGGAGTACCGCCACGGGCCCATCAGCATCTCCACCACGGGCACCACGACCTGGATGTTCGGCGGGGCTCCCGAGGGTCTGCCGGAGCAGGTGCGCGCGACGGGCGCCCAGTGGGTGAACGGCTCCCTCGACCCGCTGGCCGATCTCGTACGCGTACAGCGCCTCGCACTCACCCGTGCGGCCGCGCGGGGGCTCGACCCGGATCTGCCGCGGCACCTGAGCCGCTCGGTGGTTCTCGACGGGGCCCGGGACAAGGCCTGAGAGACCATGGAGGCATGCACCTGACCCTGTCGGCAGCCCGGGAAGCCCAGCAGTTGTCGGCCGCCTCCGAGCCGCAGGGGGGCATCGCCGGCTGGGCCGCCGGGCTGGTCGAGACGTTCGGCGGGCCGGGCGCGGGTGCGGCCATCGCCCTGGAGAACGTGTTCCCGCCGCTGCCCAGCGAGGTCATCCTGCCGCTGACCGGGTTCGCCGCCTCGCAGGGCGTGCTCAGCATCGCCTCGGCACTGTTCTGGACGACGCTCGGCTCGGTCGTGGGGGCGGGGGTCCTGTACGGGATCGGGGCCGTGTTCGGCCGGGAGCGGATGCACGCGTGGTGGGCGAAGCTGCCGCTGGTCAAGGCCTCCGACCTGGAGCGGACGGAGGCGTGGTTCGCCCGGCACGGCACCAAGGCGGTTCTGCTGGGCCGGATGGTGCCGGTGTTCCGGAGCCTGATCTCGGTGCCCGCGGGTGTGGAGCGCATGCCGCTGCCGGTGTTCGTGGCGCTGACGGCGGCGGGCAGCCTGGCGTGGAACACCGTGCTGGTGATGGCCGGATACTGGCTCGGCGACCAGTGGAACGTCGTCGGGGCGTACGTCGGTGTCGTGTCCAAGGTCGTGGCCGCGCTGGCCGTCGTCGCCTTGGCCGTCTACGTCACGATGCGCATCCGGGGCCGTAGGCGCGAGGAGCCCCGCCGGCGCGAAGAACCCTGACAGCCCGGGGAACCCTGCCGACGCGGGGCAGCGCGGCACGGCACGGCCGGACGCGCCGCCCGAACAGCCTGAACCGCCCGAGCCGACCGGTCGGACGAGACACCCCTCCCGGGGGTGTCTCGCGCACGACTGCTCAGGACTCCTCGAAGTAGGCGTCCAGGACCTTGTCCAGCTCGGCCGGCCACCCCTTGAGCTCGCTGCGGCTCTCCGCCTCGACCTCGGCGTTGAACCAGCGGCGGGTCGACAGGTGGACGGTCACCGTGAACCTGCGGCCGAAGCGGGCGGGGGTGGTCTCCACCGCACCGATCTCGTCCCAGCCGAACTCGGCCTCCTGGTCGTCCAGCCGGAAGCGGACGCCTTCCCGGGCCACCCGGATCGAACCGCGCCGGTCGCTGACCTCGAAGACGGGGCCCTCCCCGGCCTCGGCATCGGCATCGGCACCCGACTCGGTGCCGTCCTCGGCCGTCGCGGCCTCGTCCACCGCTTCCGGTTCCGGGTCGGCGTCGCCCTCCTCAGCCGCCGGTTCGCGCGCGTCGTCGCGGATCTCCTCCGCCTCCGGACCGGCATCCGACCCCGGACCGACCTCCGACTCCGCTTCCGGTTCGGGCTTCCGGGTACCGACGGGCGCCGCCAGTCCGGGCAGGGGGATGAACGCCGGGTCGGTGCCTGCGGCGAACTCGGGCTTCTTGTTCGAATCTATGCTCTGCTCCACGGCGGGCAGTATGGTCGACGAACCTGTACGTGACCAGTCGCCACCGCTCCGGCGCGGCCCCGGGCATCGAGCCGGCCGCGGAGCGCCCCGCCTGGCCGCCCCGCCTGACCACCCCTCAGAGCACGCCCTTGCGCCACTCCCGTACCAACAGGTAGCCGAGGTACGCGCCGCCGATCGCCATGGTGTAGATCCCGACCGGCAGATCGTCGAAGAGCGCCAGTTGCTGCGAGCAGAGGTCCGCGAGCACCAGCAGCAGGCCGCCGGTCAGGCCGGAGAGCAGCAGGTGCGGACCGGAGCCGCGAGTGAGGCGCTTGGCGATCTGGGGCGCGGTCAGGGCGATGAAGGCGATCGGTCCGGAGACGCTGACGGCGGCGGCGGACAGGGCGATGGCCAGGACCACGGCCAGCGTCTTGGCCTTCTTCGGCTCGGATCCGAGCCCCTCGGCGATGTCGTCGCCCATCTCGCCGATGTCGAGCCGCCGGGAGATCAGCGCGGTCAGCGGGGCGGCGGCGAGCAGGACCAGCCACACGGTGGTGGCGTCGGTCCAGGAGCGGGCCGTCAGGCTGCCGTTGACGTAGGCGGTGAGAACGGAGGCCTTGTCGCGTTCCAGGGCGTAGACGACGTACTGGGTGACGGCCGCACCCATCGCGGCGACCCCGATGCCGGCGATGACGAGCCGGGCGGGGTTGCGGAAGCCGGTGCCGGTGGAGACGTACACGAGGGCCATCGCGAGGATCGCGCCGATGAGCGCGCCGACGGGTACGGGGACCGTGTCGGGGAACATCAGCGCGCAGAACGCGGCGCCCGCGCCCGCTCCGGCGGAGAGCCCGATGACGTCCGGGCTGCCCAGCGGGTTGCGAGTGACGGACTGGAACAGCGCGCCGGACAGGCCGAGCGCCGCGCCGACGCCGATGGCGACGGTGAGGCGGGGGCCGCGCAGCCGGTTGAAGACGAACCGGTCCTTGCCCTCGGCGTCCCCGACGAGCGCGGCGGGCAGGTCGGCGAGGTCGATGCCGAGGCGTCCCCAGGCCAGCGTCGCGACGGCGGCCGCGAGGAGCAGGACGAAGAGCCCGACGCCCGCGAGGACGGAGGCCCGGCGCACGGGTATCGCCACGGCGCTGCCAACGGTCAGATAGCCGCGAGGGGCCTTGCGGGCGGGGGCGGTCCGGGCG
>NZ_JAFEUF010000242.1 GCF_016901035.1 Streptomyces durocortorensis
GGGGCGTCCTCGACCGGGACGATCGTGCCGGTGGCGTTGTCCGTGGGGTTGGGGTCGATGACGGCCCCGGTGACGGACCAGTTGATCCGCTGGTCGCCGGTGGTGACGCCGGTCAGCCGGGCGGTGATCTCCACGTCGGTGCCGGGCGGGACGATGCCGAGGTTGCACTGCGGGGTGCCGGGGGCGCAGGTCCCCGAGTCGGTGGTCAGTTCCTCCAGCCGTACGCCGGGCGGGGCGTCGACGGTGAGGGTGGTGCCGGGCGACGGGGCGGGGCCCCGGTTGGTGACGGTGATGGTCACCTCGGTGTCGGAGCCGACCTCCACGGCGGGCTGGGTGGGCGGCGCGGTCAGCGACAGGTCGACGGACTGCTGGAGGGCGGGCTCCTTCTGCCGTCCGGCGTGCGTGTTGTCGACGGGGGCCAGGTCGCCGGAGGCGAGGTCGAGGACGGAGAGCTGCTCCATGGAGTTCGGGGCGAGTTCGCGGCGCGCGGTGAGGACGAGCTTGTCGCCGCCGGGGGTCCAGGCCACGTCGCGGGGCTGGTGGGGGCCGGTCGCGGAGGTGTCGGGGATCGGCAGGTCGCAGCCGGCCGGGTTGTCCTTCTGGACGGAGGGCAGCACGACCCGGCAGCCGCCGCCGCGCAGGGGCTTGACGAGGACGCCGGCCTGCTGGTTGACCCTGCCCCCGCCGTCCTTGCGGTTGAAGGCGACCTTCAGGCCGTCCGGCGAGAACGCGGGGCTGTCGTCGATGACCTCGCAGGCGCCGGGGCAGATGGTGGCGCTCAGGTCGCGCTGGTTGCCGAGGTCGGCGACCGGCACGACCCAGATGTGCCTGTTGCCGCCGTTGCCGTTGATGGTCTGGTTGCGGGTGAAGGCGAGGTTGGCACCGTCCGAGGACCAGGTCGGCTGGGCGTCGCCGCCCGGCTGCTGCCCCGCGGGCGGCCGGATCTCGTCGAGGATCTCACCGCTGGCGACGTCGGCGATGAGGATGCGGCTCGGGCCGGCCGCGTCGCCGGTGCCGCCGGGCGAAGTGCGGGTGAACGCGAGCTTGGTGCCGTCCGGCGAGAAGGCGGGGTCGGTGTCCCAGTCGTTCGCACCGCGTCCGGCGAGTGGCAGTGCCGCCGCGTTCCTCCCGTCCGCGTCGGTCATCCAGATCCGCTCGATCCGTCCGGCGTCGCCGTCCTCGAAGCGGGTGACGACGATGCGGCGGCCGTCCGGGGTGTAGCTCTGCCGCTCGGTCCACGGGTCGTAGTCCGGGCCCGGGTTGAACAGCGGGTCCACGGCGGCGTCGTCGTTGGTGCGCGCCGCCGGGTCCTCCTTGAGGATCGTGAGGCCCAGGTCGCGGGGGTCGGAGCCGTCCTGGCGGACGTCCTGGAGCGTCACCATCTGCGCACCGGAGAGCACCTCGTCCGGCTTCTTGATGGTCCCGGGGTCCGGGGTGATGCGGGGGACGACCACGGTCCCGGCCGGGGGGAACCAGGTGGGCGGCCCCACCTCGCGGTTCTCGTTGACCAGTTGGTCCGGCGGGTCGGGGTCGAAGGCGGTCACCCGGTAGACGTGGTCGAAGTCGTCGCAGCCGCAGGTGTGGTACGGGCTGAGGAAGACGACGTCCTTGCCGTCCGGCAGCCAGGAGGCGGAGCGGGTGCCCCACTCGGCGTGCCCGCCGACCAGCAGCGGCCGGTCGGTGCCGAGGCCCTCCGTGGCCCGAAGTTCCGTCCCGTCGTCGACGTTCGGGTCGGGGTTGGTGGTGAGGGTGTACGCGACGGTGTTCCGGGCGGCGGGGTCGGTGCCCGGGTTCCAGGAGGGCTCGGTGGCGTCACCGGCCCCGGCGTCGCTGATCCGGGTCTGCGGGCCGCCGGCGACGTCCCGCACGTATATCTGCCATCCGAGGGCGGTGTCGCCGTCGCAGGCGTACGCGATCCTCGTGCCGTCCGGGGACCAGGTCGGGGACTCCTCGTTGTCGGCGGTGTCGGTGAGGCGGCGCAGGTTCGTGCCGTCGACGCCGACCGACCAGAGGTCGCGCTGGACGGTTCCGCCGGGGCCGGGCTCCGCCGAGTCGAAGACCACGGTCCGGCCGTCCGGGGAGAGTTCGGGGCGGGCCGCGTCCCGGTCGGCGGTGAGCCGGCGCACGGACCCGTCCGCGCCGCGCACGTACACCTGGGGCTTGGCGCTGTCCCGGAGGCTGGTGAAGACCAGGACGTCACCGCGGGCGGAGGGGTCCTGGTCGTAGTGGGCGGGCCCCCCGTCGCCGAACAGCGGGTCGGTCCTGTCCTGGTCGTTGGCCCGCCCCAGGCTGCGGTGGTCGGTACCGGCGAAGGCGATCCGCCCCGCCTGGGCCGGGTCGGCGTCCGCCACGGCGGCGACGGCCTCGCCCGCCCCGTCCGGGGCGGCGGCCGAGCCGACCAGCAGCAGCGGTGCCAACAGCACCGCCGCACCGGTCAGTCGGCCCAGCCGGGATTGCTTCGCCGGGCCAGCAGTGCCGGTCACGGCCCACCTCACAGTCTGTCGATGACTCTCCACCGGCCAGCTTCGCCCCCGCGCGGGGGCGAGGGACAGGCCGCGCGTACCCGGAGCGGGGGAAGGGACCGCTGCCCTTTGCGGCGGTCGCCCTGGCTCCGGGCGGCGGCCGCCCCTCCCTCAGATCAGCCCGTGCCGCATCGCGTAGCCCACCGCGTGGGCCCGGTTGCGCAGTTCGAGGCGGGTCGCGACCTCGTGCAGCACGTTCTTGACGGTGCGTTCCGAGTACGAGGTCTTCCGCGCGATCTCCGCGGTGTCGCAGCCCTCCGAGACCAGCCGGATCATCTCCGCCTCGCGCGCGGTGAGCGTGGACAGGGTGAGCCCGCGGGGGTCGAGGACCGTCCGCTGGAGGGAGCTGACGTGGTCGAGCAGCTTGCCGAGCAGGTCGCCCGGCAGGACGCCTTCGCCGTTGGCCATCGCCCGCACCAGGTGGACGAGCCGGTCCTGGTCGGCCTCGCCGCGCCGCAGCACGGCGGCGACCCCACACTCGATCATGGTCTGGAGGGCGCCCGACTCGAAGAACCCGACGACCAGTCCGGTGCGGGTGGAGGTGTTGCGCTGGAGGCGGTGCAGGAGCTGGACGGTGAACTCGCCCACCGTGTCCACCACGACCAGGGAGACCTGCGCCCGGTCCGCCTCGGCCTCCGGCAGCAGTTCTATCTCGGGGCGCACGCGCAGTTGGTGGACCATTCCGGTCTGCAGGATCAGGTCCTCCGCGTACACCGCCACGGAGACCCGGCCCCCGGGCGCTCCCCCGGGGCCGGCCGTGCGGCGGCCCGCCGCGTCGGGCCCGCGGAACTGCCCGTGTGCGGCCGTGCCGGCCGTCGCACTGTCCGTCGTACGTGCAGCTGTGCGTGCAGCCGTGCTGTTCGTCGTGTCCGTGATCGTCGTCATCGTTCCGTGCCCGTCTTCCTCAGGTACTGCAGCCCGATATGCGTGCTGTGCTCGTGATCGTGATCGCCCCCCGCCGGCCGGGGCAGGGCGAGCGGGCCCGGCGCGGGGGCGCGGGGACACCGTGCCGGTGGGCCCGCGGGGCACCGCCGCTGCCCGCTTCTTGCCCTTGCGTCTCTGCTGCCGGGCGGCGTCGGCGGCCTACCGTCGCAGAGTGACCACATCTGCCGAACTCGAAAGCCCCACGGTGACGGTGTCGCCGGGCGGTACCGCGACGACCACCCTGACCGTGCGCAACGACGGCGACATCGTCGAGGCCTACACCCTCGAAGTCGTCGGCGACTGCGCGGCCTGGACCACCGTCGAGCCGGCGCGTGTGTCGCTGTACCCGGGCACCTCCGAGACGGTGGCCCTCACCTTCGCCCCGCCCCGCTCCCACGAGGTCCGGGCGGGCGAAACCCCCCTGGCCGTACGGGTCCTGCCCGCGGAGCGGCCCGAGTCGGTGGTGGTTCCGGAGGCCACGGTGACCGTGGAGCCCTTCCACGAGCTCCGCACGGAGCTGGAGCCGCGCCGCCGCCGGGGCTGGCTGGGCGCCCGTTTCCGTACCGCCGTGCAGAACAAGGGGAACACCCCGGTCGACGTGGTCCTCGCGGGCCGGCAGGACGGGGAGGACCTGACCCTCGGCTTCACTCCAGACAAGAAGCGGCTGGAGCCGGGCGAGTCGGCGGAGGTCGCGCTGAAGGTCCGGGCGCGGAAGCTGATCTGGTTCGGTGAGCCCGTCACCTGGCCGTTCGAGGTCCTGGCGAGCGAGGCCGCGGAGGCTGCCGAGGGCACCGAGGGGAACGCCGACACCAAGGCCGAGCCCAAGCCCGTGGCCACGGCCCCGGCCCCGGCCGACGACGGCCTGCACGGTGGGCCCGAGCCGCTGCCCGGGGAGTTCGCGCAGATACCCGTGCTGCCCAAGTGGCTGCTGATCGTGCTGGCGGCGCTGCTGGCGCTGCTGCTCGCGTGGTTCGCCCTGGTGCGGCCCGCGGTGCAGAGCACGGCCAAGCAGGCCGGGGCGAAGGCCGCGCAGGAGGAGACCGAGCGGGGCGAGGAGCAGGGGTCGACACCGCCCGGCGGTACGGAGAACCCGGCAGGCGGCCAGGGCGAGGGGACCGGTCCGGACGGAACGGGCCCCGGTACGGGCGGTTCGGGTCCGGGCGGATCCGGCGGGGGCGGCAACGGCGGCGGCGCGGGCGGCGGGCGGCAGGCCTCCGAGACCATCGACGTGCAGACCCGGGCAGGGGCCACGAAGGTGGGCGCCTACAAGGTGCCGGCCGGGAAGGTGTTCGGCGTCACCGACGTCGTGGTGGCGAACTTCCAGGGCGACGAAGGCGTCGTGACGATCTCCTTCGGAGACCGCAAGATCACGACGATCGCGCTGGAGACCTTCCGCAACCAGGACTATCACTGGGTCACCCCCATTCAGGTTCCGGAGAACGCCACCGTCACCGCTTCCGTCACCTGTGCCAAGCCCGGCACTCCGGCCACCGGAACACAGGCTTCCGGGTGCCATCAGGTTCTGAATGTCAGCGGCGTGCTGAGCGATCTCGCACGATAGAAGAACGACAGAAGAACGACAGAAACAGCGACGCCGGGCGTTCCGCTTACCCTCTCGACGAGACAACAGCAGAAACCCTGCCGAGAGGAAACCTGGCGTGCCGGGCGATGGCGAATTCGCCCTCCCGGATACGTCAGAGGTCTCAACCAGTTCGGTCGCCCGCGGCGGCGACAGCACCGGAAGAATATCCGCTTCCGGTGGCCGCGGGCACGAACGGACCTGCTCAGGAATGGTTCTGACGGTTCAGGAGCAGGGGGCGGTTGCCCGTTCGGAGCGCCTCCGTGCCCGCTTCCCGCCTCCGTACCCGACCGATTCCGCCCGCCTTCTCGGCGCATTCTGGCCGAATCGCGTCACCTCGGAGCGTTTCTCCGGCACCCCCGGACGGCTCCCGGCCGTCGGCGGTTTACCGGGAAAGAGAGATACCAAACACATGGGGTTCCCGGCGCGCCGTCCGGCCTTTCACCCAATCCCCGGACGGGGGTGGCAACATGAGACTGTTCCGTAACACGCTGTTCTCGTTCTCTTCACGCAGGCCGCGGAATGCGCGTCGAAGATCGCGAATAGGAGCGACCGTTCCGACCGGACCGCCAGGGGCAGCGTCACCCGGCGTCCGGGGCCCGGAAAGGGCAGTTTCGTTGCCCCGTGCCGAGGACTCCCGGGCCTGGTCCGCGCCCGAGCGGCCGGTCAAGACTGGACGGTGATCGAGTGACCGTCCAGAAGGAGCGAGCATGCCGTCGTACCTCACCCCCGGTGTTTACGTGGAGGAGGTGCAGTCCGGAGCGCGGCCCATCGAAGGGGTCGGCACCGCGGTCGCAGCCTTCGTCGGCTTCGCCGGGACGGGCCCCTTCCACCGGCCGACGCTGGTGACCAACTGGGACCAGTACGTCCAGACGTTCGGCGCGTTCACCGCCGACACCTATCTGGCGCACGCCGTCTACGGCTTCTTCGCCAACGGCGGCGGCGCGGCCTACATCGTGCGCATCGGCGGCCCCGCCGAGGGCACGGAGGGCGCGGAGGGTACGGGCCGTGGCGCGGTCGCCCAGGCCCCCGCACCCGTCGCGCTCGGCGGGTTCCTGGTCGCCGCGAAGCCCGGCACGGGCGCCGACCTCTCCGTCGAGGTCGCCGACGCCGAGGGCGAGAACCCCCCGGAGGACCGTTTCCGGCTGCTGGTCCGCCAGGCCGGCAAGGTGGCCGAGACGTACGACGTCTCCACCCGCAAGAACGTCAAGGGCTACCTGGTCACCCAGGCCCGCGACTCCAAGCTGGTCCAGGTCACCGAGCAGCCCGGCACGGCGCAGAGCCGCCCCGAGAAGCAGACCGTGGCCCTCGCCCCCGCGACGGCGGCCGCGCCCGGCAACGGCGTGGCCCGCCTCGACGCCTCCGAGTACGTGGGCGACGCCTCCGCCCGTACCGGGTTCGCCGGTCTCGAAGCGATCGACGAGATCACGATGGTCGCCGTCCCGGACCTGATGAGCGCCTTCCAGCGCGGCGACATCGACGCCGAGGGCGTCAAGACCGTGCAGCTCGCGGTCATCTCGCACTGCGAGCAGATGGGCGACCGGGTCGCCGTCCTGGACACCCCGCCCGGCATGAACGCCCAGCGGGTCCGCACCTGGCGCAACGAGGACGCCGGCTACGACTCCCGTTACGCCGCCCTCTACTACCCGTGGGTCAAGGTCTTCGACCCGGCGAGCGGCCGCAACTCCCTGGTCCCGCCGAGCGGCCACGTCGCCGGCGTCTGGGCCCGGAGCGACAACGAGCGCGGAGTCCACAAGGCCCCCGCCAACGAGGTCATCCGAGGAGCGGTGGACCTGGAGATCCGGCTCTCCAAGGGCGAGCAGGACCTCCTCAACCCGATCGGCGTGAACTGCGTACGCGCCTTCCCCGGCCGCGGCATCCGCATCTGGGGCGCGCGCACCCTCTCCTCCGACCCGGCCTGGCGCTACCTGAACGTCCGCCGCCTCTTCAACTACCTGGAGGAGTCGATCCTCCTGGGCACCCAGTGGGTGGTGTTCGAGCCGAACGACGACCGCCTCTGGTCGAGCATCCGGCGCAACGTCACCGCGTTCCTCACCGAGGAGTGGCGACGCGGTGCGCTGTTCGGCCGCACGGCCGAGGAGGCGTTCTACGTCCGGTGCGACCGGAGCAACAACCCGCAGGAGTCGATCGACCTCGGTCAGGTCGTCTGCGAGATCGGGGTGGCCCCGGTGAAGCCCGCGGAGTTCGTGATCTTCCGGCTCTCGCAGTTCTCGGACAGCACCAGTCTCGTCGACGAGTGACCGTGATCGCACGGTCCTCCCGCACCCCTTAACTTCCCTTTCGACCTTTTCGAACCTCTCGATCAGAACAGGTGACCCATAGTCATGGCAGAGGGCGACGCTCTTTCCACCCACGTCTTCGGCGTTCAGCTCGGCGGCTATCTCGTGGAGTCCATCCAGGAGATCAGCGGCATGACCGTCGAGGAAGAAGTCGTCGAGGTCCGTCAGGTGACCGCCGAGGGCAAGCAGATCATCCGCAAGCAGCCGGGCGCCCGCCAGGCGGGCGAGGTGACGATCACCCGCGGGCTCGACCAGAGCAGCGAGTTCACCACCTGGATCAAGGAGACCCTCAACAACGGGGCCGTCGACACCGCCCGGCAGAACCTCACGATCGAGATCAAGGACTCGACGGGTGAGACCGTCCGCCGCATCCAGCTGATGCAGGGCTGGGCCTCCAAGTGGGAGGGCCCCTCCCTGAAGGCCGGTGAGTCGAGCGCGGCGACCGAGACGGTGACCATCACCTTCGAGGAGATCGTGGTCGAATGAGGCGCCGGACCGTTACGCCGGGCGCCGGACTCGAAGAAGTCCTCGACAACCTCGCCGCGGCCCCCGCCGCGCGCGAGGAGACCGCCGCGCCCGCTCCCGCACCCGCCCGCCCCCGTGAACGGGACACGCTCCAGACGGAGTTCGCCTTCGAGCTGCCGCGCGGGTACGTCGACGACGAGGGCCAGGTGCACCGGAGCGGCACCATGCGGCTCGCGACGGCCCGGGACGAGCTGCGCCCGCAGATCGACCTGCGGGTGAAGGAGAACCCGGCGTACCTGTCCGTGGTGCTGCTGAGCCAGGTCATCACGCAGCTCGGCCCGATCACCGACGTCCACGCGGGGATCGTCGAGCGGATGTACGCGACCGACGTGGCGTTCCTCCAGGACTTCTACCGGAGGATCAACAGCGAGGGCCACACGCATGCCGCGGTGACCTGCCCGCTCTGCCACGGGTCGTTCGAGGTGGACCTCTCGGGTGGGCGCCTGGGGGAATCGTGACGTACGCGCTTCCCCGGTTGCGGGAGGAGATCGCGTACGTCGCCTACCACTTCCATTGGCAGCGTGAGGACATTCTCGACCTCACCCACGCGGAGCGTCAGCAGTGGGTGCGGGAGATTGCGCGGATCAACACCCGCGTCAACGAAGGCGGGTGATCGTGTGGGGTTCGGGGACTGGCTGCGCCGGACGGACCGGCAACGGTCCGGCACGCCCGCGCGGGAGGGCGGGGACCGGGGCGTACCCGAGGTGCCCGAGGCACCCCCCGTACGCACGTCCGCCCCGGCCCCCGGCAGCTCCGCTTCCGCCGCCGGAGGCGACGACGCCGGTGACCGGGACCGCGGCGGCCTGGACGGCGGTGGCTGGGACGGCGGCTGGCGGCGGGTGGCCCCGCCGTCGGTGACCGTCGCCCGGTCCTCGATCGGCGTGAGCGACGGGCTGCGGTTCCGCTCGCGGCTGGCCTCCTGGCAGAACCCGGCCCTCGGCGGCGAACTGGGCCACGCCGTCCTGCCGTCGGCTCCGGTCGGCCTCATCCACGGTGTCGCCCGCCCCGGCTCCGCGCGGACCGCGTCGCAGCCCTCCCCGGGCGGGCCGCTGCTGCTGCGCGCCGTCCGTCCCTCGGGGGCCGACGAGCCCGTCGAGTCCCCCGCGCCCGCGTCGGACCTGCCGCCTCCTTCGGCGGGGAGGAAAGCCGTACGCGGTACGGGGATGGGTACGGGCACGGGTCAGCCGGGGCCTGCCTCGCCGCCGGTCCAGCGGTCGGCCGGGGCACGCGGGCCGGCCTCGTCGGACGGTTCGGAGTCCAGGAGCCCGGCGTCGTCGGTCACGTCGGGGTCGAGGTCCCGGCCGTCGTCGCCGGGCGGTTCGGGGTCCGGGACTCGGCCGTCGTCAGGTACGGCAGGTTCGCCGGGTTCCGGGAACGCCTCGGGCTCGTCGGGGTCGGCGAGCGCGTCCCGGTCCACGTCGGCAGCCTCATCGGCCTCCGGGTCTGCCTCCGCGTCCAACTCCTCGGCCCAGTCCGCCTCGGGCGGCTCGGGCGGGCTTTCGGGAGCCGTGTCCGGGCCTGCCACGCGGGCGACCCTCGGGGCCGGGGACACCGCGTCCGCCGTCCGCCCGCCCTCGCGGCCCGCTGCCGTGCGTCCCCAGCGGGTCGCCCCACCGCTGACCGTCGCCCGGTGTCCGGCGATGCCGCTGCGGCAGATCGCCGGGCTCGCGCCCGCCACGCCCGCCACCCCGCCCTCGGCGGCTTCCCCTGCGTCAGCGCCGACCGCACAGGCCGCCCCGGCCGCCGTCCAGCGGGCCGTGTCCGAGCGGCGGGGCGGCCCTGACCGTAAGGGCCCGGTCGTCCCGGACCGCGATGCCCCGGCTCCTGACCGTGCCCCCGGGAAGCCTGCCGCCGAAACGGTACGCCCGGCCCTGGGCAAGCCCCTGCGCGAGCTGCCCGCCGGGGCCAGGCCGGCCGGGGCCGAGGGGCCGGCGGGAGTCGTTCCGTCCGCCCCCGCACCGGCGCACCCGGCGGCGGACCTGCCGGTGCTGCAGCGCCGCGAATCGGACCCGCCGAGCCCTTCGGCAGCGACCCCCGCATCGCCCACGCCCCCCGCAGCGGGGGGGGCGGCCGGACCCCGCGCGGCCGGCCGCCCGCGCCCCCCCCGGGGGTGGATTGGCCGGGCG
>NZ_JAFEUF010000243.1 GCF_016901035.1 Streptomyces durocortorensis
CCCCGCCCGGCGGCGCGCGCCGCGCCCCGCGCGCGCCCCCCCCCCCCCCCCCCCCCCCCCCCCCCCCCCCCCCCCCCCCCCCCCCCGCTCCGGCTTCGACCTGGTCCGAACCTTCCGGCATGACACCCGGCTTTCGGGACAGGTGCTGACCCACAGTGCCCCACGCCAACCGCGCGCGGCGGTACGGCGGTCTTCTGTCGCCGTACCCGCCCGCGCGCCGACACGACGGGGCGCACGACGTCCCCCACAGCCGGAAGAAGGTCACCCGTGGCGATCAACCAGACGCAGCACCCGCCGACCGACGGACGACCCGTCCCGGAAGCCGACGAGCGGTGGTCCGCGGCCGAGCATCGCCCTGCCGCCGGGACCGGGGCGCCGCAGCACCCGGAGGAGGCCCCCCGCCGGCGTCCCACCGCCCTCGAACAGGCAGGCGGAGTACGCGGGTTGATCTACTCCGCCCTGCCTGTGCTCGCCTTCGTCATCGGCAACAACATCGGCGGGCTGAAGACGGCGATCATCGCCGCCTTCGCCCTCTCCGTGGTGATCGCGGCCGAGCGCCTCCTCCGCAAGGAATCGATCATGCCCGCCGTCGGCGGAGTCTTCGGCGTGGCCATCGCCGCGGGGATCTCCTGGTGGACCGGATCGGCCAAGGACTACTTCCTCATCGGCATCTGGTCCAACCTGGCTGCCGCCCTGGTCTTCGGGATCTCCGTCCTCGCGCGCCGCCCGCTGGCGGGCGTGCTGTGGAACTCCATGACCGGCAAGGGCACGGCCTGGCAGGAGGACCCGCGCTCGCGGCGCGACTTCTCCATCGCCACGATCGTGCTCACCGTCATCTTCGCCGCCCGTTTCGCCGTCCAGCAGTACCTCTACGAGGCCGACGAGGTCGGCACGCTGGGCACCGCGAAGATCATCATGGGCTACCCGCTGCTGGCGGTCGGACTGCTCGCCGTCGCCTGGGCCGCCCGCGCCTCGCACCGCCGCCTGCGCGCCGCGGAACACTGAGAAGAGAGCTGACGCGGCGGCCCCCGCCGGTACGGGGCCGCCGCGTCGGCGCGCCGCTCAGCGCCGCCGGGGCCGCGTGAGGATCGTCCGCAGACCGGGCAGGGGGATCTTCGGCTGGCGGTCCGCGGTGAACAGGCCGTTGGTCTCCTGCTCGGTGTCGGTGAGCTGGGTGAAGCAGAAGCCCGCGAGCGGCGAGTCGACGACTGCGGCCATCAGCGAGTCCAGCCGCTCCGCGTAGTCCTCGGGGCTCGCCACGGTGTCGTAGCCGAACCACTCCTCCCCGTCGGCGGGTTCGAACGTCGTCCCGCCGAACTCGCTGAGCACCACTGGCTGCCCCTGGTGCCGCACCCCGGGGAGCAGGAGCCGCTTCGCGCCCGGCCACGGGTCGGTGAACTCGCCGCTCCGCAGGGAGGCGTGACCGTACCGCTCGCGCAGGACGTCGGCCCGCTGGGTGTAGTCGTGCACTCCCCAGATGTCGGCGGCCGAGATCTCCCAGCCGTCGTTGGACACCGTCGGGCGCGACGGGTCGAGCGCCTTGGTCAGGTGGTACAGCGCGTCCATGAAGTGGCGCTGCTCCGGTACGTGCGCGGGATTGGGCGTGCCCCAGGACTCGTTGACCGGCACCCACGCGACGATCGAGGGATGGCTGAGGTCGCGGGAGACCGCCTCGGTCCACTCGCTCAGCACCCGTTCCACCGTGGTCGTCCCGAAGGCGAACGCGGACGGCATCTCGGCCCACAGCATCAGCCCCAGGCGGTCGGCCCAGTACAGGAAGCGGGGGTCCTCCAGCTTCTGATGCACGCGCAGCCCGTTCAGCCCCGCCTCCTTGGCCAGTTCGGCGTCCCGCCGCAGGTCGTCGGCGGACGCGGCGAGGTGGGAGTCGGGCCAGTAGCCCTGCTGGAGCGCGAGGCGCAGGAAGCACGGCTTGTGGTTGAGCTGGAAGCCGCCCTCCTCCCAGCCGATGTCCCGCAGCCCGAGGTAGGACGTCAGGCGGTCGACGGCCGCGTCACCTTCCCCTTCCTCGGCCCCCGTCTCCGTCGTCTCCGTCAGCGTCACCGTCGCGTCCACCAGGTGCGGACGGTCCGGGCTCCACAGCAGGGCGTCGAGGTCCTGGGCGTGGCGCAGTGCGGGGACCGCGATCTCGAACACCGTCTCCCGCTCGTCCGCCAGCACCCGCTGCTCGGCCAGCAGCCGGTCGCCCAGTCTCAGCGTGACGTCCACGCGCACCGCGCTCGCGGGCCAGCGGCTCAGCCTGACCGCGCAGCGCACCCGGGCGTGCGCCACGTCCGGGGTCCAGTGCAGGGTCGTCACATGCAGGTCCGGCACCTCCTCCAGCCACACCGGCTGCCAGATCCCCGACGTGCGGTGGTACCAGATGACGTGCGGGGCGTCCCGCCAGTCCTGTTTGCCGCGCGGCTGGGTGACGTCCCTCGGCTGGTCCTCGGCGCGCACCACGAGCACCTGCTGCCCGCCCGGCTCGACGGCGTCGGTCAGGTCGCAGGTGAACGGTGTGTGCCCGCCCTCGTGGTGGCCGACGAGGCGGCCGTTCAGCCACACCTCCGCCCGGTGGTCGACCGCCCCGAAGTGCACGAGCAGCCGGCGCCCGGCCGGGGGAGCGGCCACCTCGACGGTGCGCCGGTACCAGAGCACCGGGTGGTGCGAACTGTCCCCGATGCCCGAGGCCTTCGACTCCGGCGGATAGGGCACGGTGACGGTCGCGGTGTACGGGGCGGTGGTGTGCGGTTCCATCCAGCGCTCGGCGCGCCCGCGGTCGGCGTCGTCGTACGCGAACTGCCACGGGCCGCCGAGGTCCCGCCAGTCCGGGTCGCGGACGAGCTGCGGCCGCGGGTGGCCCGCGAGGTCCAGGTGGGTCAGGGGCATGCGAAGAACTCCGGTGATGGGGGAGGAGAGGGGGAGTGAGGAGTGGTGCGGGGTCAGGCGGCCGTCGCCGTGCCCCCGGCGGAG
Organism: Streptomyces durocortorensis; assembly: GCF_016901035.1. Lineage (GTDB taxonomy): Bacteria > Actinomycetota > Actinomycetes > Streptomycetales > Streptomycetaceae > Streptomyces > Streptomyces durocortorensis. The sequence continues at coordinate 2,971 of NZ_JAFEUF010000243.1, forward strand.
CGGATCTCCACCGCGGCCGCGGCGAAGGCCAGCGGCCCCGGCAGCAGGGGCACCAGCAGCGGCACCGACCAGGCCAGCAGCGCGGCCAGCACCACGGCGGCGGCCAGCAGCGCGCTGCCACGCGGGTCGCCGAGCGAGCGGGCCAGGCTCTCGCGGAGGGACAGCCGGTGCGGCGCGTCCAGCGCGGTGGCCCGCAGCGCCACGACGGCGGCGGCGAGCACGGTCAGCGCCAGCGCCGGCGCCACCACCGCGGCTCCCGGCAGGGCGCTGCGCACCAGGGCCGCGTCGATCAGCACGACCGCCACGAGCAGCGGCGGGAGCAGTCCTGCGGCCAGCGAGCCGACGTTGAGCCCGTCGCGCAGGCGGCGCAGATACCCGGCCGCCGACACCGGGGCCCTGCCGCTCGCGCCGTCCCGCAGCGTCGAGGACGCGGCGGCGAAGGCGGCCGGAGCGGTCACGACGGGCAGGCAGGAGAGCGTCGTCACGAGGCCGACGAGCAGCATGTCCGCGAAGAGCGTGAAGCCGCTGCCGAAGAGTTCGCCGGGCTCACGGCGGTCGGCCGGCGGCAGCGGGGCGAGCCGGGCGGGTGCGTGGGTCATGGTGCTCAGCCCTTCAGTCCGGTGGTCGCCATGCCCTGCACCAGATAGCGCTGGAAGACGAAGAAGAACAGCACGATCGGCAGCACGGAGATCACCGACATCGCGAACATCGGCCCGTAGGCGGAGGTGCTGGACTGGTCGACGAAGGAGCGCAGGGCGAGGGTGATGGTGAACTTCTCCGGCGCGAACAGATAGATCATCTGCGTGAAGAAGTCGTTCCACGTCCAGATGAACGTGAAGATCGCCGTGGTGATCAGCGCGGGCCGGGTCAGCGGCAGCGTGATCGACAGATACGTACGGAACGGGCCGCAGCCGTCGATCCGCGCGGACTCCTCCAGCTCGCGCGGCAGCCCGCGCATGAACTGCACGATGAGGAAGACGAAGAACGCCTCGGTCGCCAGGAACTTCGGCAGGATCAGCGGCCAGTAGGTGTCCACCATGCCGAGCTGGTTGAAGATGATGTACTGCGGGATCAGCACCACGTGGTGCGGCAGCATCAGCGTCGCCACCATGAAGGCGAACATGACCTTGCTCATCCGGAACCGCAGCCGGGCGAAGGCGTAGGCGGCCAGCGAGCACGACAGCACGTTGCCGAGGACGGCCCCTCCCGCGATGAGCAGGGTGTTGCCGAGGAGACGGCTCACCGTGACCCCGGAGACGCCCTCCAGCGCGGTCGTGTAGTTCGACCACTCCAGGCTGCTCGGCCACAGGTCCAGGCTGGTGACCACCTCGTCGGCCGGCTTGAGCGAGGTCGCCAGCAGCCAGGCCAGCGGATACAGCAGGACGAGCAGCCCCAGGAGGGCGAGCGTGTGCGGCGCCCAGCGCCTGACGGCGAGATTCATCGCCCCTCCTCGTCCGCGTAGAAGACCCAGGACCGGGATGTCCTGAAGAGCACCAGCGTCACCACGCCGATGGCGATCAGCAGCAGCCACGCCATGGCCGCCGCGTAGCCCATGTGCGAAGCGGTGAAGCCCCGTTCGTACAGGTAGAGGGTGTAGAACATCGTCGAGTCGGCCGGGCCGCCGCTCCCGCCGCTGATGGCGAAGGCCGGGGTGAACACCTGGAACGACTGGATCATCTCCAGCACCAGGTTGAAGAAGACCACCGGCGAGAGCATCGGCACCGTGACCGAGACGAACTGCCGCCACCGGCTCGCCCCGTCCAGCGCCGCCGCCTCGTACAGGTCCGGCGAGATCTGCTGGAGACCGGCCAGGAAGATGACCATCGGCGCGCCGAACTGCCACACGGTCAGCAGCACCACGACGAACACCGCCAGATCCGGATCGCCGACCCAGCCGCCGCTGTCGATGCCGATCGCACCGAGCAGGTCGGGGACCGTACCGCCGTCGTTGAACAGCGCCCGCCACACCAGGGCGACGGTCATGCTCGCGCCGAGCAGGGACGGCGCGTAGAACGCGGAGCGGTAGAAGGAACGGCCGCGGCCGAGGTTCTTCAGCAGCATCGCCGCGCCGAGCGCGAGGAGCAGCTTCAGCGGTACGGCGACCACCACGTACAGCAGGGTCGTGCCGACCGAGCGCCAGTAGCGCGGGTCCTCCGTCAGCATCTCCGTGTAGTTGCGCAGCCCGACCCAGCGCGGCGCCTCGAAGAGGTTGTAGTCGGTGAACGAGAGATAGAGGGACACCGCCATGGGGACGAGCGTCAGGACCGCCGCCCCGAGCATCCACGGGGTGAGGAAGACGTAGGCGGGCCATTGCTTCTCCCGCCGGACGCGGCGGCGGCGCTTCGGTCCGCCGGGCTCGGGTGGCCTTGCCGCCCGGTCGGCGCCCGCGGGCGCCCTGGTCGACACCGTGCTCATGACCGCAGCTCCCGCTTCGCCTCGTCGATCAGTTCGCGCGCCGCCTGCCGGGGGGTGGCCAGGCCGTACATGACGCGTTGGTACGTGCGGTTGAACGCGGTCTGGATGGCCACGTCGCCGCGCGGTGGCGCGGTCGGCGGCGCGTCCAGGCCGTACTCCTCCATCCGCAGCGCGTACCGGTAGATGTCCAGCTCCGCACCCTTGAGCGTCTTGGCGACGCGGGCGGCGACGGTCCGGTTGGGAGGAGTGGACCGGGAGAAGCCGAGGATGTCCCCGGCTCCCGGGTCGTTGAGGAGGAAGTCCACCAGCGCGGTCGCCTCCTTCGGATGCTCGGTGTGCGCCCCGACACCGAGGAGCATCGAGGGCTTGAAGTACGCGCCCTGGCGGCCGCCGGTCGTCGGTACGGGCGCGAACCGCACCTGTTCGCCGAGCAGCGCCGGATAGCCGGGGAACGGCGCGTCCCAGGTGAAGTCCGCGGCGACCAGCCGGCGGCCCATCGGGGAGGTCTCGGTGGTCGTCGCCTGCGCGGTGTCCTCGGCCCGTGCGACGACCCCGTCCCTGCGCAGGTCGTCGCAGAAGGTCCAGAACTCGGTGAGGTCGTCCTCGGTGAAGCCCAGCCGGGTCTGGCTCGCGTAGAGCCGCCCGCCCCGGCTGCGCAGCCACACCTCGAAGACGTCCTCGTTGACGCCCCCGTCGTTGGCGCCGCCCACCGTCCGCCCGTCCGGCGACCGCTCGCCCAGCTCGGTGATCCGCCGGTTGCCCGCCGTCCACTCCCGCCAGGTCCAGCCGGGATGCGGGGTGGCGACCCCCGCCTTCCGGTACAGCCGGGTGTCGTACGCGAATCCGGTGATGCCGCGGCCCATCGGCATGGCGTACTGCTCGTCCTCGTACGTCCCGGTGCGTACGAACTCCGCGTCCATCGCCTCGCTGCGGATCGCCCCCTCGGACAGGGCGTCGGAGAGCGGCAGGAGCGCGCCGCCGCCCGCGTACTGCGACACCTGCCGGTAGTCGAGCTGCGCGACGTCCGGGATGCCGCCGCCCGCCGCCTGGGTGGCGAGCTTCTGTATGTACGAGCCGAAGTCGGCATTGGAGGTGGCGACCCTGACCCTCGGGTTCGCCTTCTCGAAGAGACGGACAGCCCGTTCGGTGCGCTCCGCGCGGTCGTCGTTGCCCCACCAGGAGAAGGTGAGCGTGACGCCCTTGGACGAGCTGCCGCCGGGCGCGGAGCAGGCGGACAGCGACCCCGCCAGGGCGGTGCCGACACCGGCCCCGGCGGCGGCAAGGAAGGTGCGCCGGCCCGGGAGACGGCGTCGGCCCTCGGGGGGCTCGGACATGGTTCCCTCCAGGGGAGGAGAGTCGGATGGGGGAGGGCCCCGACCAGGGGCAAGGAGCCCGTCGAAGGGCGTGAGGCCCGACGGTGTGCGTGGGGCTCGTTGAAGGGCGTGGGTCGTTGAAGGGCAGGGGGCCCGGCGATGGGCATGGGGGCGTGGGATTCGGCAGACGATCAGTCGGCCGGACGCGCCGACGGACGGCAGGCACCTCCGAGGGCTCGCCGGTGGGCGGCGGCGCGTCCGAGGGCTCGACGGGCGGTCAGATGCCCTGGTACACGGCCAGGCGGCCGCACATGCCGAACCGGCCCGTGGCCGTCGGTCCGGTCGAGGCGACCCGGCCCTCGGCGAGATGGCGTACGTCCCGCTCGCGGAGCGCGTCGAGATGGCCGCCGGTCGCCCGGGCCGCGGCCTCGGCACCCTCGCGCCACCGCCGCTCCCAGTCGTCCAGCCGGGGCCGCACCAACGCGGCGGCCGCCCGCTGGAAGTCGGCGAGCGGACCCGGATCACCGGCCTCCGTGGCCGCGCGCAGCTCCAGGAACCGCCGGGTGGCCAGGTCGCGTCGGGCCCGGGCGACCCGCGCCTGTTCCGCCTCCGGGAGATCGGCGGGGATGCGGACGGCGTCCGCGTACGTCGCCTCGTCGACGAGCCGGTCCGGCGGTAGCGTGAGAACCGCGTCGCCGGCCTCCGGCAGCCCGCTGTTCTGCATCACCACGGTGATCTCCAGACCGCCGTCGTTCACCAGTCGGTGGATCGTGCCCGGGGTGAACCAGGCCACCACGCCGGGCTCCAGCGGCGTCTCCCGGTAGCCCGAGGCGGTCAGCGTCTGCACCGCGCCCCGCCCGGAGGTCACCACGTACCCCTCACTGCAGGCGAGGTGGAGGTGCGGGGTGCCGCCGCCGGGCAGGCCCTCCACGGTCGGCCAGTCGTAGACGCTGAGCCGGGACACCCCGACCGCGCCGGGGAAGCCGTCGTACGCCGAGGTCACCACGGGTGCGCCTCCAGGTGGGCGGCGACGCGCTCCCGGTCCCAGGCCCCGTCGGCCACATGGACGCGGTAGCCACGGGTGAGGGCGTCGCCGGGGGCGAGGACCAGCTCCTCGGAGAAGGCCCACGAGGGGGCGACGGCGGCGAACGGGTCGTTGCGGACGAACCAGTGCGCCGGATGTGTTCCCTTCTCGCCGAGGTGGTCGTTGGACCGCGCGTGCTCGAAGACGACGGTGGCGTGGCCGTCGCGCCCGTCGTGCTCGCCGCTGTAGGCCAGCCAGTCGGCCTGACTGCCCATCAACTCGGTTTCCCGTCCGTCGTTCTCTGCGGTGAAGACGTGGCCGTCGCGGAAGGCGCGCGGTCCGCGCCAGAAGAGCCCGGTGTAGCCGGCGGCGGGCCGGCCGTGCGTGGTCGGGCTGCCGAAGCGCAGGGGCTCGTCGCGCCGGTTGGTGATCGACGACGTCCAGGTCAGCGACCAGCTGCCCGCGTCCGCGTCGACGTCACGGACCTCGATGCGGCGCTCCTCCTCGGCCCACAGCGCGCCGTCGTGCGGGTGCCAGGTGAGGTGCTCGGCGATGACGGCCCGGTCGGGCGCGACGGCCACCTCCTCGAAGGCCACGTGGGCCATCGAACCGATCCGGTCCGCCAGCGCGAGGTATCCCTCGCCGTGCACATAGGTGTTGCCGCCCCACAGGTTCTGCCCCGACAGGTGCGAGGCCGTGAGCTGGAGGCCCTTGTGCCAACGGTGGTCGTTGGGGCGGTAGTCGGTGACCGTCGCACCCGACAGTGTGCGGACCGGGTGCAGATACGGCTTGGGGGCCTCCCATGCCGCTTCGGGCCGGTAGACGTAGGAGAGCAGATCCGTCGTCCCGTACGAGACGGTGATCCGGTCCCCGTGGGCGTGGTTCAGCGAGAGGGTCATGCGCGGTCCTCCTCAGGGACACCCGCCGGGGCCCAGCCCGGGGCGTCGCCGTGCAGTGCGGTGTAGTAGGGGTCGCCCGGGCCGATCTCCCCGGCCCGGACGGTGGTCCCGGTGAACGCGGACTTGTACAGGGCGGTGATCAGCTCCAGCGTCCGCCGCCCGCCCGCGCCGCTGGTCCGGTGGCGGCGTCCTTGGACGATGTCGTCGACGAGGACGCGCAGTTGGGCGAGGTGGGAGCTGGGCTCGTCGGCGCCGAACTCCCGCCACTCCCGTACCGTCTCCTCCGGCACGCCGGGCGCGGGGGTGATGCGCCAGTCCGCGTTGCCGTAGCCGTACAGATGGGTCAGCTCGACCGTGGCCAGCTCGCAGTCGATGCGGATGCGGCTCACCTCGTCCGGGCTGAGCACGCTGTTGACCAGGGTGGCGACGGCACCCGAGGAGAAGCGGATCTGCGCGGTGGAGACGTCCTCGGTCTCCACGTCGTGGACCAGGCGCGCGGCCATGCCGTGCACCTCGGCCCACGGGCCCAGCAGGTCCAGCAGCAGATCGGTCTGGTGGATGCCGTGGCCCATCGCCGGACCGCCGCCCTCGGTGGCCCACCGCCCGCGCCACGGCACCGCGTAGTAGGCGGTGTCGCGGTACCAGGTGGTCTGGCAGTGGGCGACCAGCGGCCTGCCCAGCGCCCCGCGTTCCAGCAGCGCCCGGACGTGCCTAGCCCCCGAACCGAAGCGGTGCTGGAAGACGATGGCCGCGTAAGGGTCGCCCGGGCCGCCGGTCCCGGCCGCCTCGATCGCGTCGTAGTCGGCCAGCGACGGGCACGGCGGCTTCTCGCACCACACCCAGGCGCCCGCCTTCAGCGCGGCCACGGACTGCTCGCGGTGCACGGCGGGCGGGGTGCACAGCACCACCAGGTCCGGCCGCACCTCCGCGAGCATCGCCTCCACGTCGGTGCCGTGGTACGGGATCGACTCCTCGTCGGCGAGGAGACGAGCCGCCGCCTCGACGACGTCCACCGCCGCCACGACCTCCACCTTTCCTTCGGCGGCCAGCGTCCGCAGCGCGGGCAGATGGCTGGTGCGGGCGATTCCTCCCGCGCCGACCACGGCGGTGCGCAGCGGGGTGGGCGAGCGGTGCGAAGACATGAAGCCCCTCTCGTGAGGCGGTCGGGACGGTGTGGCGGGCGGCGGGCGGCCCGGGCGTCGCTTACGC
>NZ_JAFEUF010000244.1 GCF_016901035.1 Streptomyces durocortorensis
TGTGAGGGCTCTGTTCGCCGGGATCGCGGGAGCGCACGTCGCCGGGGTGCGGTTCGACTGGGGCGAGGTCCTCGGCTTCCTGGGCGGTCACGTCGTGGACCTGCCCACCTACGCCTTCCAGCGTGAGCACTTCTGGGCAGTACCGCCTTCCCCCGAAGGGACCGGCCCAGCAGATTGGCGGTATGCGGTCACCTGGCAGCCTCTGCCGGAAGCCGAGCAGCCGGCACTGCGTGGAACCTGGCAGGTACTGGCCGACCCCGATGCGCCGGACCACGAAGTGGCCGCATGGTGCGCCGAAACGCTGCGTGCACACGGCGCCACCGTCGTCGTCGGCCGCACACCGGATCCGGACGTCGACGGGCTGATCCTCCCGCACGACCCCCGGCCGCACTCCGCCCACCCGGAGCTGTCCCTCGGGCTGGCCGCACTGCTCGCCGCGGTGCGCGGGGAGGGCGCCCCGGTGTGGGTACTCACCCGAGGCGCGGTCACGACGGGCCCGGAGGAGTCCGCCGCCGACCCAGGAGCGGCACAGTTGTGGGCGATGGGCCGGACAGCCGCGCTGGAGAAGCCACACCGCTGGGGCGGCGCCGTCGACCTTCCGGAAGAACTCGACGTGCACGCCGCACGCAGACTGACGGCCGTGCTCACCGGCATGGGCGAGGACCAGGTGGCCATCCGCGCCGAGGGCGCCTTCGGCCGGAGACTGGCCCCGGCACCCGTGAGCCCGGCCGAGCCCTGGCGGCCGCGCGGCACCACCCTCATCACGGGCGGCACCGGCGCGCTCGGCGCCCATGTCGCCCGATGGCTCGCGGACCGCGGTGCCCCGCACCTGGTGCTGGCCGGCCGACGCGGCGCCGAAGCCCCGGGCATGACCGACCTCACCGCCGAACTCACCGCAGCGGGAGCCGAGGTCACGATCGCCGCCTGCGACGTCAGTGACCGCGCCGCCCTCGACGAGCTGCTGGCCGCGCACCCGCCCAGTGCCGTGGTGCATGCCGCCGGAAGCGGTGAGTTCGGAAACCTCGACGACGCCGGCGACGCAGACATCGCCACCGTGCTGGCCGCCAAAGTCACCGGAGCCCTCCACCTCGACGACGCGCTCCGGGACGCGGATCTCGACGCCTTCGTGCTCTTCTCATCGGTCTCCGGCATCTGGGGCAGCGGCAGCCAGGCCGCCTACGGGGCGGCCAACGCCGCCCTGGACGCCATCGCCTCCCGTCGCGCCGCCCAGGGTCTGCCCGCCACCTCGGTGGCGTGGGGCCCCTGGCACGGCAGCGGTATGGCCGGCTCGGAGGAGACCGCCGACTACCTGCGGCGCCGCGGACTGCGCACCATGGAACCGGCGAAAGCACTCGACGCTCTGGGCGCGGCGGTGGACGGCGGGGACGTCTCCGTGGTCGTGGCCGACGTGGAATGGGCACGCTTCATTCCGACCTTCACCGCCGCGCGGCCACAGCGACTCTTCGACGGGCTGCGCGTCGCCCCGCCGCAGAGCGGGCGGGAGGAACCGGCAGGGACGGCCGACACGAAGGCGGGTTCCGCGTTCGCGGCCCGCCTCGCCGCGCTCGGGGCGAAGGAGAGGCGGCGTGAACTGGTCGAACTGGTGCGTGCCCGCGTCGCCGTCGTACTCGGTCACCACGATGCCGATGCCGTCGATCCCCGCAGAGCCTTCAGGGACCTGGGCTTCGACTCGCTCACCGCCGTGGAACTGCGCAACCTCCTGGCCGAAGCCACCGGCTTCGCCCTGCCCGCCACCGTCGTCTTCGACCACCCCACCCCCGCTGCGCTGGCCGACCACCTCGACGACCTCATTCTGGACGTGGACGGCGACCGGGGCGTGGTGGCCTCCGCCGCAGCCGACGAACCCATCGCCATCGTCGGCATGGCCTGCCGCTACCCGGGAGGCATCACCTCGCCGGGCGAGTTGTGGCAGCTGGTCGCCGAGGGCCGCGACGGCATCACCGACTTCCCCGAAGACCGGGGCTGGGACACCGCACGTCTCTACGAACCCAACGGCAGTCCGGGCACCTCATACGTCCGTGAGGGCGGATTCCTCAACGACATCGCCGAGTTCGACGCCCGCTTCTTCGGCATCTCACCCCGCGAGGCGGTAGCCACCGACCCTCAGCAGCGTCTGATGCTGCAGGTCGCCTGGGAGGCCCTGGAGCACGCCGGCATCGATCCCGCCGTACTGCGGGGCAGCGACACCGCCGTGTTCGCGGGCACCAACGGGCAGGACTACCCGGTACTGCTCGCCGGAGATCCCGAAGTCAGCGAGGGACACCAGGGCGCCGGCAACGCGGCTGCCGTGCTCTCCGGCCGCGTCGCGTACACCTTCGGCTTCGAGGGGCCCACCCTCACGGTGGACACGGCGTGCTCGTCGTCCCTGGTGGCGCTGCACCTGGCCGTACGCGCGCTGCGGGCCGGCGAGTGCTCGATGGCCCTGGCGGGCGGAGTCACGGTGATGTCCACACCGACCGCCTTCGTGGAGTTCAGCCGACAGCTCGGGCTGGCGGCCGACGGCCGCTGCAAGGCGTTCGCCGCCGCCGCCGACGGCACCGGCTGGGGCGAGGGCGTCGGGGTGCTGCTGGTGGAGCGGCTCTCCGACGCGCGCCGCAACGGGCACCGGGTTCTGGCGGTCGTGCGCGGCAGCGCGGTCAACTCCGACGGCGCCTCCAACGGCCTCACCGCCCCCAACGGACCCGCACAGCGACGCGTCATCCGCAGGGCCCTGGCCGACGCGGATCTGCGGCCCTCCGACATCGACGCGGTCGAAGCACACGGTACGGGCACGAGGCTGGGCGACCCGATCGAGGCGCAGGCGCTGCTCGCCACCTACGGGCAGGACCGCACCGAACCCCTCTACCTGGGCTCACTGAAGTCCAACATCGGCCACACCCAGGCCGCCGCCGGGGTGGCGGGTGTGATCAAGATGGTGGAGGCGATCCGCCAAGGTGTACTCCCGGAGACGTTGCACGTCGACGAGCCCACCCCCGAGGTGGACTGGTCGGCGGGTGAGGTGGAACTGCTGACCGAGGCACGCCCCTGGCCGGAGACCGGTCGGCCCCGCCGGGTCGGAATCTCCTCGTTCGGCGTCAGCGGCACCAACGCCCACGTGGTGCTGGAGGCCGCTCCGGCAGCGGAACACGCGGAAGCACAAGCACCGTTGAGCGACAGCACCCCACTGCTTCCACTGCTGCTCTCCGCCCGTACGGCCGACACACTGCTTGCGCAGGCGGAAAAGCTGCGAGCGTCCCTCGACGGGCACCGCATCGCAGACGTGGCCCACTCGCTGGCAACGACCAGGGGAGCGCTGGAGCACCGCGCCGTGGTGCTGGCAGCTGACAGCGAAACCGCGGACGCCGCACTGCGCAACCTCGGCAGCGCTGTCGTCGGACGAGCCGAGGAGGACAGCTCCCTCGCGCTGTTGTTCTCGGGTCAGGGGTCGCAGCGGCCGGGGATGGGCCGCGAACTGTATGAAGCGTTCGGGGTGTTCGCGGATGCTTTTGATGCGGTGTGTGCCCGGGTGGATGTGGGCCGGCCGTTGCGTGGGGTGGTGTTCGGGGAGGATGCGGGTCTGCTGGAGCGGACGGTGTTCGCTCAGGCGGGGTTGTTCGCTGTGGAGGTGGCGCTGTTCCGGCTGGTGGAGTCCTGGGGGGTGACCCCGGATGTTCTGGTGGGGCACTCGGTCGGTGAGCTGGCTGCCGCCCACGTCGCGGGGGTGCTGTCTCTGGACGACGCGTGTGTTCTGGTGTCGGCGCGCGGCAGGCTGATGGACGCGTTGCCCGCCGGCGGGGCGATGCTGGCCGTGGGGCTGGCCGAAGAAGCACTCGTCCTGCCGGACGGGGTGGATCTCGCGGCGGTCAACGGGCCTGCCTCGGTGACGGTGTCGGGTGACGCGGAAGCGGTCGGCGCACTGGAGGAGGGGTTGCGCGGCGACGGTGTGCGGGTGAAACGGCTGGCGGTTTCGCACGCGTTCCACTCCCGTTTGATGGAGCCGATGCTGGCCGAGTTCGCCGCGGTGGCCGAGTCGTTGACGTATCACGCCCCGCAGATCCCGGTCCGCACCACCGCCCCGGGGGCGATCGACACCCCCGGCTACTGGGTGGGACAGATCCGCGAACCCGTCCGCTTCGCCGACGCACTCGCCTCGCTCACCAGCGTACGGACAGCACTGGAACTCGGCCCCGACGCAGTGCTGTCGGCGGCCGCCTCGGCACTGCTGGACCAGGCCACGGCCGTACCGGCACTGCGGCCCGGGCGCGACGAAACCGAAACACTGCTCCGTGCCGTGGGCACCCTGCACGTGCGGGGTGTCGCGGTGGACTGGGCCGCCCTGCTCGCCCCCGCCGGCGGCCGGCGGATCGAGCTGCCCACCTACGCGTTCACCCGCGAGCGTTACTGGCCCTCGGCCTCAGCGGCGGCACATCCCGGTGACGTGGTATCCGCCGGACTGGGGGAGACCGGGCACCCCGTCCTCGCCGCCGGCGTGGAACTCGCCGATGAAGGCCGTCTGTTGTTCACCGGACGCATCTCCCTGCGCACACACCCGTGGCTCGCGGAACACCGGGTGCACGGCCGGATCGTGGTGCCCGGCACGGTGTTCGTCGACCTCGCGGTGCGCGCCGGCGACCAGACGGACTGCGATGTCGTGGACGAACTGGTACTGCACACGCCGCTGGTGCTGACCGCCGAAGAGTCCGTCCAGCTTCAGGTCACCGTGGACGCCCCGGGCGAGGACGGGGGGCGGCAGATCACCGTCCACTCCCGTACGTCCGACGGCACCGGCTGGTTCGGGCAGCCGTGGACCAGGCACGCCTCCGGCGCGCTGCGGGCCGCCGCCCAGGTCGCCGGGCCCCCTCCGTCCTGGCCGCCGGCCGACGCGCAGGCTGTGCCGATCGACGAGCTCTACCCCGAGCTGGCCGCGGCCGGCCTGGACTACGGGCCCGTGTTCCAGGGCCTGCGCGGAGTCTGGCGAGCGGGTGAGGACCTCTGGGCCGAGGTCGAGCTGCCCGAGACGGAGCACGCCGACGCCGGACGCTTCGGACTGCACCCGGCGCTGCTCGACGCCGCTCTCCACTCGCTCGCCGTGGGGGCGGTGGCCTCCGACGGCCCCGCCGGACCTCCCGGACTGCCGTTCTCCTGGTCGCAGATCGCCCTGACCGTCTCCGGCGCCACCACGCTCCGGGTGCGTCTCTCACCACGCGGCGCCGACGGGGTGGAGCTGTTGGCCGTCGACCCCGGCGGGCAGAAGGTCCTCTCGGTCGGCCGAGTGGTGCTGCGCCCCCTTGCCGAGGACGCCGCGACGGGTACCGCCCTGTCGCGGCCGGTGCACCGGGTGGACTGGATTCCGCTCCCCGACGCGGCTCGCACCGCCGGAACCTGGGCCGTCCTGGGCAACGACCCGTACGGTGCGGCCGAGGCCCTCTCGATCCTGGGGGCCGACTGCACACGGGCTTCCGACATCGCCTCGGTCTCGGCCGACTTGCTGCTGGTCACCTCGGCACCGGACGACGGCGGGGACGACGCGGAGGCGCGGGTGACCGCGATGCTGGCCACCGTCCAGGACTTCCTGGCCCGCGAGCACACCGATGCCACACTCGTGGTGCTCACCCGGGGCGCCGTTGCCACCGGCACGGGCGAGGACCTGTCCGACATGGCGGGCGCAGCCGTGCGCGGCCTGCTGCGCAGCGTGCAGTCGGAGAACCCCGGCCGCCTGCTGCTGGTCGACCTCGACACCGACCCGTGGACCGCGCTGCTCAGCGCACCCGGTGCGGACGAACCAGAACTCGCCGTCCGCGACGGCCGGTTGTACGCCGCCCGTCTGACCTCGCCCGCGGAACGCACCCTGCGGGCGCCCGAGGGCCCGTGGCGTGTGGGTGTGGTGTCGCGGGGTGCCGTCGAGGGTGTGGGGCTGGTGCCCGCGCCTGACGCGGAAGCCGCACTGGAAGCAGGACAGGTGCGGGTGGCGGTACGCGCGGCGGGGATGAACTTCCGCGATGTGCTGAACGTGCTGGGCATGTACCCCGGAGAGGTGGAGCTGGGGGGCGAGGCCGCTGGTGTGGTGGTGGAAACCGGGCCCGGGGTGTCGAAATTCGCTGTGGGGGACCGGGTACTGGGGTTCTTCAGCGGGGCGATGGGGCCGTTGGCGGTGGCGGACGAGCGGTTGGTGGCTCCCGTTCCGCAGGGATGGTCCTTCGCCCAGGGCGCCGCGGTCCCGATCGCGTTCGTGACCGCGTACTACGGGTTGCTGAAGGTGGGCGGTCTGGCGGCCGGGGAATCGGTGCTGGTCCACGCGGCCGCGGGCGGGGTCGGGATGGCGGCGGTGCAGATCGCGCGTCATGCGGGAGCCGAGGTGTACGGCACGGCCTCCCCCGGCAAGTGGGGCGCGACCGGGCTGGACACGGGGCACCTCGCCTCCTCGCGGGATCTGGAGTTCGAGAAGATCTTCGCGGAGCGTACGGGCGGGCGCGGGATGGATGTGGTGCTGAACGCGTTGGCGGGCGAGTTCGTCGACGCTTCGGTCCGGCTGCTGACCGAGGGCGGACGGTTCGTGGAGATGGGGAAGGCGGACATCCGTGATCCGGACTCGGTGGCGGACCGGATGTACCGTGCGTTCGACCTGAGCGAGGCGGGCCCCGAGCTGATCGGGCAGATGCTGAACGACGTGCTGGCCCTGTTCGCGGAGGGTGTGCTCAGTCTGCCGCCGGTGCGGACTTTCGACGTACGGCGGGCGCCCGACGCGTTTCGTTTCATGAGCCAGGCCCGGCATGTGGGCAAGGTCGTGCTGTCCGTACCCCATGCGGTGGAACCGGGCGGCACGGTGCTGATCACCGGTGGCACGGGTGCTCTGGGCGCGCTGATCGCCCGGTACCTGGTGGACCGGCGCGAGGTGGACAGGCTGCTGCTGCTCAGCCGCTGTGGCCCGGACGCCGAAGGCGCGGACACTCTGACGGCGGACCTCGAGGCCGCCGGAGCGCGGGTCGAGATCGTGGCCTGCGACGTCGCCGATCCCGACGCCCTGGCCGAGGTGCTGGACGGGCGGCGCATCAGCTCCGTCTTCCACCTCGCGGGTGTCCTGGACGACGGCGTGGCCACCGCCCTCACACCCGACCGCGTCGCCCCGGTGCTGGCAACCAAGATCACTGCGGCGCGCGCTCTGCACCACCTTGTCCCCGACGCGGAGGAGTTCGTGCTCTTCTCGTCCGTCTCCGCCGTCCTGGGCAGCCCCGGCCAGGCGTCGTACGCCGCGGCCAACGCCTACCTCGACGCCCTGGCCCACCACCGCCACACCTGCGGGCTGCCGGCCCTGTCCCTGGCCTGGGGCCCGTGGGACGTCGGCGCGGGGATGCTCGGTGTCCTCACCGACGACGACCGCCGGCGGGCCACCCGCTCCGGTCTGCCCGTGCTCACCGCCGACGAGGGCCTGGTCCTGCTCGACGAGGCTCTCACCGGCCCCGACCCCGCCGTGGTGCCGGGTGCCGTCGATGTCACCGGGTTCGCCGGCCGCCCCGACGTGCCGCATCTGCTGCGTGGTCTGGTACGGGGCCGCCGGCGCACCGCCGCCACGGCCCGGGAGACCGGTTTCGCCGACCGGCTGCGGGCCCTGCCTCCTGCCGAGCGGGCGCAGGTGCTGCTGGACCGGGTCAGGTCGGAGGCGGCCACCGTGCTCGGCTTCGCCGGTGCGGACGCCGTCGAACGGGACCGGGCGTTCAAGGACCTGGGCTTCGACTCGCTGACCGCCGTGGAACTGCGTAACCGGCTCGGCGCGGCCACCGGCACCCGGCTGCCCGCCACCCTCGTCTTCGACTACCCGACGCCCGACGCGCTCGCCGAGCGGCTCGGGGCCGATCTGGTGCCGCCCACACACGATCCGGCGGAGGCCATGATGGCCGAACTGGACCAACTGGAGTTCGTTTCGGCCGAGTTGTCCGACAGTGACCGTGCCCGGCTGCGAGTCAGGATGAACGCCCTGCTCGCCCGGTGGACGGACGAACCCGAGAGCCGGAACACCGCCGACGAGGGCCGGGACGCAGATCTGCACTCCGCCACCGAGGAGAACATCTTCGCGCTCATCGACAACGAACTGGAGAGCCCGTGACCCACCACTGAGCGGACCCCGCCGGGTGCTGGAGTTCACCCGAGTGTGTTCCGTTACGGAGGTATTCCGCGAACGTTCCCGGAATACCTCCCAGAGTGGCCGGGCGACGACGCGGACGGGTTTCCGGGCCGTCCGGACCACCTGGCGTATTCGGACGGCACGGCCCCTCTTCGCGCCGGTCATTCCCGGCGTTCCGGTCCGCCGCTCTGCACCCGGACCGACCTCACGGTTCGTCCCCCCTAGGGGTGGGCTAGGGGTTGTCTGTGCCTTGGAGTCGTTCGTAGCCTCAGTGAGGGTTTTGCTGGTGGTATTGGGGCGATTTTCCGGGAACCCGAAAAGATTCGGCCCCCGAAAAAAAACCATGCAATACGCGGCCCGTGCGATCTGTGCGAGATTCCCCGCGCGAAAAATAGTGAACTGCCGGTCCGGAGAAGGTGGCATCGAGTGGCCGACAATCAGAAGTATCTCGACTACCTCAAGCGGCTCACCGCGGACCTGCGGCAGACCCGGCGCCAGCTGCGGGAGGTCGAGGCGCGCGGGAACGACCCTGTGGCGATCGTCGGCATGGGCTGCCGCTACCCCGGGGGCGTGCACTCCCCGGAGGACCTCTGGCACATGGTCTCCGAAGGCCGTGACGGCATCTCAGGATTTCCCCTCGACCGTGGCTGGGACACCGCCGTATACGACGACGACCCCGACACCGCCGGCACGACCTACGTGCGCGAAGGCGGATTCCTCCACGACGCGGGCGAGTTCGACGCCGACCTGTTCAACATCTCCCCCCACGAGGCGCTCGCGATGGACCCCCAGCAGCGGCTGATGCTGGAGACCTCCTGGGAAGCCCTGGAACGCGCGGGCATCGACCCGCTGTCCCTGCGCGGAACCCGCACCGGCGTCTTCATCGGTTCCTCGTCGTCCGCCTACGGCACCGGACTGCGCACCCTCCCGCAGGGCGTCGAGGGCCATCTGCTCACCGGCAGCGCGCCCAGCGTCGTCTCCGGCCGCGTCGCCTACGCCCTGGGCCTCGAAGGGCTCGCGGTCACCGTGGACACCGCCTGCTCCTCGTCGCTGGTCGCCACCCACCTCGCCGTGCAGGCGCTGCGCAACGGCGAGTGCGACACCGCGCTCGCGGGCGGCGTCACCGTCATGATCAGCCCGGGTATCTTCACCGAGTTCAGCAGGCAACGCGGCCTGGCGGCCGACGGCCGCTGCAAGCCGTTCTCCGCCGACGCCGACGGCACCGGCTGGTCCGAGGGAGCCGGCGTCCTCGTGCTGCGCCGCCTCTCGGACGCCCGCCGCCGCGGCGACCGGATCCTGGCCGTGGTGCGCGGCTCCGCGGTCAACCAGGACGGCGCGTCCAACGGCCTGACCGCACCGAACGGCCCCTCGCAGGAACGAGTCATCCGCGCCGCACTGGAGAACGCCCGGCTCGCCGCCGCCGATATCGATGTGGTGGAGGCGCACGGCACGGGTACGACGCTGGGTGATCCGATCGAGGCGCAGGCGCTGCTCAACGCCTATGGGCAGGACCGGCCGCAGGGCCGTCCGCTGTGGCTGGGGTCGGTCAAGTCGAACATCGGGCAC
>NZ_JAFEUF010000245.1:0-389 GCF_016901035.1 Streptomyces durocortorensis
GCTGCGCGCGGGGCGGGGGCCCGGCCCGCCTGGTTTCCCTCGGCGTTCTCTGCTTCTCCTCACGGCCGGCGCGTTCCCCCCCCCGCCGGGGCCGCCCCCCCCCCACGGAACCTTCCGGATCAACGACCTGCCGCGCGCCACCGGCAGCACGACGTACGAGGTCGGCTATGCCGGCGACGCCCTACACAGCCCGTCCACGGCGTCGGCGACCGTGCGGGTGCGCCGGGCGGGCTGACCGGTCCGTGGCACCCGGTCCGGCGGACCCCGCAGGGAGGTCCGTGGCACCCGGTCCGGCCAGCCTCGCGGGAGAGTCCGTGGCACCCGGCCCCCCCCCCCCCCCCGGGCGGGGGCCGGGGGGGGGCGGGGGGGCCCGCCCGGTGGCCGGGGGG
>NZ_JAFEUF010000245.1:399-2458 GCF_016901035.1 Streptomyces durocortorensis
GCCGCCCCCCCCCGCCCCCCCCCCCCCCCCCCCCCCGGCCGCCCCCCGGGGGGGGGGCGCCCCCCCCCCCGCGGCCCCCCCCCCCCCCCCCCCCCCCCCCCGGGGGCCGTCAGTGGGCGCCGACCAGGTGCCCGGAGGGGGCGGTGGGGTCGGCGAGAGCGGCGAGGGCCGCGGTGTGGGCGTCCATCCGCTCGGCGGCGAGGATGGCGGCGGTCGTGTCGGCGCGGGACGCCGCCACCAGCAGGGCGCGGCCCGCGAGGGCGTGGGCGCGGCGGTGGAGGTCCGCGGGGGCGGCGGCGGTCAGGCCGGCGTGCCGGGCGGGCGGGGCGCCGCGCAGCCGGGCCACCTGCTCGGCGATCCGGTCGCCCGCCGGGCCCGGGCCCAGCTCGTCGGTGACCGCGAGGAGGGCGGCCAGGTGCCCGGCGAGCTGGATGTCCAGCTCCTCCTCGCGGCTGCGGTGCGGAAAGTCCGCGTCGTCGGCCGGGGTGTGGACCGAGGGGCTGCGGATCGGCTCGTACATGGATGGCCTCCCGATGGTGCGTGGAACCATCCTACATTGGAACCAGTCTAAAGTTGACTGTAGTCCGGAAGAGTGATCGGTCTACGGCTGTCCGTAACCGGGTCCAGAGCCGTGACCGAGCCCGGCGGCCGGCGGATCCGGCTACGGCTGTCCGTATCCGTCCAGGAAGGTGCCGATCCGTGTCACCGCGTCGGTCAGGTCCTCGACCGTCGGCAGCGTGACGATCCGGAAGTGGTCGGGCTCGGGCCAGTTGAAGCCGGTGCCCTGCACGACCATGATCTTCTCGGCCCGCAGCAGGTCCAGCACCATCTGCCGGTCGTCCTTGATCTTGTAGACCTTGGGGTCGAGCCGGGGGAAGAGGTACAGCGCCCCCTTCGGCTTCACGCAGGTCACCCCGGGGATCGAGGTCAGCAGGTCGTACGCCGTGTCCCGCTGCTCCAGGATCCGGCCGCCCGGCAGCACCAGGTCCTCGATCGACTGCCGCCCGCCGAGTGCGGTCGCCACCGCGTGCTGCGAGGGCATGTTGGCGCAGAGCCGCATGTTGGCGAGGATCGTCAGCCCCTCGATGTACGAGGTGGCGTGCGCCTTCGGGCCGCAGACGGCCATCCAGCCGGAGCGGTAGCCGGCCACCCGGTAGTTCTTGGAGAGCCCGTTGAAGGTCAGCACCATGAGGTCCGGGGCCAGGGCCGCCGTCGGGGTGTGGGTCGCGCCGTCGTACAGGATCCGGTCGTAGATCTCGTCGGAGCAGACGATCAGATTGTGCCGCCGGGCGATCTCGGTGAGACCGCGCAGCATCTCGTCGTCGTACACCGCACCGGTCGGGTTGTTCGGGTTGATGATCACCAGGGCCTTGGTGCGGTCGGTGATCTTCCGCTCGATGTCCGCGAGGTCCGGCATCCAGTCGGCCTGCTCGTCGCACCGGTAGTGCACGGCCGTACCACCCGCCAGCGAGACCGAGGCGGTCCACAGCGGATAGTCGGGAGCCGGTACGAGCACCTCGTCACCGTCGTCCAGCAGCGCCTGCATCGACATCTGGATCAGCTCGGAGACGCCGTTGCCCAGGTAGATGTCCTCGACGTCGAGCTCGATGCCCTTGGTCTGGTAGTGCTGCATCACCGCACGGCGCGCGGACAGCAGGCCCTTCGCGTCGCCGTAGCCGTGCGCGCCCGCGACGTTGCGCAGGATGTCTTCGAGAATCTCCGGCGGGCACTCGAACCCGAACGCGGCCGGGTTGCCCGTGTTCAGCTTGAGGATGCGCTGACCGGCCGCTTCCAGCCGCATCGCCTCCTCCAGCACGGGGCCCCGGATCTCGTAGCAGACGTTGGCGAGCTTCGTGGACTGGATGACCTGCATGTCCGCGAGCTTACGGCGGCGTTTCGCGGGGTGCGCGGGGATTGCTCCCGGCGTACTCCCTCCGGGGCGCGTCCCCGTCCCGTCCTGTCTTCCATCGCCATGTCCGCCGCCGCCCCGGACCGTGGGATCTCCGGGGGGGGGCGGCGTCGGGGCTTGGAAAGGCGGCGTGGGCGGGCCGAGTGGGCG
>NZ_JAFEUF010000245.1:2467-9673 GCF_016901035.1 Streptomyces durocortorensis
AGCTTACGGCGGCGGACATGGCGATGGAAGACAGGGCGGGACGGGTGAGATGCGCCACGCGGGGGCCGGCCCGGCTGCGCAGGACGGCCGCCGCGGGCGGTCGGACGCGGGCCTGCCCGGACGCGGGGAGGCGCAGGCGGGGCCCCGGCCGCCGGGGGAGGTCACTCCGGCAGCCGGGTGCCCTCCGGGAGCCGGATGCCGAAGTCGTCCGCCAGGACCCGCAGCGCCTCGTCGTCGTCCTTGAGCCGCCGCTCCTTCACCGTGCCGTCGTCGGCCGTCTCCACCAGGTCCAGCCCGGCCAGAGCCAGGTGCGAGCCGATCCGGGTGCGCTGCGCGTACACCGCCTGCCGGAACGGCGAGCGCGGGTGCGTCGCGACGTGCCAGTTCATCATCTCGTAGTCCGGAGCCTCGAACGGTTCCAGGGTGAACGTGTGCTGCGGCTCCCACGAGCCGCCCTTGTCCGCCTGGAGCTCCCACGTCGGCAGCGGACCGACGTGCGCGACGTGGACGAGCCGGTGGTGGCGCGGGGCGTCGAACAGCTCCGCTCCCTCCACCAGCTCGATCGGCTCCAGCAGCGCGCCGGTCGCCCCGAAGCCGACGTCCGCCAGATACGGGTGCGGCTCACCCTCCACGTCCACCTGCAGCAGCATGTGCGAACGCGGCCGGATGTCGCCCGGCGCCGCGCCCAGCATCACGCGGGCCGTCACCGGCGTCACGGAGAAGCCGATCTGCCGCAGGACGGCGGCGAAGAGGGTGCCGTGCTCGAAGCAGTACCCGCCGCGTCCGCCGCGCACGAGTTTCGCCTCCAGGTCGTCGAGCGCCAGCGAGGGGGCGGAGCCGAGGACGGCGTCCAGGTTCTCGAACGGGATGCCGGACAAGTGGGCCCGGTGCAGGGACCGCAGCACCTCCAGGGTGGGGCGGGGCTCCCCGGTCCAGCCGATACGGGCGAAGTAGGCGTCGAGGTCGAGTGTCATACGCCGACCGTACGCAGCCGGGGCGCGGGCGCGCCTCCGGCTGGGGACCTAAGTGCGGGACCGGAGGGGCTCGGTCGCTGGACCGAGGCCGTCGTGAGGCGGGCGGGCCGACGCGGACCCGGTGGGGCGGCTCAGATCTTGCTCAACTCCGGTGAGAGCCGCGCTGTCCCGGGTAGCGGTGGATCATGAGCCTGTTCCGGAAGCCCCAGCCCCTCGCCGTGCTCGTCGTCCGCGACGCCCCCGATGTCGTCGCCGGTCTGCGGAGCGCGCTGGAGACCGCCACGGACGCCGAGCGCCCCGGACTGGAGCGCGCCCTCGCCCTGGCCGAGGACTCCGCCGCCCGCCCGGACGCGGAGCTGCGCGGCCGGTGGGTGCGCCAGCGGCTCGACGCCGCCGGGCACGAGGGGCCGGCGGACTCCGTCGAGGCCATCAAGATCCTGCGTCAGGCCGAGCCCGGACTGACGCTGCTCCAGGCGGTCACGTACGCCAAGGAGGCCGCGGCGGCGGAAGCCTGACCCGGGAGGGCGGTGGCGGAAGCCTGATCAGGGAAGGGCGGCGGCGGAAGCCTGACCCGTAACGGCGCGGGGAGGGCCGTCAGATGCCGTCCATCGAGCCCGCCGACGCGATCAGCAGCGCCGTGTCGACGCCCTGTTCCCGGGCCGTACGGAGCAGCGTCGCGTCCCCCGCCTCCGCCACGGCCGCGCTGGTGGGGTCCTCGGGCACGGGCCCGCCCGCGTACGCCGCCGTCGCCGGGGCCATCGCCGTCAGCCAGTCCGCCACCAGCGTGCCGAACGCTTGTCGGTCGATCCCGGCGTCCGCCACCAGCGCGGCCGCGTGCCGGGCCCCGGCGAACATGGCGGTCATCGCGCTGAGCAGCGCCACGTCGTGGAGTGCGGCGAACCCGGGATCGGCCCCGACGTACCGGGTGGCGACGGGCACGGCCAGCACCTCCCGGTGGGCGTCGAAGACCTCGCGTGAGCCGCTGTAGAAGACGTAGCCGCCGGCCTCCGGCACACCGATCATCGGCGGTACGGCCATGATCCCGCCGTCCAGGAAACGGGCGCCGCGCTCGTTCGCCCAGGCCGCGCGGGTGCGGGATTCGCCCGGGGTGGAGGTGGTGAGGTCGACCAGGTCCTTGCCCGCGAGATCGGCCTCCGCCAGCGCCGCGCGGACCGAGGCGTCGTCCAGGAGGCAGGCGACGACGAGCGGGCTCGCGGCCACCGCCTCGGCCGCCGTCGCGGCCACCCGCGCGCCTGCGGCGGCGAGTTCGGCGCTCTTGCCGGGGCTGCGGTTCCAGACGGTCAGGGGGTGTCCGGCGGCGAGCCAGGTACGGGCGAGCGCGGCGCCCATCGCGCCGAGGCCGAGCAGGGTGAGAGGGGCGGGCGAGGCGGAGGCAACGGTGTTGTCGGACATGCCGATTAGGCTGGTCGAAGGCTGCGAAGGCAACAAGTACGCACAATGGAGTGGGTGGTTACCTCGTGCATAGCGAGCAGACGGGGAGGGGTGGACGGACGATGAAGCGGATCGTACGGAGACCGGGGGCGTTCGTCTGCGGGATCGACGCGGCGATGGACGTGATCGGCGGCAAGTGGAAGGTGCTCATCCTGTGGGCGCTGAACGAGAAGACCTGCCGCTTCGGTGAGCTGCGCCGGGCCGTGCCCGGGGTGACCGAGAAGGTGCTCAGCTCCCACCTCAAGGAGCTGGAGGACGACGGCATCGTGCACCGCGAGGTGTACGCCGAGGTGCCGCCGCGCGTGGAGTATTCGCTCACCCCGCTGGGGCTCTCGCTGAACGCGGCGCTGGAGCCGCTCGGGGCGTGGGGGCGCGACCACATCTACCGGGGTGTGGAGGGGGCCGACGCGGAAGCCGCTGCCGAGCCCGTGGCAGGGCTGGGGAAGCGGTAGCCGTAGCAGCGGCCGGAATTGACCCCTTGTGATGGCCTGACATCTGCGCAAACATGCGCATGTCAAAAGCCGGAAGATCTCCGGCCCTTGGCATCACTGGAGGTACCCCCCACATGAACAAGCCTCTCGTCGGTGCGTTTCTTGCAGCCCTGCTCCTGGGAGCCGGTGCCGCGCCCGTCGTCGCAGCCGAACCCGCACAGCAGGTCCAGACGCAGGAAACCGCATCCAAGGCCGGCCCCGCGGCGAAGGCCGTGACCTTCGCCGGGACCGTCGCGCTCAGCAACTGTTCGGGCTCCGTGGTCCGTTCGCCCGACTCCGCCCCTACCGACCCCGCCCTCGTGCTCTCCAACGGGCACTGCCTGGAGTCCGGCTTCCCGGGCCCCGGTGAGGTCGTCGTCGACCAGCCGTCCTCTCGGACCTTCACGCTGCTCAACGCCTCGGGCGACGGAGTCGGCACCCTGAAGGCGAGCAAGATCGCGTACGGCACGATGACCGACACCGATCTCTCGCTCTACGAAACGACCTCCACCTACCAGCAGATCGAGGACAGCTACGGCATCCAGGCGCTGGAGCTGGAGACCGCCCACCCGACGGCGGGCACCGCCATCACGGTCGCCTCCGGCTACTGGAAGCGCACCTACAGCTGCGACATCGACGGCTTCGTCCACCAGCTCAAGGAAGGCCGGTGGACCTGGAAGGACTCGGTCCGCTACACCCCGGAGTGCCAGACCATCGGCGGTACGTCCGGCTCGCCGGTGATCGACGACGCCACCGGCAAGGTGGTCGCCGTCAACAACACCGGCAACGAGAGCGGCCAGGAGTGCACGGACAACAACCCGTGCGAGGTCGACGAGAACGGCGAGGTCACCGTCCGCGAGGGCATCAACTACGCCCAGCAGACGTACAACATGGTTCCGTGCATCGAGGCCGGCAGCAAGATCGACCTCAACCGTGAGGGCTGCGCGCTGCCCAAGCCGTAGCCGCCTGAAGTCCCGTGGGCGCGCCGGTCGGTCCTGGCCACGGTCAGGTCCGGCCGGCGCGCGCCGCCTCGATCCCGTCCAGCAGCACCCCGAGCCCCACCCGGAACGTCTCGCGCGCCTCCCGCTCCGGATACGGCACCACCTCGGTGCCCTCGGCGCCCCCGGTCCCTTCGCCCGGATACGGCTCCACCGGCCCCTCCGCCTCCAGGCCGCTCACCGCCGGGAAGCGCTCCGCGAAGTCCGGGACCAGCTCCAACAGGGCCGCCGAGCGCGCCGCCCACCACTCCTCGTCGGAGCTGCCGGTCGCCGCCGCGGCGAGCCTGGCGTCGGCCACCGCCTGCGCCGAACCCCGTACGAACGGGAACAGGGTTCCCACCAGCCGCCGCAACACCCCCGCATCGAGCCCGGTCGCCCGCAGCAGGATCACCAGCGTGTCCAGGCCCGCGTACTCGTGCGGCCCCAGTACCGGCCGCGCCTGCGAGACCTGGAGCACCCAGGGGTGGCGTACGTAGAACTCCAGGACCTCCCCGGCCCACGCGGTGAGCGCCGCCCGCCAGTCGCCCGAGTCCGATGCATGGGTGGGCAGTTCGGCGTGGACGGCGTCGTACATCAGGTCCAGCAGCTCGCTCTTGCCGGGGACGTAGGTGTAGAGCGCCATCGCCGTGCGCCCGAGCCGGTCGCCGACCGCGCGCATCGACAGGGCCCCCATCCCCTCCTCGTCCGCGAGCGCCACGGCGGCCGCCACGATCGCGTCCACGCTCAGCCGGGGCTTGGGCCCCGGGCCGCCCCGGGTCGGCGGCGGGGCGTCCGCGCGCCACAGGAGGGAGAGGGAACGGCGGGGGTCACCCTGCCCGGCGAAGACCACCACTTGCGACTCCTTACGACGTAAAGTAACGTCCGGCGGGTAATTCATTACGCCGTAAGGTATCAAGCTCCACAAGAGAGGGGTCGGGTCGCCATGGGTCAGGCGCTGCCGGTCACGTACGTACGGGTCGTGGACGTCGAGCGGGTCACCCCCGGCACGGTGAGGGTCGGGTTCACGGCCGACGAGCTGCCCGGGCTCATGGAGGACCGCCCCGACCAGCAGATGAAGCTCTGTCTGCCGCGCGCCGGGCAGGCCGTGCCCCGGCTGCCGGAGCGGGACGCCGACGACCCGTACGGCATGCGCTGGTACGAGGCGTACCTCGGGATCCCGGAGGCGGAGCGGCCCTGGATGCGCAGCTTCACCGTCCGCTCGTACGACCGCGAACGCAACGTGATGGCCGTCGACTTCGTGCTGCACGGCGAGTGCGGGCCTGCCTCCCGCTGGGGTGCGGCGGCCCGGGTCGGTGACGTCCTCGGCATGGTCGGCCCGTCCTCCGTCTATGCCCGCCCGTTGCCCGCCGCCCGCCGGATGCTGCTCGCCGGGGACGAGACCGCGCTCCCGGCCATCGCCACGGTGCTGGAGGCGCTGCCCGCCGGGACCGGGGCCGTGGTGTTCGCGGAGGTGGCGGACGCGGGGGAGGAGCGGGAGTTGCCGTCCGCCGCTGGGGGAGCCGAGGTTCGCTGGGTGCACCGGGACCTCGGCGGCTCGCTGGTGGAAGCCGTACGGGACGCCGGAGCGGACCTCGACGGGGTGGACGCGGCCTGGGTGGCGGGCGAGGCGTCCGCCGTGCGGGCGCTCCGCCGCCACCTGGTCGAGGACCGCGAACTGCCGAAGGCCGCCGTCGAGTTCAGCGGCTACTGGCGGCGCACGCTCACCCAGGACGACGCCCCCACGGAGGAGGACCTCGCCTGGGCGGCCGAGCGCGCGGCGGATGCTTCGTAGGGGCCTCGCGGCGGACGGCTCACCCGTGAGCTCTCAGGCGGCTGTCGCCCCGGCTCCCCGGACCGCCCTGCCCGCCAGGACCGACGTCCGCTTGCCGTCCTCGATGACGAACCGGCCGTCGATGAGCACGTGCGGGATGCCCACCGGCAGCGTGCGCGGCTCCTCGAACGTCGAGCCCGCCGCCACCGTCTCCGGATCGAACAGCACCAGGTCCGCGCGGTAGCCCTCGCGCACCAGGCCCCGGTCCGCGAGCCGCAGCCGGGCGGCCGGGCGCGAGGTCAGGTGGGCGACGCACTCCTCCAGCGAGAGGATCCCCAACTCCCGGGCGTACCGGCCCAGATACTGCGGGAACGTGCCGTACGCCCTCGGGTGCGGCTTGTCGCCCTGGAGGATGCCGTCGCTGCCGCCGGTGTGCACCGGGTGGCGCATGATCTGCCGGACGTTCTCCTCGTGGCCCACATGCTGGAGGATCGTCGTGCCGAGCCGGTCCTGGGTGAGCAGCCGCCGCGCGGTCACCCAGGGCTCCTCGCCCCGCAGCCGTGCCGACTCCTCGACCGTACGGCCTACGTACTCGGCCAGGTGCGGCGCGCTCACGCCGGAGATCTCGATGGTGTCCCACTCGATCGGCACCCCGTGGCAGCCGTCCGAGCCCAGCACCTCCAGATGGTGCCGGATCTTCTCCGCGCTGTCCGGGTCCGCGAGCCGGGTGAGGACCGACTCCGGCCCGCCCTCGCTCGCCCAACTCGGCAGCATGGCGACGAGAGTGGTGCAGCCGGGGGTGTACGGGTAGGTGTCGAGCGAGATGTCGGCCCCGGTGGCGAGCGCGCCGTCCAGGAGAGCGAGCAGGTCGGGCGCCTTGCCCTTGTTCACACCGAAGTTCATGGTGGCGTGGGCGAGATGGAGGGCGCAGCCGGCGTTGTGCGTCAGCTGGACCATCTCCTCGTACGCTTCGAGCGCCCCCGCACCGTAACTGCGGTGGTGCGGGCAGTAGTAGCCGCCGTGGCGGGCCACCACCCGGCACAGCTCGGTGAGTTCGGCGTCGTCCGCGTACATGCCGGGGGTGTAGGTCAGTCCGGACGACATGCCCACCGCGCCCTCGCGCATGCCCTGGTCCACCAGCTCCTTCATCCGGGCCAGTTCGGCGTCGGTGGCGGGGCGGCCGTCCCAGCCGACCGCGTACATCCGGACCGTGCCCTGCGGGATCAGGTAGGCGGCGTTCACCGCGATGCCCTGGCCGCCGAAGTTGCGGTCGAGGCGGTCAAGATAGCCGCCGACCGTGCGCCAGTCGAAGTCGATGTCGGAGCCGTCGCCGTTCCAGCCGGTGATGGAGCGCCGGACCTCGGCGAGCGTACGGTCGTCGACCGGGGCGTACGACATCCCGTCCTGGCCCAGCACTTCGAGGGTGACGCCCTGCGCCGCCTTCGCGCTGTGGTCCGGGTCGCGCAGCAGCGCCAGATCGCTGTGGGCGTGCATGTCGATGAAGCCGGGGGCGAGCGCGAGGCCGTCCGCGTCCACGGTCCGGGAGGCGGTGGGGCGGGGGC
>NZ_JAFEUF010000246.1 GCF_016901035.1 Streptomyces durocortorensis
GGGGGTGAGGATCCATAAGGCACGCATGGGGGGGATGCCGGGTCAGGAAGTCTGCGGGGAGTCGGAGGCCGCGGAGGCGTCGGCAGCCTCGGGGGCCGGCCGCGCGGACCGGCGGCGCAGGGCGAAGAACGCCGCCACGGCGCCGAGGAGGAGCAGCACACCACCGCCGATCGCCGCCCAGGTCCCGGCGCCCGGGCCGGAGTCGGAGGAGGCGGCCGCCGGTGCGGCGGAAGGCTCCTCGACGGCCTTCTTCGTGGGCTCGGCGGCCGCGTTCGGCTCGCTGCCGAGGTCGGGCAGCGCGGGCAGCTGGGCCTTGTCGTCGACGGCCACGGCGAGCGAGACCGGGTCCATCGCGGTGCCCGCCTTGTACATCGAGCCGAACGCCTTGGAGCCTTCGGCGGTGAGGACGGCGGGGGCCTCGGTGAGGGCGGCGAGGCCGTCCTGAGGGGCGAAGTCCTCGGCCTCGAAGGTGACGATCGGGACGTTCTCGGTCGTCCTGCCCTCGCTGGTGACGTCGGCGGAGAGGGTGCCTTCGCCCTTGGTGACGGCGACGGTGACGGCGGCGAACTTCAGGTCGAGGTCGTGGGCGCCGGTGAAGCGGATGCTGCCGCTGAACTCCGCGTCCAGCGTCTCCTTCTTCGCGTCGTACGTCCCCTTGCCCTTCGGGAAGCGGAACAGGGCCCCGCCGTCCTGGGCGCCATCGGCGAGCGTCCACTTGCCCTGGCCGATGGAGCCGGTGACGTACTCGCGGAAGGTGCGGCGCACACCCCAGTCGACGGCGGCGTCCTCGAAGCGGCCCGCCTTAGCCTCGTCCTTCTTCTTCGCCTCGTCCTTCTTCTCGCCCTCGTCCTTCTTCTCGTCCGGGGCGGAGGGCTTCGGCTCGGCGGCCGCGCCCTTGGTGTCGACGGAGAGGCTGACCGGGTCGAGGGGGGTGCCCTCGGTGTAGTAGCCGGCGAAGGCGGAGGCGCCCTGGGCGGTCAGCGTGGTGGGGACGTTGGTGAGGGCGATGGGGGTGGAACCGCCCTTCATGTTGATCCCGCCGAGGCCGAGCGTGGCGAGCGGCACCTGGGAGCGGCTGGAGACCTTGCCGGTCCCCCGCTCCTTGCTGACCATGTCCGCGTAGAGCGTGCCGCCGCCGCCGTTGATCTTGACCGTGGGGCGGCTGATCGTGAGGTCCAGCTCGTTGCTGCCGTCGGCCTTCTTGTGGCCGGTGAAGTGCACTCCGCCCGAGAAGCCGGAGCTGAACGCCCCGGAGTCCGGGTCGTAGGAGCCGGTCGCCGAGTGGAAGCGGAACTGGCTGCCGCCGACCGTGGCCGCGCCGCCGGTCAGGCTCCAGCTGCCGTTGGCTATGGGCCCGGTGACATAGCTCTGGAAGGACGACTTGATGCCCCAGTCCAGCCGACCGCCCTGCACCGTGCGGCTTGCCGCTTGCGCGGTGGCGGCGGGGAGCAGGGCTCCCAGCAGCACCGCGAGGAGCGCGACGGCAAGCGCGCGGGTGGATCTGGACGACGGCATGACGGACCCTCCGAGGACTGGCTACACAGGTAAGGCTAACCTAAGGTATTCCCAGCCCGGGCCGGAACCCCTTCCGGTCACGCCGTTACGGCGAACGGCCCACCGCACGCCGCGGAATGACAGGACGGTGCCCCAGTGCGCATCTCGCAGGACTTCGCCCCGACGGGCCCGGACGCCGGACGGGCGGCCCGCCGTCACCCGGTCCGGGGCAGGGCTGCCGCCGCACTCACCGCCGCCGTCGCCCTGCTCCTGACCGGCTGCGGCGGCGGAGGCGATTCCGCGCCGCAGTCCGCGGCCGCCAGGAGCTCCGCCGACGCGGACCGGGTCGAGCCGCTGGCCGGTGCGCCCGCGCCGAAGCTGCCGGTGACGGTCGACTCGGCGGACGGCAAGAAGGTCACGATCGACTCCACCGACCGGATCGTGCCGCTGACGGGGTCGCTGAGCGAGATCGTCTTCACCCTCGGCTTCGGCAAGCAGGTCGTCGCCCGGGACATCACCGCCACCTTCGAACAGGCGGAGAAACTCCCGGTGGTGACCCGGGCCCACGACGTCTCGGCGGAGAGCGTGCTCTCCCTGAAGCCGACGATCGTCCTCGCCGACACCAGCACCGGACCGGGCGAGGCCATCGACCAGATCCGCGACGCGGGCATCCCGCTGCTCGTCGTCGAACCCGCCAAGGGGCTCGACGACGTCGGCCGCCGTATCGACACCGTCGCCGAGGCCCTCGGCGTACCGTCGGCCGGGACGGAGCTCAAGGAACGCACCGAGAAGCGGATCGCCGACGTCCAGAAGTCCATCCCGACCCCCGAGGAAGGCAAGAAGCCCCGGGTCGCCTTCCTCTACCTGCGCGGTTCGGCCTCCGTCTATCTGCTGGGCGGCGCGGAGTCCGGGGCCAGTTCGCTGCTGGAGGCGGCGGGCGCGGTCGACGCCGGCAAGGAATCCGGTCTGGACAAGGACTTCACCGCCATCACCAGCGAGGCGCTCGCCAAGGCCGCGCCCGACGCGATCCTCCTGATGACCAAGGGGTTCGAGTCGGTCGGCGGCATGGACGGACTGGTGAAGATCCCCGGCATCGCGGAGACCCCGGCCGGGATGGACCGCCGGATCGTCACGGTCGACGACGGGGTGCTGCTGAACTACGGGCCCCGCACCGACCGGGTGCTCACCGAGATCGTCGAGCAGCTGTACGCGAAGGGCGGGAAGGGCCAGTGACCACCTCGTACGAGGAACGCACCGGGTCCGTGGAGAAGTCCCCGGACGGGCCAGTGGCGAAAGCCGCCCCCAAGTCCTCGCGCAGCACGGCGTATCTGCTCACCGCGACGCTCTCCCTCGCCCTGCTCGCCGGCTGTCTGCTGTCCGCCGCGATCGGCGCGTACAACATTCCCCTCGGTGACGTCCTGTCCTCCGTGCAGCACCGGATCGGGCTCGGCGGCCAGGAGTTGGACCGGGTCGGCGAGAGCGTCCTGTGGAACGTGCGGCTCCCCCGGGTCGCCCTCGCGCTGCTCGTCGGCGCGTCGCTCGGCTGCGCGGGCGCCCTGATGCAGGGCGTGTTCGGCAACCCGCTGGCCGAGCCCGGAGTGATCGGGATCTCGGCGGGCGCGGCCGTGGGCGCGGTCGCCGCGATCGCGCTCGGTCTGACCTTCTTCGGCAACTGGACCATCACCGTCTTCGCGTTCATCGCGGGCCTCATCACCGTGCTGCTGGTCTACACGCTCTCGCGGTCCGGCGGCCGGACCGAGGTGGTGACGCTGATCCTCACCGGTATCGCCGTCAACGCCTTCGCAGGCGCGCTGATCGGTCTGTTCATCTTCTTCGCGGACAACGCGCAGATCACCCAGATCACCTTCTGGCAGCTCGGTTCGCTCTCCCAGGCGACCTGGCCCAAGGTGCTGGCCGTGCTGCCGTGCGCGCTGGCGGGTCTGCTCATCGCCCCGTTCTACTCGCGCAAGCTGGATCTGCTGGCCCTCGGCGAGCGGCCCGCCCGGCATCTGGGCGTGGACGTGGAGCGGCTGCGGATCGTGCTGGTGCTGGTGGTGGCGCTGCTGACGGCCGCCGCGGTCGCCGTCGCCGGGATCATCTCGTTCGTCGGGCTGCTCGTCCCGCATCTGCTGCGGATGGCGAACGGCCCCGGTCACCGCTTCCTCGTCCCGGGCAGCGCACTCGGCGGCGCCCTGGTCCTGGTCGCGGGCGACCTCGCGGCCCGGACCGTGGCGGCCCCGGCCGAGCTGCCGCTCGGGGTGCTGACCGCGCTCTTCGGCAGCCCGTTCTTCTTCTGGCTGCTGCGCAGGACCCGTCGTAAGCAAGGTGGTTGGGCATGAGGACGCTGAAGGATCTGTTCGCGGTACGCACCCGGGAGCTGCCCTCGCCCGTCGCCTCCGGCTCCCCCGCCGTCGAGGCCGCCGGGCTCTCGGTCCGCCTCGGGCAGCGGCAGGTGCTGGACTCCGTCGACCTGACCGCGCACGCCGGTGAGGTGGTCGCCCTGGTCGGCCCGAACGGGGCCGGAAAGTCGACGCTGCTGGCCGCGCTGGCCGCCGATCTGACCCCCGGGAGCGGCGAGGTGAGGATCGACGGCCGCCCGGCCACCGCGTGGTCCGCGCCCGAACTGGCGCTGCGCCGCTCGGTGCTGCCGCAGGCCGCCGTGCTGTCGTTCCCGTTCCCGGTGGAGGACGTCGTACGGATGGGGCGCGCGCCCTGGGCCGGTACGGAACGGGAGGACGAGGACGACGCGGCGGTGGCCGCGGCGATGGCGGCGACCGAGGTGACCCGGTTCGCGGCCCGGCCGTTCTCCGCGCTGTCGGGCGGCGAGAAGGCGCGGGTGGCGCTGGCCCGGGTGCTGGCTCAGCGGGCCCCGCTGATGCTGCTCGACGAGCCGACCGCCGCCCTGGACCTGCGCCACCAGGAGCTGGTGCTGCGGATCTGCCGGGAGCGGGCCGCCGCCGGTGACGCGGTGGTGGTCGTGCTGCACGACCTGGGTCTCGCCGCGGCGTACGCGGACCGGGCGGCCGTCCTGCACGACGGGCGGATCGCGGAACTGGGCCCGCCCGATGAGGTGTTCAGCGGCGAGCTGCTCGGCGAGGTCTACCGGCAGCCGGTGGAGGTGTTCCCCCATCCCCGTACGGGCACACCGCTGATCGTGCCCGTACGTCAGAACTGAGGCGGCCCCGGGGCGGATCCGGACGGCAGGTCACGGTGTGGACGCTGTATCCGGTCCCCGCCCCCCCCCCCGGCGCCGCCCCGGTTGGGTTTCGACGGTCAGTGCGGGCGACGGATGCAGAAGGCGCAGAAGCAACGGATGACGAGACACCCTGGGCTGGGCCGGCTGACGGCGGGGCTCGCGACCGCGACGGTGCTGTGCCTGACGGCGACTGGCTGTGTGACGGTGCACGGGGAGCTGGAAGTGCTGCCCGGGGCGAAGAAGTCCGAGGCCGCCCAGGCGCTCAAGGACTTCACCGACGCCTACAACGCGGCGGACAAGGCGTTCGATCCGGCACTGGACGCGGACCGGGTGACGGGTTCGCTCGGCGCGATCAACCAGGCCGGGCTGAAGGCGCGGCGGACGTACAACCCCGAAGGCAACAAGGCGCACAAGCCGCTGGTGCTGGACGACGCCACCTACGTCATCCCGAACAAGGCGGGCTGGCCGCGCTGGTTCCTCGCGGACACCGACTCCGACCGGGACCAGGACGGCGGGAAGCTGGACACCCGCTGGCTGGTGGTGTTCGTGCGGACGGGCCCCGACGCGCTGTGGAAGGCGGCCTACCTCGGCGTCCTCCCGGCCTCCCAGGTGCCGGAGTTCACCCTCGACGGGGACGGGCTCGCCACCCCGGTGGAGCCGCAGGACGACGAGCTGGCCGTGGCGCCCGCAGACCTGAGCTCCTCGTACGCCGGCTATCTGCAGACCGGCTCCCCGGACGTGTTCACGCCCTCCACCGCGACCTCGGGCTGGCGCGAGACGCGTCGCACCACACGGCGGGCGGGGTTCTCGTACCAGTACGTCGACCAGCCGCTGACGGGCGCCACGTTCGCGCCGCTCGGGCTGCGCACCGAGGACGGCGGGGCGCTGGTCTTCTTCAACAGCAAGCACTTCGAGCGGCAGGTCGCCGCGAAGGGGCTGCGGCCCGAGGTCAACGCGGACGTGAAGGCGCTGCTCACCGGCGAGGTGAACAGCAGCCTGACCAAGGAGCGGGTCTCCAGCCAGCTGGTGCACGTGCCGCCGCGCGCCGGGGCGGCCGGCTCCGGTGCGGAGACGGGCTCCGGCGGCAAGGTGCGGATGCTGAACCGGCTGCCGGGCCTGATCGCGGCGAAGGGCGAGTAACACCTCCGCACGGCAGGGCTCCGCGCCTCGGCTCAGCGGCTCCGCGCCCTGGCCCAGTGCCTCGACTCAGCGGCTCCTCGGCTCCACGCCTCGACTCAGCGGCTCAGCGGCTCAGCGGCCAGGCGATCGCGTCGTGGTCCAGCTCGCTCTGCTCGGCGCTGCCCGCGTACCGCGCACAGGCTTCGGTGAGCGTCTCCAACAGGGTCAGCGGGTCGGGCAGCTCGTGCTCGGGCCCGCGTACCCAGTGGACGTCCAGCTCACCGGGGAGCCGGGCGGGCGGCAGCAGGACGTAGCTGCCCCGGCAGTGCCAGCGCAGGCCCGGGTGGGCGTCCATGGTCTCGGGGTGGCAGTCCAGCTCGCAGGGCCACCACTCGTCCTCGTCCTCGGGGGTGCCGCGGGTGGCGGTGAAGAAGAGCATCCGGTCCTCGCCGGACTGCGCGACCGGGCCGACGTCGATGCCCGCGTCGAGAAGCCGCTCCAGGGCGCTGCGGCCGGCGGTGAGCGGGACGTCCAGCACGTCGTGGATCATGCCGGTCGCGGTGATGAAGTTGGCCTGCGGCTGACCGGCGGCCCAGCGCTCGATCTGGGCCCGGTCGGTGGTCGACTGCGTCTGCCAGGCGAAGGAGACGGGATGCCGGGCGGGGGTGGGACAGCCGATGCGTTCGCACGAACATCGGTATCCGAGAGGGTGGGCGGCGGGGGCGATCGGCATGCCCGCGTCGGCGACCGCCAGGAGCATGCCCACCCGGGCCGGCTCGTCGGTCTCGGCCACGGATGATTTGGGACGTCGCCGCAGCCACTGGGAGATCCTGCTCTCTGTGCCGCGGAAACGGCCGGAATCGGCGCCCATCTATCCCCTCACCTCAGCAGTTCACCTCAGCGTTGCCTGTCCATGGTCGCACCATCCTGCGGTTCGGGTGGCCAGAGTTCACCAGCGGGGCCGTGTACCACTGCACCGAGTGAGCACCATCACGCCCGATGTCGCCACATATCGGATACGACGGCGGGTTCGGTGTCACGGTCGCGGGGCGAGCCCGCCGACCGCGTAGTCGACGATCTCGTCGGCGTACGCGTGGGTGAGCGGCAGGGTCCGGAGCAGCCAGCGGTGCATCAGCGGGCCGATGAGCAGCTCCAGGGCGATCCGGGGATCGACGTCGGCGCGCACGTGCCCGGCCTCCTGGGCGGCGCGCAGCCGTGTGACGTACAACGCGAGCTGCGGGTCGAGCAGCTGGTGGACGAATGCGGCGCCGAGCTTCGCGTCCACGATGCCTTCGGCGGTCAGCGCGCGGGTGGGGGCCTCCAGCGCCGGGTCGTTCAGCTCGTCGACGGTGGCCCGCAGCACGAGCTTGAGGTCGGCGACCAGGTCACCGGTGTCGGGGATGCCCTGGGCCCCCTCGCCGGATTCCCCGGCGTCCCCGGCACCGGCGTCCTCGGCGGTCCGGCCCGCCAGGTCCAGGAAGGCGTCCATCAGCACGGCGGCCTTGGAGGGCCACCAGCGGTAGATGGTCTGCTTGCCGACCCCGGCGCGGGCGGCGATACCCTCGATCGTCGTACGCCGGTATCCCACCTCTGTGACGAGGGCGAGCGCGGCGTCATGGATGGCGCGGCGGGAGCGGTCGCTGCGGCGGCTGGAGTCGGGTGCCTTGGTGGGTGCCATGCGGCCAATCTACCGCCATACGAGCCGATACGTATCGTCTTGCGATGTTCCTGGTGCTGTCTTGGCGACGCCTTGGTGATGTCCAGTGCGGTGCCCTGTGCGGTGTCCGGTGCGGTGTCCTGTGTGGTGTCCTGTGCGGTGTCCGGTGAACCACCCGATCGGTTCACTGCGGATCCGGCGCGCACGGCGCACCATGGGCTCACGCACAGACCGTGCGCATCCCACCGTTCCGCGGCCCCGGCCGCCGATCGCGAGGAGCCCGAGTTGAACCGTGACGCCATCCCTCGTCGCTACCTGATGTGCGCCCCGGCGCACTTCCGGGTCACCTACTCCATCAACCCGTGGATGGACCCGTCGAAACCCGTCGACCTGCCGCTGGCCCAGACCCAGTGGGAGGACCTGCGCGACCGCTACCGCTCCCTCGGCCACACCGTCGAGCTGCTCACGCCCCGCCCCGACCTGCCGGACATGGTCTTCGCCGCCAACGGCGCCACGGTGATCGGCGGCCGGGTGCTCGGCGCGCTGTTCGCGTACCGGGAGCGGTTCGAGGAGGCCGGCGCCCATCGGGACTGGTTCCTGGAGAACGGCTTCACCGACGTCCTGGAGCCGGAGCACGTCAACGAGGGCGAGGGGGACTTCGCCGTCACCGCCTCCTACCTGCTGGCCGGGCGCGGCTTCCGCTCCAGCCCGCTGTCGCACGCCGAGGCCCAGGAGTTCTTCGGGGAGCCGGTCATCGGGCTCGATCTGGTGGATCCGCGCTACTACCACCTGGACACCGCGCTGTGCGTCCTGGACGCGGCGGCCGACGAGATCATGTACTACCCGGACGCCTTCTCCCCCGGCAGCCGGGCGGTGCTGCGCCGGCTGTTCCCGGACGCACTGCTGGCCGGTGAGGCGGACGCGGCGGCGTTCGGGCTCAACTCGGTGAGCGACGGGCGGCACGTGCTGCTGCCGCAGGGCGCGACCGGGCTGCTCGATCCGCTGCGGGACCGGGGCTTCGAGCCGATCCCGATGGACCTGGGCGAGCTGCTCAAGGGCGGCGGCAGCGTGAAGTGCTGTACGCAGGAGCTGCGGGCCTAGTCGGCGGCGGGCGGCCAGGGTTCGCCCCAGGCGACGTCCCTGGCCGCCCGGTACAGCTCTCCGTGCCGCTTGGTGACCGTGGCGCGGGCCAGGCCCTCGTCCCGGGTGCACAGCTCCAGCTGGACCAGGCCCTTGCGGATCTGCGGCCTGCGGGTGATCCGGGCGGGCGCCGGGGCGGCGGGGAAGCGGGTGCCGACGACGTAACTGAACTTCTCGTCCTCGTGGCTGAGCGAGCCGCCCTTGACCTGCCGATGCAGCGAGGAGCGGCTGACCCGGGCCGAGAAGTGGCACCAGTCGGCCCCGGGCTCGATGGGGCAGGCGTCGCTGTGCGGGCAGGGGGCCGCGATGCTCAGTCCGGCGGCGATCAGCCGGTCGCGGGCCTCGATGATCCGGGCGTAGCCGTCGGGGGTGCCGGGCTCCACGATCACCACGGCCTGCCCGGCCCCGGCGGCCGCGTCGACCAGCTCGGTCCTGGCGTCGGCGGTCAGCTCCTTGAGGACGTAGCTGACGGTGATCAGGTCGGCGGGGGCCAGCTCCAGGGCCGCACCGATCCGGGCCTGCTCCCAGCGCGCGTCGCGGAGGGCCGGTACCCCGGACGCCCCGGCCAGTTCGCGGCCGAGCGCGAGGGCCGGCTCCGCCCAGTCCAGGACGGTGGTGGCCGCCCCCTCCCAGGCCCCGGCCACCGCCCAGCTCGCCGCGCCCGTGCCGCCGCCGACGTCGGTGTGGGTGGCGGGCCTCCAGTCGGGCGCGGCCTCGACGAGGGCGTCGAGGGCGGAGCGTACGGCTTCGAAGGTGGCGGGCATCCGGTACGCGGCGTACGCGACGACGTCGGAGCGGTCCCGCAGGATCGGGGCGTTCGTCGGGGTCTCCCCGCGGTAGCTGGCGATCAGCCGGTCGACGGCCTGCTGGGCCTGCCTGGGCGGCAGTCCGTCGAGCAGGCCGGCCAGCGCCGCGCGCAGGGACTGTGCGGTGGGGAGGGTGACGTTCACCGGCGAATTGTAGGCGGAGGCGCCCCGTCGGCCGCATTCCGCTTCCGCCGGGGCGGTACGGGGTACGCAGGCACGTACGCGGACGGCACGGGGGCCGGGGC
>NZ_JAFEUF010000247.1:0-3553 GCF_016901035.1 Streptomyces durocortorensis
CGGGCGGCCACGGTACGTACCCCGGCCGCGACGGAGCGCACCCCGGCGCACGCCGGGCGGTTGCGGTACGAGGCCGCGCTGCTCACCGCCGCCGAGCAGCTCGGCAGTGCCGCCCGGACCACCGAGGCGGCCGTTCAACACGCCGGGGAGCGCGAGCAGTTCGGATCGCCCGTCGGATCGTTCCAGGCGGTCAAACATCTCTGCGCCGACATGCTCGCCCGCACCGAACCGGCCCGCGCCGCCGTGTACGCGGCCGCCGTGACCGGTGACCCGGTGGAGATCGCGGCGGCCAAACTCCTCGCCGACGACGCGGCCGTACGCAACGCGCGTGACTGCCTCCAGATCCACGGCGGGATGGGCTTCACCTGGGAGGCAGATGTTCACCTCCACCTGAAGCGGGCCTGGCTCCGGGCCGCCTCCTGGCTCTCCGGGGCCGGCGCGGAGGAGCTGCTCGCCGCCGATCTGGGGGCGGCGGGGCGGCTTCCGCGCAGCTCGGCGGCGTACGGACGGCCGGGCCCGGAAGCGGGGGGCGGAGGGTGACAGAGCGCATCCGCCCGGTGTCGATACCGGCTTGTGTCCTTTGCGTGATTCGTCACCGGGTGGAGTCGGGGCCCGGCTCGGGTACGCTCCGTGGGATGCGAGTGGTTCTGGAACCGGACGATCCGGGGGCGGCCTGTGCGGCGGCTCCGGTCCGGAGCGAGGGCGCTCGCCGGAGATGTGCCGGGCCTGCCCGAAGAGCGTTTCACGCAGTCTCTGCGCGCTCCTGTTCGACTCCCCGCAGCGTGCGTCGCACAGTATGCACCACGCGTACTCCTTCGCGCTGGAATATGCCCGAAGCGCTTGTTGCGGTGACTGTACGTCAACCATGCTGTCGCGTAAGGGAATCACGTTCCGTGACCCTGAGGAGGCGCGAGGCGATGTGTCCGCCGGTTCGGATGGTGTGAGCGGTGCAGGTGCTTCAGGTTCAGCTGGAGGTCGGTCCGGATCCCGCAGAGGTGGGGCGGGCCCGTAGGTGGGCGCGGTCGCGCCTGGTCGGTTCCGGGATAGGGGATGACGAGCCGCTCGCCGAGACGCTCATCCTGCTGATCTCGGAGCTCGTCACCAACGCGGTCGTCCACACGGGCTGTCCGGCCGTGCTGCGGATGCTCTTCGGCGGGGCCGGGGCGTCCGGCGCGGCCGGGACCGTCCGGGTGGAGGTCGCGGACGCCAGTGACTGCCCGCCGCTCCAGCGGCACGCGGAGGGCTCGGACACCAACGGCCGGGGCCTGGAGCTGGTGGACGGGCTCGCGGACCGCTGGGGCTGGCTGCCGGAGGGCGCCGGGAAGCAGATCTGGTGCGAGGTCGACCGGAGCGGCCCGGTCCTGACCGCGGAGCTGTCCACGGTGGTCGTCCAGGGCGGCGTCGGCGAGGTGTGCGAACCGCCCTCGTGCGTCTTCACCGACAACCTGGCCTGAACCGCGCTCGCCGTTCTCTTCTACAGGACCGCGACCGGGGCGACCGGTGAGCCGGTGGCCCCGGTGAACGGCTCCGGCGCGGCGGTGAGGAGAAAGGCGTACCGGCCCTCCTCCGCACAGGCGGTGGACAGCGCCTCCAGGTTCCAGTTCTGGCCCTGGAGCATGCCCATCTCCACCAGGTGCAGGGCGTGCACCGGCAGCCACAGGTCCTCGATCTCCGGCGGGAAGATCTCGAAGGTCAGGGTGTCGTTGGCGACGGCGGCCACGTCCCGGGCGTGGAACCACTCCGGCGTGCGCACCGAGAGCCCCGGCGACGGATAGCCGTACGCGTTCCGGTCCCCGGCCAGCGCGAGGCGCACCTGCCCGGTCCGTACAAGCACGATGTCCCCGGCCCGTACGCGTACGCCCCCGAACTCCTCGGCCGCCGCCAGGTCCTCCGGCGTCACGGCGTGGTCGCCCGGCAGCCGGTCCACGCCCAGGGCGCGCGCTACGTCCAGCAGCACCCCGCGCGACACGAGGTGCGCCACGGAGGCGATCGACGAGAAACGTGCGCCGGTGTGCGCCGTGATCGTTTCCGCCGGACGGCCGTTGTAGATCTTCCCGCTGTGCGAGGCGTGCGTCAGGGCGTCCCAGTGGGTGGCCGCCTGGAGCCCCATCGTGACGGTGTCGTCGCTGGTGGCGACCGTACCGGGGCCGAAGATCTCCTGGTTGATCTGGACCATCGTGTGCAGCGGGTTGATCCGGCCCGGGATGAGTCCGCTCTGCACCCCGTCCTGCCGGAGCGGCAGCGCGAGCGGTATCCGGTGGCCGGTACGCACGGTGGCGACGGCCTCCCGGACGACAGCGTCGGTGATCAGGTTGAGCGTCCCCAGCTCGTCGTCCTCCCCCCAGCGGCCCCAGTTGTTCACGCGCTTCGCGATCTCGTGGAACTCGGCCGGCAGGGACATGGGGACCTCCTGGGTCTTGTGCCGGGGCATCTGACTGCCCGTAAAATCTAACGGTCCGTCAGAAATCGCGGGAAGGGGCCGGGCATGGGGAACTTCTTGGCAGGCAGGGTGGTCGCCGTCACCGGGGGCGGCCGGGGCATCGGGCGGGCGGTCGCGCTCGCCGGGGCGGCGGAGGGGGCGCGGGTCGTCGTCAACGACTACGGCGTCTCGGTGGAAGGGGCCGAGCCGACCAGCGAGATCGCCAGGGCCGTAGTCAAGGAGATCGAGGCGGCGGGCGGCGAGGCGGTCGCCGTGGCCGACGACATCTCCACGATGGCGGGCGGGCAGCGGATCGTGGACACGGCGCTGGCGGAGTACGGCCGGCTCGACGGGGTGGTGTGCGTGGCCGGGATCCTGCGCGAGCGGATGCTGTTCAACATGTCCGAGGAGGAGTGGGATCCGGTCCTCGCCACGCATCTGAAAGGCACGTTCACGGTCTTCCGGGCGGCCTCGGCGGTGATGCGGAAGCAGGAGGGCGGCGGCACGCTGATCGGCTTCACCAGCGGCAACCACCAGGGCAGCGTCTCCCAGGCCAACTACAGCGCGGCGAAGGGCGGGATCATCTCGCTGGTCCGCAGCGCGGCGCTGGGCCTGCACAGGTACGGGGTCACGGCGAACGCGGTCGCGCCCGTCGCCCGGACCCGGATGTCGGCCGGGGTGCCGATGGAGCTGAAGGAGATCGGTGAGCCGGAGGATGTGGCGGCGCTGGTCGTCTACCTGCTGAGCGAGCGGGCGCGGGCGGAGGGGATCACCGGGCAGGTGTACACGATCGCGGGCCCGAAGATCGCGGTCTGGGCCCAGCCGAGGGAGCTGCGGGCGGGATACGCGGAGGGGGCGGCCTGGACGCCGGAGCGGATCGCGGACTTTCTGCCGGGGACGGTGGGGGTGGATCCGATGCCGATGCTGGCGCGGGTGGCGGAGATGGCAGCGGCGGCGAAGTCGGGCGACCGCCCGAACCGGTGACTGCCCTCAGGGGCTCCGCCCCCGAACCCCCGCTCCTCAATCGCCGGAGGGGCTCAATTTCGGGGCTCCGCCCCGGACCCCGCTCCTCAATCGCCGGAGGGGCTGAAAACGCGGACCGGTCCGCACACTCAGCCCCTCCGGCGATTGAGG
>NZ_JAFEUF010000247.1:3562-8991 GCF_016901035.1 Streptomyces durocortorensis
GGGCCGGCGGGCGCCGCGCCCCCCCCCCCCCCCCCCCCCCCCCCCCCCGGCGGTCTTGGCGGCGGGGGGGGGGGGGGGGGGGGAGCCCCCAGGAACAGGAGGCACGCATGGACTTTCGTACCGAGGTGCGCACCTGGCTGGCGGACCACCTCACCGACACCCCCGCCCCCGACCCCCGCGCGTGGGAACGCGAGCTGGGCAAGGCCGGCTGGATCGGCATCGGCTGGCCCGGCGAAGGCGAGACGTACGGCAACCGCCGCGCCACCCTCCCCGAGCAGGTCGTCTGGGCCGAGGAGTACGCCCGCTCCACCGCCCCCGCCCGGATGGGCCACATCGGCGAGAACCTCCTCGCCCCGACCCTCATCACGTACGGCACCGAGGAGCAGAAGCGCCGCCACCTGCCCCCCGTCGCCCGGGGCGAGAGCCTCTGGTGCCAGGGATACAGCGAACCGGGCGCGGGTTCCGACCTCGCCGGGATACGGACCACGGCCACCCCGGACGGCACCGGCGGCTACACCGTCACCGGGCAGAAGATCTGGACCTCGCTCGCCCTGGACGCCGACTTCTGCTTCGTCCTCGCCCGCACCGACCCCGGCTCCACCCGCCACCACGGGCTCTCGTTCCTGCTCCTGGACATGGACCAGCCGGGCCGGATCGAGGTGCGGCCGATCCGGCAGCTGACCGGGACCAGCGAGTTCAACGAGGTGTTCTTCGACGGGGCCCGGGCCACCGAGACCGTGGGCGGGGAGGGCAACGGCTGGCAGGTCGCCATGGGCCTGCTCGCCCTGGAGCGCGGGGTCTCCACCCTCGCCCAGCAGATCGGGTTCGCCGAGGAGCTGGGCCGGGTCGCCGCGGCCGCCGTGGCGAGCGGGGCCGCCGAGGACCCGGTCATCAGGGCCCGGCTCGTCCGCCAGTGGGCCGAGCTGGACACCATGCGCCACCACGCCCTGCGCACCCTCGGCGCCACCGGCGACCCGGGCGCGCCCAGTGTGGCGAAGCTGCTGTGGGGCGGCTGGCACCAGCGGCTGGGGGAGCTGGCGGTGGCGGTCGCGGGCGAGGCGGGGGCGGTCGGCCCCGAGCCGTGGGCGGCGGAACGCCCGTACGAACTCGACGACGCACAGCACCTGTTCCTCTTCAGCCGGGCCGACACCATCTACGGCGGCTCCGACGAGATCCAGCGGAACATCATCGCCGAGCGGGTGCTCGGCCTACCGAGGGAGCCGAGATGAGAGGCGTCGTCTTCGACGGCACGCGGACCGAGGTCGTCGACGACCTGGAGATACGCGACCCGGGCCCCGGCGAGGTGCTGGTGGCGGTCGCCGCCGCCGGGCTCTGCCACAGCGACCTGTCGGTGATCGACGGCACGATCCCCTTCCCGGTGCCCGTCGTGCTCGGCCACGAGGGCGCGGGCGTGGTGGAAGCGGTCGGGCCCGGGGTCGTGCACGTACGGGCCGGTGATCATGTCGCGCTGTCCACCCTCGCCAACTGCGGGGCGTGCGCCCAGTGCGACCGGGGCCGGCCCACCATGTGCCGCAAGGCGATCGGGCGGCCCGGGCGGCCGTTCTCGCGGGGCGGGAAGCCGTTGTTCCAGTTCGCCTCCAACTCCGCCTTCGCGG
Source organism: Streptomyces durocortorensis (assembly GCF_016901035.1). Classification (GTDB taxonomy): domain Bacteria; phylum Actinomycetota; class Actinomycetes; order Streptomycetales; family Streptomycetaceae; genus Streptomyces; species Streptomyces durocortorensis. Next base: position 5,179 of record NZ_JAFEUF010000247.1, read on the forward strand.
AACGTACGGTGGTGCGCGCCGTCCAGGCCGTGAAGATCCCGGCCGATCTGCCCCTCACCTCCGCCGCCCTGATCGGCTGCGGGGTGCTCACCGGCGTCGGGGCCGTCCTGAACCGGGCGAAGGTCGGCCTCGGCGACACCGTCGTGGTCATCGGCACCGGCGGCATCGGCCTCAACGTGCTCCAAGGAGCCCGGCTCGCGGGCGCGTTGACGATCCTCGCCGTCGACAGCAACCCGGCGAAGGAGACGGTGGCCCGGCAGTTCGGCGCGACGCACTTCCTGACGAGCGCGGAGGGGGTGCGCGACATCCTCCCGGACGGGGCCGACCACGCCTTCGAGTGCGTCGGCCGCACCGAGCTGATCCGCCAGGCGATCGACCTGCTGGACCGGCACGGCCAGGCGATCCTGCTCGGCGTCCCGCCGGCGAGCGCCGAGGCGTCGTTCACCGTCTCCTCGATGTACCTGGACAAGTCGATCCTGGGATGCCGTTACGGCTCCTCGCGGCCGCAGCGCGACATCGTCCTGTACGCGGAGCTCTACCGGGAGGGCCGGCTGCTGCTGGACGAGTTGGTGACCGAGACGTACCCGGTGGAGGACTTCGCCAAGGCGGCCGACGACGCGCACCACGGGCGGGTGGCCCGGGGGGTCCTGGTCTTCTGAGTCGGTCACGGGGTCAGCACGGCCGGGCCTCGGCGGCGGTCTTCAGTTCGCCGAGCCACGCATCGAGGCCCTGCTGGAGGATCTCGGTCGCGTACGGGACGTTCGCGTCGACCTGTTCGCCGGTGTGGGTCTCCTCGGTGCGGACGAGGACGCCGCCCCTGACCGGGGTGAAGGTCCAGACGTGTACGCCGTCGATGTGCAGACCCTCGCCCACGGCGGGGCCGGTCCAGCGGATGCAGGAGCCGCGCTTCACCTGCTCGACGGTGGAGGTGATGTCCAGGCTGGTGGCGGGCGTCGCCGGGGTCGGCGGGATCGGGGTCGTCCACCGGAACGCCGAACCCGGGCGGAAGGGGCCGTGGTCGAGGCGGTCCATGCTCGTGACGTGGATCTGCCAGCCCGGCCAGCGCTCCACGTCGGTCTGGAGCTTCCAGACGGTGCTGAGCGGCGCGTCGATCACGGTCTCGGTCCGGGCGCGGACCTTGGCCCCTGCGTCGACGCCCTCGCCCCGGCAGGTGAGGGACTCCGCGGGGCGGGTCGTCGCCCCGGCGGGCACGGTGGCGGCGGAGAGGGCGCCGGCCACGATCAGTGGGACGGTGAACAGGGCGGCGGCGGTACGGACGCGGGACATGGCGGGAACCCATCGATAGAAGTTGCTGCGTTCGTTAGAAGTTGTAACGCACGCCTGCCTGAAGGGTCAACCGTTTTCGTGATACCTTCTAACGAAACTTTGAGTGGGTATCTTGCGGGTACCTCCGGGGCCGGGGAAGGTGGCGACCATGGCGGAGCCGAAGGCGAAGACCGGCTCGAAAACCGGTGCTGCGACGGGTGCGGCGACCCCGCGCGAGCGCTACCGCGCCCAGGTCCGTACGGAGATCAAGGAACACGCCTGGAAGCAGGTCGCCGAGGCCGGCGCCTCCGCGCTCTCCCTCAACGCCATCGCCAAGCAGATGGGGGTCAGCGGCCCCGCGCTCTACCGCTACTTCGCCGGCCGCGACGAGCTGATCACCGAGCTGATCCGGGACGCGTACCGCAGCCTCGCCGACGCCGTCCACGCGGCCGCCGCAGACGGTGCGGACCTGGCCGGCCTCGCGCACGTCCTGCGCGACTGGGCCCTGGCGGACCCGCACCGGTACTTCCTCATCTACGGCACCCCCGTCCCCGGCTACCACGCGCCCGAGGAGATCACCGGCATCTCGCAGGAGATCATGGCCGACCTGCTGACGGCCTGCACGAACCTCGAACCGGCCGCCGGCAAGGCCCTCGAACCGGACGCGCCCGCCATCCCGTTCGCCGCCCACCTGGAGGGTCACCGCGACTGGGCCGGTGACCACCCGGCTCCGTCCGCCGCGCTCCACCGGGCCCTCACGTTCTGGACCCGGCTGCACGGCGTGCTGTCCCTGGAGCTGGCCGGTCACTTCGCGGGCATGGGCTTCGACCCCGGCCGGCTCTTCGCGGCCGAACTCGACGACCTGGTGGCGCGGCGGGGCTGACGGCCCCGGGCCTCAGCGGACCGTGTCCGCCGAGGTCCGGAACGTACGCCGGTAGGCGCTCGGCGGCACGCCCAGGGCCGCCTGGAGGTGCTGGCGCAGTGAGGTCGCCGTGCCGAAGCCCGCGTCCCGGGCCACCTGGTCGATGGACAGGTCCGTGGACTCCAGCAGATGCCGGGCCCGCTCCACCCGCTGCTGGGTCAGCCACTGGCCGGGGCTGATGCCCACCTCCTCGCGGAAGCGGCGCGTGAACGTCCGTACGCTCATGGCCTCCTGCTCCGCCATGTCCCGCAGCAGGATCGGCCGCTCCAGGCGGGCCAGCGCCCAGGCCCGGGCTGCGGTCGTGGTCGCGAACTGCGGTTCGGGGAGCGGGCGGTGGATGTACTGGGCCTGCCCGCCGTCCCGGTGCGGGGGTACGACCGTGCGGCGGGCGATCTCGTTGGCGACGGCCGCTCCGTGGTCGCGCCGCACGAGGTGGAGACAGAGGTCGATCCCGGCGGCGACCCCGGCCGAGGTCAGGACGTCGCCGTCGTCGATGAACAGGACGTCCGGGTCGACGCGGACCTGCGGGAAGGTCCGCTGGAAGTGGTCGGCGGACGACCAGTGCGTGGTGGCGGGGCGGCCGTCGAGGTATCCGGCCGCCGCCAGGACGTAACTGCCGGTGCAGATGGAGACCATCCGGGTGCCGGGCCGGACCAGGGCGAGCGCGGCGGCCAGTTCCTCGGTGAGCCTGCCCTCCTCGAAGACCGGGCCCAGCTCGTAGGAGGCGGGGACGACGACCGTGTCGGCGGTGGCGAGAGCCTCCGGGCCGTGCTCCACGAGGACGGAGAAGTCCGCGTCGGTCCGGACCGGGCCGGGCGGGCGGATGGAGCAGGTCACCACGTCGTACAGCTTCCTGCCCCGGCCGCCGGACCCGGTACCGAGGGAGCGGCCGAAGATCCGCTGGGGGATGCCCAGTTCGAAGGGGAGCGCTCCGTCGAGGGCCAGGACGACGACGCGGTGCGGCATGACGGCCTCCTCGAAGATCACGGGTGGAGCGGGTAGCTGGTATAGACCACGAGCTGATACAGGTTAGCGATGTGATGGAGAAGCCGACAGAGCCCGCGTCCATTCCCGACGCGGGGCGTGACACCCGTAAGCCCCCGCCCAAGCCCTCGCTCATGAGCACACCCCCTGCCCCGCCGCGGCCCACCCGTGATCTCACGGCACGCGCGGTCGCGGCGGTGGCGGCCGTCGTCACCGTCGGCGCGGGCCTGGCCGAACGCGCCGGAGCGGACGGCGCCTTCGCCAAGTACGCGGGGAGCGCGCTCTACACGGTGCTGGTCTGCGCCCTCGTCGCCTTCTGTGCGCCCCGCGCGCGGCCGCTCGTGGTGGCCGTCACGGCGCTGGCGGTGAGCTGGGCGGTGGAGTTCGCGCAGCTCACGGGCGTACCGGCGGAGTTGTCGGCGCACAGCACGGCGGCCCGGCTGGTGCTCGGCTCGACGTTCAACGCACCGGACCTGCTCTGGTACGCGGTGGGCGCGGCCGGTGCATGGGCGGTGCTCCGTGCGGCGGCCCGGGCCCCCGGCCCCCCCCCGCCCCGGCCCCGCCCCCCCCCGAATTGCGCGGGGCCCGGGCGCGCGCGCCCGCCAAACCCCGAAAACGAAAACAAAGGCGGGGGGACGGAT
>NZ_JAFEUF010000247.1:9001-9423 GCF_016901035.1 Streptomyces durocortorensis
TCGGGGCCCCGCCGGGGCTGGGGGGCCGTGCGTGGCCGTCGGGGCCGGGCCAAGCGGCCGGGGCGGCCAACGGGGCGTCCGGGGCGCCGGCGGGCGGGGGGGGGGGGGCGGGGGGCGGCCGGCGGCCGGCCCCCGGCCCCTCACTTCTTGCCGCGGGCCCGTTCCTCGCTCGCCTGCATCTCCAGTATCGCGAAGACATGGGCGCTGGTGCGCCGCCGGGAGGTGCCGCTGACGACGAGCGCCGCGCCCGCCACGGCCGTGGGGACGGACAGGGCCAGGATGCCGACGAGTTCGGGCCAGTCGCGCTCCCCGGCGCACAGGGAAGGGCTGGTGGTCGTTCAGACGGCGATCGTACGCAGTGACCGTGCCCCCCCCCCCCCCCCCCCCGGCCCCGGCCGGGGGGGGGGGGGGGGGGGGGGGGG
>NZ_JAFEUF010000248.1:0-640 GCF_016901035.1 Streptomyces durocortorensis
CCCCATACCCGCCCCGAAACAACCGCGGGCTGAATATCACGAAGGGCCCTGCCGAAACCCCCCGGCCGGGGGGGTTCCTTGGGATTTTGTACCACTGGCCCTAGACCACCCGCTGTCCGCTCCGCCACACCGCGCTGACCAGCGGGACGCCCGGGCGGTAGGCCAGGTGGACATGGCTCGGGGCGTCGAGGAGGACCAGGTCTGCGCGGGCGCCGGGGGTGATGCGGCCGATGTCGGTACGGCGCAGGGCCGCGGCCCCGCCCGCGGTGGCGGACCAGATCGCCTCGTCGGGCGTCATCCTCATGTCGCGTACGGCCAGCGCGATGCAGAACGGCAGGGACGAGGTGAACGACGAGCCGGGGTTGCAGTCCGTGGAGAGCGCGACGGTGGCCCCGGCGTCGAGGAGGCGGCGGGCGTCGGGCCAGGTGGCGCGGGTGGAGAACTCCGCCCCCGGGAGCAGCGTGGCGACCGTGCTGCCCTGGCCGAGCGCGTCGACGTCCGCGTCGGTGAGGTGGGTGCAGTGGTCGGCCGACGCGGGGGGGGGGGGGCGCCCCCCCCCCGGCCCCGCGGGGGGGGGGGGGCCCGGGGGGGGGGGGGGGGCGGGGGGGGGGCGCCCGCCCCCCCCCCGGCGCCGGAGTGG
>NZ_JAFEUF010000248.1:650-9354 GCF_016901035.1 Streptomyces durocortorensis
CCCCGGGGGCCCCGGGGGGGGGGCGGGCCCCGCGGGGGGGGGGGCGGCGGGGCCGGGGGGGGGGGGGGGGGGCGGGGGGGGGCCCCCGGGGGGGCCCCGGCCCCCCGGGGGGGGCCCCCCGGGGCCGTAACTCAGCTGGTTGGCGTGGATGCGCGGGTGCAGCCCCTTGGCGCGGCCCGCCGTGAGGATGGCGCGGGCCTGGTCGCCGTCGAAGGCGCCCTGCTCGCAGAACACGTCGATCCAGCGGGCGTGCGGGGCGCAGGCCTCCAGCATCGGGCCGGTGACCAGGTCGACGTATCCGGCGGGGTCGTCGGCGTAGTCGGGGGACACGATGTGAGCGCCGAGGTAGGTGACCTCGTCGGTGTGGCGGCCCGCGATGCGCAGGGCGCGGGCCTCGTCCTCGACGGTGAGGCCGTAGCCGGACTTGGTCTCGAAGGTGGTGGTGCCCTGGCGCAGGGCCTCGGCGAGGTAGCGGGCGACGTTGGCGGACAGCTCCTCGTCGGAGGCGGCCCGGGTGGCGGCGACGGTGGTGCGGATGCCGCCCGCGCGGTAGGGCTGCCCGGACATGCGGGCGTTGAACTCCTGGGTGCGGTCGCCCGCGAAGACCAGGTGGGAGTGGGAGTCGACGAAGCCCGGGATCACGGCCCGGCCGGCCGCGTCGAGGACGTTGTCGGTGGCGGGTGCTTTGCTTGATTCACCGGTCCAGACGATGCGGTCGCCGTCGATGACGACGGCCGCGTCCTGGATCAGGCCCAGGGGGGTCTCGTTGCCGAGGGAGGGGTCGTTGGTGACCAGGCTGGCGATGTGGGTGACGGCGGTGGTCGTCATCTGGAGAGTGTTCTCCTTGCGTTCCGGGAGGTACGGAGGTCTTACGCGTCCGGGCGGGTTGGCGCTCACGCGTCCGGGCGGGCCGGCGGTCAGTGGTGCAGAGCTGCCACAGCCGCCGCGAGCGCTCCGGGCACGTCCTCGATCCGCGCGTGACGGCCGTCCCGGACGATGTGCCGCCCTGCCACGACCGTGTGCCGCACATCAGCGGCGGAGGCGGCGAATACGGCGGTCTCCGCTGCCAGTCGGGGCACCGGCCCTGCCGTCCTGACGGAGTCCAGCGCCACGGTGGTCAGATCGGCGGGGGCACCCGGCTCCAGCACGCCTGCGTCGGGGCGGCCCAGTGCCGCGTGCCCGTCGGCGGAGGCGGCCCGGATCAGGGCGCCGGCCGTCCAGTGGCCCCGGATGTGGGTGCGCAGCCGCTCGTTGAGCTCCATCGCCCGCGCCTCCTCGAAGAGGTCGATCACGGCGTGGCTGTCGCTGCCCAGCGAGAGCGGCGAGCCCGCCTTCTGGAGGGCGACGGCGGGGCCGATGCCGTCGGCCAGGTCGCGTTCGGTGGTGGGGCACATGCAGGTGCCGGTGGTGGAGGAGCCGAGCAGCGCGATGTCCTCCTCCGTCAGATGCGTGTTGTGGATGCCGGTGGTGCGCGGGCCGAGGACCCCGTGGTCGGCCAGCAGCCGGGTGGGGGTGCGGCCGTGGGCGGCCCGGCAGGCGTCGTTCTCCGCCGTCTGCTCGGAGAGGTGCACGTGCAGCGGGGCCTCGCGCTCCTCGGCCCAGGCGGCGACGGTGGCCAGTTGGTCCGCCGGGACCGCCCGGACGGAGTGGATCGCCGCGCCGATCAGCGTGTGGTCGTCGCCCTTGAGGAGGGAGGCGCGCTCCGCCCAGGCCTCGGCGGTGGTGTCGGAGAAGCGCAGCTGGTGCTGGTTGGGCCGCTCGCCGAATCCGGCGGCGAGATAGGCGGTGTCCAGCAGGGTGATCCGGATCCCGGCCTCGGCGGCGGCCGCGATGAGCGCCTCGCCCATGGCGTTCGGGTTGGCGTAGGGGGTGCCGCCGGGGGCGTGGTGCAGATAGTGGAATTCGCCGACGGAGGTGATGCCGGCCAGGGCCATTTCCGCGTACGTGGCGCGGGCCAGGTCGAAGTAGGTGTCCGGGGTGAGCTGGGACGCCGTCCGGTACATCAGCTCGCGCCAGGTCCAGAAGGTCCCGGTGCCCACCTGGACGGTGGAGCGCAGGGCCCGGTGGAAGGCGTGGGAGTGGGTGTTGGCGAGGCCGGGGAGGGTCAGGCCGCGCAGCGCGGTCGCGCCGGGCGGCGGTGCCTCGACCCCGGTCCTGATCCCGGCGATGCGGCCGTCCGCGACGTCCAGGGTGACGCCCGGCTCGACGTGCGTGCCGAGCCAGGCGTGGTCCATCCAGTAGGTCGCGGTGACGGGCGCGCCCGCCGTCCGTTGTGTCAGCTGCACGCGAGACCTTCCAGTACGTCGGCGAGTGCCTGGACCCCGGCCGTGCAGTCGTCCTCGGCGGCGTGCTCGGCGGGTGAGTGCGAGATGCCGGTGGGGTTCCGTACGAAGAGCATGGCGGTGGGCACCGAGGCGGACAAAATACCCGCATCGTGGCCCGCGCCGGTGCCGAGGACGGGCACGGGCCGCCCCGTGTCGCCGGCGCCTTCGAGGATCTTGGCCAGCTCGTCGCGCAGGGCGTGCTCGAACTCGACGACGGGCGTGAACGATTCGCGTACGACGTCGAGGTCGATCCCGGCCCGCTCGGCGTATTGGCGGGCGGCGCGCTCGACGCCGGTGACGACGGCGTCCAGGGTGGCCTGGTCGGCGGCGCGGGAGTCGAGCCAGCCGCGGACGAGGGAGGGGATGGCGTTGACCCCGTTGGGCTCGACCGCGATCTTGCCGAAGGTGGCGAGCGCGCCGGTCAGTTCGGCCTCGCGGCGGGCGGCGAGCACGGTCTCGGCGTACGTGAGCATCGGGTCGCGGCGGTCGACGAGGCGGGTGGTGCCGGCGTGGTTGGCCTCGCCCCGGAAGTCGAACCGCCAGCGGCCGTGCGGCCAGATGGCGGAGGCGATGCCGACGGGGTCGCCGGTCAGGTCGAGGGCGCGGCCCTGCTCGACGTGGAGTTCGACGAACGCGCCGATCCGGGCGAGCCGTTCCGGGTCGGGGCCGATGGTCCCGGGGTCGTATCCGGCGTGCTCCATGGCGGCGGGCAGGGTGGTCCCGTCCGCGTCCGTCAGGCGGTGGGCGTCGGCGACGGTGAGCTGTCCGGCGGCGAGCCGGGATCCGACGCAGGACAGGCCGAAGCGGGCGCCCTCCTCGTCACCGAAGTTGGTGATGGCCAGCGGCCGGGTGAACTCCGCTCCTCTGCGGCGGAGTTCGTCGAGCGCGGCGAAGGAGGACACCACGCCGAGCGGGCCGTCGAAGGCGCCGCCGTCCGGGACGGAGTCCAGGTGGGAGCCGGTGACGACGGCGTCCCCGGCGAGGGGGTCGCCGAGCCAGGCCCACTGGTTGCCGTTGCGGTCCCTCTCGTAGGTGAGCCCGCGCGCCTCGGCCTGCGCGCGGAACCAGGCCCGGCAGTCGAGGTCGGCCGCCGACCAGGCGTAGCGCCGGTAGCCGCCGCTGTCGGGGTGGCGCCCGATGGGAGCCAGCTCCCGCCACATCGAGAGGAAGGAGTCACCCGCACGCCACGGCTGCCGTCCCGGAGCGGGAGGGGTGGGCCCGGACGTACCGGCCGGGCCCTGCCCCGAGGTGCCCGTGGGCATCAGTTGCCCTCCGTCATGGGGACGCGTACGCCCTTGTCCTCGGCGACCGACTCCGCGATGTCGTAGCCCGCGTCGACGTGGCGGATGACGCCCATGCCGGGGTCGTTCGTCAGGACGCGGCGGATCTTCTCGCCCGCGAGCTTCGTGCCGTCCGCGACGGAGACCTGGCCGGCGTGGATGGAGCGGCCCATGCCGACGCCGCCGCCGTGGTGGAGGGAGACCCAGGAGGCCCCGGAGGCGACGTTGACCATGGCGTTGAGCAGCGGCCAGTCGGCGATGGCGTCGGAGCCGTCGAGCATGGCCTCGGTCTCGCGGTACGGGGAGGCGACCGAGCCGCAGTCGAGGTGGTCGCGGCCGATGGCCAGCGGGGCGGCCAGTTCGCCGCTCGCGACCATGTCGTTGAAGCGCTCGCCGGCCTTGTCGCGCTCGCCGTAGCCGAGCCAGCAGATACGGGCGGGCAGGCCCTGGAAGTGGACGCGCTCGCCGGCCATCTTGATCCAGCGGTGCAGCGACTCGTTCTCCGGGAAGAGCTCCAGCATCGCCTTGTCGGTCTTGTGGATGTCGGACGCCTCGCCGGAGAGCGCGGCCCAGCGGAAGGGGCCCTTGCCCTCGCAGAAGAGGGGGCGGATGTAGGCGGGGACGAAGCCGGGGAAGTCGAAGGCCCGGTCGTAGCCGGCGAGCTGGGCCTCGCCGCGGATGGAGTTGCCGTAGTCGAAGACCTCGGCGCCGGCGTCCATGAAGCCGACCATGGCCTCGACGTGGCGGGCCATGGACTCGCGGGCGCGCTGGGTGAAGTCGGCGGGCTTCTCGGCGGCGAGGTCGGCCATGTCGTCGAAGTCGACGCCGAGCGGCAGGTAGGCCAGCGGGTCGTGGGCGCTGGTCTGGTCGGTGACGATGTCGATCGGCGCGCCCTCGGCGAGCATCCGGGGCAGCAGTTCGGCGGCGTTGCCGAGGAGGCCGATGGAGAGCGGGCGGCGGGCGTCACGGGCCTCGACGGCGAGCTGGAGGGCGTGCTCCAGGCTGTCGGCCTTCACGTCCAGGTAGCGGTGCTCGATGCGGCGCTCGATGGCGCGCGGGTCGACGTCGATGCAGATCGCGACGCCGTCGTTCATGGTGACGGCGAGCGGCTGGGCGCCGCCCATGCCGCCGAGCCCGGCGGTCAGGGTGATCGTCCCGGCCAGCGTCCCGCCGAACTTCTTCGCGGCGACGGCGGCGAAGGTCTCGTAGGTGCCCTGGAGGATGCCCTGGGTGCCGATGTAGATCCAGGACCCGGCGGTCATCTGGCCGTACATGGTCAGGCCCAGCTGCTCCAAGCGGCGGAACTCCTCCCAGTTCGCCCAGTCGCCCACCAGGTTGGAGTTGGCGATGAGCACGCGCGGCGCCCACTCGTGGGTCTGCATGACGCCGACCGGCCGCCCGGACTGGACGAGCATCGTCTCGTCCTGCTTGAGCGTCTCCAGGGTGCGGACCATCGCGTCGAACGAGCGCCAGTCGCGGGCCGCCTTGCCGGTGCCGCCGTAGACGACGAGCTTGTCGGGGTGCTCGGCGACCTCGGGGTCCAGGTTGTTCTGGAGCATGCGCAGGGCGGCCTCCTGCTGCCATCCCAGGGTGCTGAGGGCGCTGCCGCGCGGCGCTCGTACGGGGCGGGGTCCTGACATGGCGGTGCCTCCTCGCGATGGTGAAATTCTATTCACATCCTGCTGTTCTGAATAGTCGTAGTCAACAGGTGCGGTTCGCGTCGCGATCGGGAACACGTTCTCCCTACCGAGCGGGAGGCCGAACCCGAGGCCCGCCCCGAGCCGGACCGGAGGCACCGATGAGCACTCCCGACACACCCGCACCGGCGGAACCCGGGGGTCGCAAAGGCCGCGGAGATCACGGGGACCGGACGGAAACCGGCGCGGAGCCGCCGCTCAAGCGCGCGCTGGGCCCCAAGCTGCTGATCCTCTTCGTCATCGGCGACATCCTCGGCACCGGCATCTACGCCACCACCGGGGACGTGGCCGGCAAGGTCGGCGGCGCGCTGTGGCTGCCCTTCGCGATCGGTTTCGTCGTCGCCATGCTGACGGCGGCCTCGTACGTGGAACTGGTCGGCAAGTACCCGAAGGCGGCCGGGGCCGCGCTCTACACCCAGAAGGCGTTCAAGATCCCCTTCCTGACCTTCGTCGTCGCCTTCATGGTGATGTGCTCGGGTCTCTCCTCCGCGAGCGCGGCCGCGCGGGCGTTCAGCGGCGACTACCTGGGTGAATTCACCGACGCGGTGCCGCCGACGCTGATCGCGATCCTGTTCATCCTCGCCCTGGCCGCGATCAACCTGCGCGGGGTCGCCGAGTCGGTCAAGGCGAACGTCGTCCTGACCCTGGTCGAGGTCAGCGGGCTCGCGGTGATCCTCGCGATCGGCGCGTACGCCGTGTTCAGCGGCGACGGTGAGCCCTCCCGGCTGACCCAGATCGAGACCGGCGGCACCGGGTACGCGCTGCTCACCGGCGTCCTCGGCGCCACCGCGCTCGGCTTCTTCGCCTTCGTGGGCTTCGAGGACTCGGTGAACATGGCCGAGGAGACCAAGAACCCCGCCCGCTCCTTCCCCCGCGCCATCTTCATCGGCGTGGGCGTCACCGGCACCATCTACGTCCTGGTCGCCCTGGTCTCCTCGCTCCTGGTCGACTCGCGCACCCTGTCCGGGTCCAGTGGCCCGCTGCTGGAGGTGGTGAAGGCCGGGGGCGTCGATTTCCCGCCGAAACTCTTCGCGCTGATCGCCCTGTTCGCCGTCACCAACTCGGCGCTGATCAACATCATGATGGCCTCGCGGCTCTGCTACGGCATGGCCAACGAGCGCATCCTGCCGCCCACGATGGGCAAGGTGCTGTCCGGCCGGCGCACCCCCTGGGTCGGGATCGTCTTCGTCTCCGCCCTGGCGATCGGCCTGGTCTCCACCGGCGAGATCGAGGGACTCGGCGACACCACCTCGTTCCTGCTGCTCTGCGTCTTCACCGTGGTCAACGTCGCCGTGCTGGTGCTGCGCAGGGACCGGGTGGACCACCGCCACTTCCGTACGCCCACGGTGCTTCCGGTGCTCGGCGCGCTCACCTCGCTGATCCTGGCGAGCCCGCTCGCCGACCGGGGCTCCGACGTGTACGTACGGGCCGGGATCCTGCTGCTGATCGGGATCGGGCTGTGGGCGCTCAACAAGGTGGTGATGACGGCCCGCGAGAAGTCCGGCGCTGACGCGGCCTGACCGGGCGTCACCTCGCCTCCCGGCCACCACATTTCAGCCGCTCCTTTACACCCCGGAGGGCATGTACCAAAGGAAAATGCCAGAACCTCCACCTGCCGTGAGCACGTTGCGTAGCCTCTGCGTCACAGCCGTACGCCGCGTCGGGAGGGGAAAACCGCGTGCCCGGAATCGACGAGTGCCTGCTCGAAGTCATGAGGCTGCCCGGTGCCCGGGGCGCCTCGGTGGTCGACTGGACGAGCGGCCTCGCCCTCGGCACCATCGGGGACTCCCCCAACGGCGACCACGAGGCGACCGCCGCCGAGACGGCGGAGGTCGCCCGCATGACCGCCGAACAGCCCGCCTTCGCCCACCTCGGCGCGGAAGGCGAACGGTCCGCGGAGGCACCGAGCACCCCCGTGGAGGACATCATCGTCACCACCCATGACGGATACCACATGCTCCGATTCGTGGAGACGGCATTCGACAGCAGCGTCTTCCTCCATCTGTGGCTCGACCGCTCCGCGGGCAACCTCGCGCTCGCCCGGATGCGCCTCGGCGAACTGGCCGAACGGCTGGTGCTGGCATGAGCGCGATAGCCGCCGACCCCGACGCCCCGGAGACCGACCGGCTCCCGGTCCTCTCCCCGATGCTCCAGCGCCTGGCCGCCGAGCGCGCCACCGGCGCCCTGATGCGCGACCGCGGCACGCTCTACCTCGCCGACGGCCAGGTGGTGCACGCCGAGAGCCCCGCCACCCCCGGCATCGACGTCCTGCTCACCACCGGCGGAACCCTGCGGCACGAGGGCTGGTGGGACGCCGTGGCCCAGGCCGGGGCGGGCCGCCGGGTCGGCCGGTATCTCGTGGACAGCGGTCATGTACCGGGCGGCGCACTGGAGTTGTGCCACCTGGGCGCGCTGTACGACGCCGCGTTCTTCGCGCTCGCCCCGACCGGGACGCCCGCCCGCTTCCGTTACGGGGTGGCGCACTGGATCGGTCCGGTACGGCCCGTCCCGGTCGCCGCCGTGGAGCGCGAGACGCTGCGCAGACGGGAGTTCCTGGACCGGATCTGGCCCGACCCCGCCTGCGACAGCGCCCCGCTCCTGCGGACGGCGCACGGGACCGACGCCCCGGTGCCGGCCCGGCAGCGCCGGCTACTGGAGCTGGTCGACGGGGTCCGCACGGCCTCGGACATCGCGCAGGCGCTGGGCCGTTCGGCGTTCCACATCCTGGTCGACCTGCGGCGTCTCGCGGCGGCCGGGCTGGTCGAGGCGGTCCGCGCCCAGCCCCTGCCGGCCGTCGCCGACCCCGGCCGGATCACGCTCCCCGAGGTGACGGCCGACCCCGATATCGCCCTGTTGCGCCGGCTCCGAGACGCATTGGAGGCCCTGTGATACGCGCGCTCAGACAGCGTGCCGGGAGGAGACAGCTGATGGTGCCCGAGGCCGAAGTGCGTGATGTCCTCGACGAGCTCCAGCGGTTACGCGCCCGGGTTCCGATGCTCTCCGGGGCGCTGGCCGCCTCCACCGACGGTCTGGTCCTGGCCCACGACACCCCGGGCGTCGAGGCGGAGGGCGTCGCCGCCCTCACCGCCGCCGCCCTCGGCGTCTCCATCCGGATGACCGACGCCACCGGCCGGGGCGGCTTCCGCGAACTGCTGGTCCGCGGCGGCAACGGCTACATCGCCACCTACGCCGCCGGCTCCTCCGCCGTCCTGACCCTGCTCGCCGAGGACCGCATCAACGTCGGCCGGCTCCATCTGGAGGGCCGCCGCGCGGGCGCCCGGATCGGCGAACTCGTCGACTCCGCCCTGGAACGCGGCGAGCGCCCGGCCGCCCCCCCCCCCCGCGCCCCCCCGCCCCGCCCCCCCCGCCGGCCGGGGTCCGCGGCCCTCGCGCAGGAGGAGGG
>NZ_JAFEUF010000249.1:0-295 GCF_016901035.1 Streptomyces durocortorensis
GGCCCCGCCGGGGGGCCCAATTTCCCCCCCGGCGCCGGGGGCTGCGGCGGGGTCCGGGGCGGAGCCCCGAACCCAAGCCCGCCCGGCGCTTGAGGGCAAAGGGGCTCCGGGGCAGTGCCCCGGTTTCGGGAAGGGGCGGGTAGGGGAACAGCCCGCCGCAGGCGCCCACGCACCCGGCAATCGCCACGGCAAAGGGCCCGGGGGGGGGGGGGGCCCCCCCCCCGCGCCGCCCCCCCCCCCCGCCGCCCCCCCCCACACCCCCCCCCCCCCCCCCAGTGAAACAAGACAGGGCAAG
>NZ_JAFEUF010000249.1:305-6736 GCF_016901035.1 Streptomyces durocortorensis
TCGGTGTGCCGTCCGAGCGGCCAGGCGTGGCGGGCGGCGGTGGGGAGAAGGTGGGGAAGGATCAAACCAGCCGCCCCCCCGCCCCCCCCCCCCCCCCCCCCGCCCCCCCCCACCACCCCCCCCCCGGGGGGGGGCGGGCCCCCCCCCGGCCCCCCGGGCCCTCAGCCTGCCGACGGCTACGCGCTCAGCGAGCGCGCACCGCTCAGTTGTCGTCCTCGTCGATCAGGAACCCACGCATCGGCGAAGGCGCCTGCTGCATCGGCTGCGGCGCCTGCGGCCGCACCGGCGCCATCGGCTGCGTCATGGCCGGCGACATCTGCTGCTGGCCGCCGTAGGACGGCCCGCTGCCCATCGACTGACCGCCACCCATCTGCTGGCCGCCGTGGCCACCGTGGTTGGAGCCGCCCATGGAGTGCCCCATCGCACCCGCACCGGCCGGAGCCAGCGAGGGGGACGGCGGCAGCGAAGCGGCGGCCGGCGTCCGCGGCGGGGCGAGCGAGTCGTCCGCCTGGGTCTCCAGCTGGCGCAGCTGGCTCTCCAGGTAGGACTTCAGCCGCGTGCGGTACTCGCGCTCGAAGCCCCGCAGGTCCTCGACCTTGCGCTCCAGCGTCGCGCGGGCCGACTCCAGCGAGCCCATCGCCACGCGGTGCTTCTCCTGCGCGTCCCGCTCCAGGGCGTCGGCCTTGGCACGCGCGTCGCGCTCCAGGCCCTCGGCACGGCTGCGCGCCTCGCCGACGATCTTGTTGGCCTCGGAACGGGCCTCCGCGATCGCCTGGTCGGCGGTCTGCTGCGCGAGCGAGAGGACACGGGCGGCGCTGTCGCCACCGGGGCCCTGCCCCTGCTGCTGCATCTGCGGGGGCTGCATCTGCTGCATCTGCTGCTGGGGGTGCTGACCCATGGGACCGCCCATCGGGCCACCCATGGGACCGCCCTGCATCGGGCCGGGGCCGTGCGGGCCCTGCGGACCGGGGCCGTGGCCGCCCTGGGGGCCGTGGCCGCTGGGACCTGCGGGCAGCTGCGGCGCGCCACCGGGCAGCTGGGGCGGACCCATCTGCGGGGGCTGCTGCTGCTGCGGCGGTCCAGATATGGCGGCGGGAACGGGCGCGCCCGGGCGGTCCTGCTGCTCCGGGGGCTTGCGCATACCCTGCTGCTGTTGCTGCTGCTGGTTCTGCGCGGCGGCGCGCGTCGCAGCGGCCAGTTTGGCGCGCAGGTCCTCGTTCTCACGGAGCAGACGGGTCAGCTCCGATTCGACCTCGTCGAGAAAGGCATCGACCTCGTCCTCGTCATAGCCTTCTCGGAGGCGGACGGTCGTGAACTGCTTGTTCCGCACGTCCTCGGGGGTCAACGGCATCTCTTCTTCACCTCTACGTAGTCGTCGGCAGTCGGCAAGACCGTATCGCTCACAACCTGACCACAACGCTGATCAGGATGTAGACGATGATCATCAGAACGAAGAAGGACAGGTCGAGTGCCACGCCCCCGAGACGCAGCGGCGGGATGAACCGCCGCAGAAGCTTGAGCGGTGGATCGGTGACAGTGTAGGTGGCCTCAAGTACGACCACCATCGCCTTGCCGGGTTGCCATGAACGTGCGAACTGGAAGACATAGTCCATGACCAGCCGGAAGATCAGCACGATGAGGAAACACATCAGCGCGATATAGACCACATCCAGTGCGACGCCCATGTCTCGCGCTTCCCTCTCCCCTGGCTCTCGTCAGCTCCGGCCTCGCGGCCGGCACCGGCCTTGCGGCCGGGTCGTTCCCGGTGTCGTGTTCTCAGCTCTGGTTGAAGAATCCGCCCTCTGCGATGCGGGCCTTGTCCTCCGCCGTGACATCGACGTTAGCAGGCGACAACAGGAACACCTTCTGCGTCACGCGTTCAATGCTGCCATGGAGACCGAAGACGAGTCCCGCGGCAAAGTCGACAAGTCGCTTCGCGTCCGTATCGTCCATCTCCGTGAGATTCATGATCACCGGAGTGCCCTCACGGAAGTGTTCCCCGATGGTACGGGCCTCGTTGTAGGTCCTGGGGTGCAGCGTGGTGATGCGGTACGGCTCCCGCTCGGACACGACCTTGGGCATGATCACCGGTGCGTTCTTCTCCATGTTCGGGCGTTCAGGTGTGATGGATGCCACGGGTGCGATCCGGGCGGGTCGCACGCTTTCCGCGGGGAGCTGAACCGGCTCTCGCTGAGCGGGGGGTTGCACCACTCGTACCGGTTCGTCCCTTTCGCGCTCACGGTCGCGGTCACGCTCCCGGTCCCGCTCCACCTGGTGCGGGGGCTGGTGCCGCCGCCGGTCGCGCTCGGGCTCCGGCTCAGGTTCGAATTCGTCGTCGGGGTCGAACCCCGGGCCGTCGTACCCATCGTCCTCCACGAGGCCGAGGTAGACCGCCATCTTGCGCATCGCGCCGGCCATGCTCCGAGTCCTCCGCTCTGTGGTGGATCGGCATTCGTCACCAAGTGCCAGCGATCCACGGTGGTCTGCCCGCTAGAAGTGGGAATGACCATATTTTCTGCTGTGGTCCGACTTGCTTCGCGACGTTACCCGAGCCGGGGTCGGACTCCGAGTACCGCCGTACCGACGCGTACATGTGTCGCTCCGGCCGCCACCGCGTCCTCCAGATCCCCGCTCATACCTGCGGAGACCATGTTCGCAGCCGGATGACCGGCGCGCAGGCGGGATGAGATTTCCATCAGCCGGTCGAACGCGGCCCGTTGCCGGCCGGCGTACTCCCCGGCCAGCGGCGCCACGGTCATCAGTCCGTCGAGCCGGAGTCCGGGAGCCTCGCCGATCGCGGCCGCCAACTCCTCGACCCCGTCCGGCGCGACACCGCCGCGCTCACCGCGCTCGCCGCTCTCCGCGTCCAGGGCGACCTGGATCAGGCAGCCGAGTTCGCGCTCCCCGCGCACCGCGGCGGCGGAGAGAGCCGTGACCAGCTTGGCGCGGTCCACCGACTGCACCACATCGGCATAACCGGTCACAGAACGAACCTTGTTCGTCTGCAGTTGTCCGACAAAGTGCCATGTCAGCGAAAGATCCGCACAAGCGGTGGCTTTGGGGGCGGCGTCCTGGTCACGATTCTCCGCGACATGGCGCACCCCGAGCTCATGCAGGATCCGCACATCGCTCGCGGGGTAGGTCTTGGTGACCACGATCAGGGTCACTTCCTCCCGCTTGCGCCCGGCGGCGACACAGGAGGAGACGATCCTTTCCTCCACCTGTGCGAGATTCGCCGCGAGTTGAGCCTTACGGTCCGTCATGCCCTATCAGTCCAACCAGACATATCCGGCGAGCCGCCCGGTGACGCGGTCGCGGCGGTACGAGAAGTGGTCGCCCGATTCCAGGGTGCAGTACGGCGAGGAGTGCCGGTCCGTCACGCCGAGGGCGGCCAGCTGGGCGTGGGCTCCGCCGGTGACGTCCACCGCCGGAGTGCCCCAGCTGGTCTCTGACCAAGTGCCGGGGACGGCCTCGGCGACCTCGGCCCGCATCGCCTCCGGCACTTCGTAGCACCGTCCGCAGACGGCCGGACCGGTGTGCGCGGTGATCCGGGAGGGGTGTGCGCCGAGCGCGATCATGGCCTCGACCGCCGCCGGTACGACTCCGGCGACCAGCCCCGGACGCCCGGCGTGCGCCGCCCCGACGACTCCGGCGACCGGGTCGGCGAGGAGCACGGGGGTGCAGTCGGCGGTGAGGACCGCGAGCGGCAGCCCGCGCCGGGCGGTCACCACCGCGTCCACGGCCGGAATCTCCGCGTCCGCACCCCAGGGCCCGTCCACCACCGCGACGTCCCGCCCGTGCACCTGGTTCATCCAGACGACGAGCGCCGGGTCGATGCCGAGGCCGCGGGCCGCGCGCTCCCGGTTCGCGCCGACGGCGGCGGGGTCGTCTCCGACCGCGCCGCCGAGGTTGAGTTCGCCGTACGGAGCGGCGCTCACTCCGCCCCACCGGTCGGTGAAGGCGAAGTGAGCGCTGCCCGTGACGGGTGCCGTCGGGTGCTGATCTATCACTTCAAGAAGTCCGGTACGTCCAGCTCTTCGGCCTGGGTGTCCTGGTAGGGACGGGCCGGCGGGACGTGCGGCGGAGAGACGGGCGGCAGCGCGCTCTCGCTCGAAGCCGACGCGGGGGCGGGCTCGGCCGGGGCCGGGCTCTCCTCGCGCGGGGGTACGGAACCGAGTCCGCCGACCGGGCGCGCGGGCTCGGCGGAGGACCTGACCGGGGTGGCCGGCTCCTCGCGCTTGTTGGTGTTCGCGCCGAGGACGTTCTCCCGGCGGGCCGGCGGCTGTCCGCCGTCGAAGCCCGCGGCGATC
Source organism: Streptomyces durocortorensis (assembly GCF_016901035.1). Classification (GTDB taxonomy): domain Bacteria; phylum Actinomycetota; class Actinomycetes; order Streptomycetales; family Streptomycetaceae; genus Streptomyces; species Streptomyces durocortorensis. The sequence goes on from NZ_JAFEUF010000249.1 coordinate 4,616, forward strand.
ACGGTGACCCGCACCTCGTCGCCCAGGGCGTCGTCGATGACGGCGCCGAAGATGATGTTGGCCTCGGGGTGCGCCGCCTCGCTCACCAGCTGGGCGGCCTCGTTGATCTCGAAGAGACCGAGGTCGCTGCCGCCGGAGATGGAGAGCAGGACCCCGCGGGCGCCGTCGATGGAGGCTTCCAGGAGGGGCGAGGAGATCGCCATCTCCGCGGCCGCCACCGCGCGGTCGTCGCCGCGCCCCGACCCGATGCCCATGAGCGCCGATCCGGCCTCGGACATGACCGACTTGACGTCGGCGAAGTCGAGGTTGATCAGGCCCGGGGTCGTGATGAGGTCGGTGATGCCCTGGACACCCGAGAGCAGCACCTGGTCGGCCGACTTGAACGCGTCGAGCACGCTGACCTGACGGTCCGAGATGGACAGCAGGCGGTCGTTGGGGATGACGATGAGGGTGTCGACCTCTTCGCGGAGCTCGGCGATGCCGTCCTCCGCCTGGTTCGCGCGTCGCCGGCCCTCGAAGGTGAACGGGCGGGTGACCACACCGATCGTCAGGGCGCCGAGAGAGCGCGCGATGTTGGCGACGACGGGTGCGCCGCCGGTGCCGGTGCCGCCGCCTTCTCCGGCGGTGACGAAGACCATGTCGGCCCCCTTGAGGACCTCCTCGATCTCCTCACGGTGGTCCTCTGCCGCCTTACGACCGACGGCCGGGTTCGCCCCGGCGCCGAGGCCCCGGGTGAGTTCGCGGCCGACGTCGAGCTTGACGTCGGCGTCGCTCATCAACAGGGCCTGTGCATCCGTGTTGATGGCGATGAACTCGACGCCCTTGAGACCGACCTCGATCATTCGGTTGATGGCATTGACACCACCGCCGCCGACACCGATGACCTTGATGACTGCGAGGTAGTTCTGCGGTGCTGCCACGTCGAAGGCCTCTCGCCTCGATTTACGTGTCGTCGCTCTGCGGTGGCCCCGCGGCGACGACTGATGTCGATGGGGACGGTCCGAACGCCGACCCAAACCCTAACGCTGAAGTTTAGGGTTACCAGTGTGTCTGCTTCCTGGACTCTTCCGAACAGGACACTAAGTCGACAAGTGGCGCACGTTCAACGAACACGCCGAACCTCCCGTTTTTCTTTTCACCCTATGTGATCACCCGTAGCGCTGACCAACCAGGGTGCTGGCCAGCACAAATGCCCGTCAACTCGCCGATACCGCCGGGGCGGTGGGAACGCTTAGGTCGAACTGTCCCGCTTTGGGGGCGGCCTTCATGAGTGCGACGAGGACACGTGCCTTGACCGGGCCGTCCTCGCCACTGCCCCAGGTCACCTCACGGTCCCGGGTGAGCCGCAAGGTGATCGCGTCGTACGAGGAGACCCGGACGGCCTCGACCTCCTTCGCGACACCCGCCGGAAGGTCGCCGGCGACCCGGACCGCTTCCCGCAACAGACGGTCGTCGCCGAAGCGGCGAAGGCTCGCGGAAGGCTCGGGCTTCAGCTCCAGCAGGGGCACGCCCTTCGGCGCCTTGTCCACGGTGGCGAAGCGCACGCCCTTGGCGTCCACTTCGACGAACTTCCCGCCCTTTTCGACCAGAAGGACCGGCTTTCGCTCCGTCACCTTAAGGCCGATGCCGTGCGGCCAGGACCGAACGACATCAACCGTGTCGATACGAGGCAACTTCTGGCGCAACCGGCGCTCCATGGCGCCGGTGTCCACCGAGACCAGCGGGGCGCCGATCGGGGTGGCGGCAGCCGCTTCCACTTCTTCGCGGGTCAGGACATCGACGCCGCTCGTGCTGACCTTCTCCACACGGAGCCAGGAGGAGCCGTAGAGCACCCAGACCGCGAACGCGGTGAGCAGGGCGACGGCGACGCCGATCAGGATCAGCAGCAGCCGGCGGCTGATGCGGGGCCCCTCGGGGCCGATGTGCGGCGGGCGGGCGGAGGTGTCCGCCCGCCCGTGTGCGCCGCGCTGGGCGGTCGTCGGTCCGGCCACGCTCGCTCCTTCGCCGGCCCCCCGGCCCCCCCCCCCGGGGGCCCCCCCCCCCCCCCCGCCCCCCCGCCCCCCCCCGCCGGGGCGGCCCCGAAGAAAGACCGCCGCCACCGCTGGCGCCGGCCGGGGGGGC
>NZ_JAFEUF010000249.1:6746-9350 GCF_016901035.1 Streptomyces durocortorensis
TCGTTTTGTCTGCGTCTGGGGGGGGCGTGTTTTTTTTTAATCTCGTGGGGCGCCCCCCGCTGCCCCCGCGCGGGCGCCGGGGGCCGCCGCCCGGGGGCCCGCACCGCATCGCGCCGTACGCCTAGCGGCGCGCGGCGATCGCTTCGTACACCATGCCGACGAGCAGGTCGTCGGCGTCGCGCCGGCCGAACTCGGCGGCGGCGCGGGACATTTCGTACAGCCGGTGGGGGTCCGACAGCACCGGCAGGACGTTGCCCTGCACCCATTCCGGGGTGAGCGCCGCGTCGTCCACCAGCAGGCCGCCGCCGGCGTTGACCACCGGCTGGGCGTTGAGCCGCTGTTCGCCGTTGCCGATGGGCAGCGGGACGTAGGCGGCGGGGAGCCCGACGGCGGAGAGTTCGGCGACGGTCATCGCGCCCGCGCGGCAGAGCATCATGTCGGCCGCGGCGTACGCGAGGTCCATCCGGTCCACGTACGGTACCGGGATGTAGGGCGGCATCCCGGGCATGTTGTCGATCCGCGGCAATTCGTTCTTCGGACCGACCACATGGAGGATCTGGATCCCCGAGCGCTGGAGCAGCGGCGCGACCCGCTGCACGACCTCGTTGAGGTGGCGCGCGCCCTGCGAGCCGCCGGAGACCAGCAGCGTGGGCAGGTTGGGGTCGAGGCCGAAGGAGGCACGGGCCTCCGGGCGGACCCGGGCGCGGTCCAGGGTGGCGATGGTGCGGCGCAGCGGGATGCCGATGTAGCGGGCGCCGCGCAGCTTGCTGTCCGGGGTGGAGACGGCGACCCCGTGGGCGTACCTGGAGCCGATCTTGTTGGCCAGGCCCGGCCGGGCGTTGGCCTCGTGGACCACGATCGGCACTCCGGCCCGTTTGGCGGCCAGGTAGCCGGGCAGCGCGACGTAACCGCCGAAGCCGACCACGCAGTCCGCCTTGGTGCGTTCCAGGATCTGCTCGGCGGCCTTGATGGTGCCGCGCAGCCGCCCCGGGACGGTGATCAGTTCGGGCGTGGGCTTACGCGGCAGCGGGACCGCGGGGATGAGCGCCAGCTCGTACCCCCGCTCGGGTACGAGCCTGGTCTCCAGGCCGCGTTCCGTGCCGAGGGCCGTGATTCCCACGGTCGGGTCCTGCCTGCGCAGGGCGTCTGCGAGGGCAAGCGCGGGCTCGATGTGTCCGGCGGTCCCCCCGCCGGCGAGTACGACATGCACCGAAATTCACCGCTCTCCGGACGAACGCTTCTTGACGCGCCGTCTCATCGTCTTCCATCTCACCCCGGGCTTCCGCATGGCCAGGGCCGCCTTCGCCGCGGGGTCCTCCCGTGCGAAGGCGATCATCAGCCCGACCGCGAACATCGTCGGCAGCAGGGCCGACCCCCCGTAGGAGAACAGCGGGAGCGGGACACCGGCGATCGGCAACAGGCCGAGCACCGCACCGATGTTGATCACGGCCTGGGCCATGATCCAGGTGGTCACGCCTCCCGCGGCATACCTGACGAAGGGGTCCTCCGTGCGTCCGGCCACGCGGATACCCGCATAGCCTAGAGCCGCGAACAGGGCGAGCACGGACAGCGTCCCCGCCAGACCCAGTTCCTCACCCGTGATCGCGAAGATGAAGTCGGTGTGCGGTTCCGGGAGTTGACCCCATTTTTCCACACTCGCACCCAGCCCGGAACCGAACCATCCGCCGGAGGCCAGGGCGTAGATTCCGTGCGCGGCCTGCCAGCAGCCGTCGTCCGGATCGGGTTCGCCGATGATGCCCATGCAGGAGAGCCGGGACATCCGGTTGGGGCTGGTCCAGATCAGCAGGAACGCCAGGGCGGCGGCGAATCCGAGCACCCCTGCGAAGAGCCGGGTGGGGGCGCCGGCCAGCCAGAGCAGGCCGAAGAGGATCGCCGTGAGAATGATCGCGGTCCCCATGTCGCCGCCGAGCATGATCAGCCCGAGGAGCATGAAGGCGACCGGGACGAGCGGGACGAGCATGTGCTTCCACTGCGTCAGCAACCGCTTGTCCTGCTTGCGGGCGAGCAGGTCGGCGCCCCACAAGATCAGCGCGAGCTTGCCGAACTCGCTGGGCTGGAGCTGGAACGGGCCGCCGAGGTAGAGCCAGTTCTGGTTCCCGCCGCGGGAAAGCCCTATCCCCGGCACCTGGACCAGGACCATCAGGAAGACCGTGATCATGAGCATCGGGTAGGCCAGCCCGCGGTGGAGCTTCACCGGCATCCTGGAGGCGATCAGCATGAGCGCGCCCCCGATGACGGCGGCGACGAACTGCTTGCCGAAGAAGTACGTCGACGACTTGTCGATGTTCAACGCCTGGATCATCGAGGCGGAGTAGACCATCACCAGGCCCAGCACGGTGATCAGGAGGCTGGAGCCGAGGATCACGTAGTAGGCGGTCAGGGGCCGGTCCCAGGCCCGCCGTGCCCGCTCGAAGGCCCGGCGCGGCCCGCCGCCGCGCCCGGGGCGCGGGGTACGGGAGCCGGACCCGCCGCGTCCGGAGCCGCGAGGCGTCTCGGGGCGCCGGGCGCCGGTGGCGAGCCGGCCGCGCAGGGCGAGCCCGGGCGGCAGGGGTACGCCGGAGGGGGCGGGCGTCGCGGCGAGGG